>CAYGTS010000007.1:6168-34061 GCA_964352905.1 uncultured Legionellales bacterium | reverse complement strand
TTTTTATGTGAGATTGCCCAAATATGGCTGTTCCTCGCTACACCGGGAATTGCTGTTAAAATTCGGTAACGTTCCGATAGACACAAAATTATTAGTGCTTCCCTAGGTGTAACTTTGCTCGCCGCGAATGACTGAGATGTAATACTGTTCGCCTACTTTGGCATCTTCACAGGCGAGCGGTAAAGATAAGGCAAAATAATAAAAAAAGCGGTTGCTATATTTAAGATCAACACACTCATATTATGTTCCTTGGAAAAAATCGATTGCAAAACATACGTGGTTGTTGGAATTAAACCACATAAAATCGCATTTTTTTCAGCGCCAATCGTTAACACACCTTTAATAAAGAGAAAAATCGGCAAAATCAATGCGGTTATTGCGACTAATAAAATCATGCTCATGCCATACCAACTTAAATATTGCCAAGGATCAGCAGGCAACATTAAGAGACTCACGACTTCGGATAACCAAAAGCGCACTGCCAAAACTTGCGTTGCACTTAATTGTCCTTCTCGTGATAACCAATGACTTTGTTTACTATATAAAAATAAACTTGCACCACCTAGCACACCAAGCAAAATACCGATCACACTTGCTGATGAAACGGGCACCGGCGTGCTCAAAAATAAAATCCAAGTAGTGCAAATAGTGATCCCTAGCACCGCAATACCATAATAAAGATTATTTTTGATATACCCGGATGTCACAAAACCTAATAAGCAAGATGAGACAAAATACAACAGAATATAATTTGCTGGTGAAATTAAGGTTGGCCCGTAAATAGTACTTAGCCACATCGTTGTCACCACCAGCATCGTCCTAAACCACGCCCATTTTAATTGCCAAACACGTGAATACATGGTTTTTATGGCGCTAAGATTAAACAAGTGAAAAAAGAGTATACAAAGCAATGTGGCAATAAATAGCGTTAGCGCTGGCGGCACTACCGTTCCTGCATGACTAATAAACACCGCTGAAAGTGCTGTAAGTAGAATATAACTGAGAGAATAACTGTATTGAACGATCAAAATAAACTCCATGCCCTAGAAAAGTGCTTGTTTAGCTTCCCAATCTAACATTTGTTGGTAATCACGCATTAAGATTGCTTCGTCTGGGTGCGATAATAGCACGAAGGCTACGGTATCAAGTAAATTTTCGGGTATGCCCAACTTTGTACCCGGCACTTTTAATGGTAAAGCTTCAACAAAAGAATCCAGTGTTGCCAATAACGCTGTATTTAATGCTGCAATCTGCCGCGGCTGCCAGTTATGAAGCAATGCTAACAGTGTTGGCTGTTGTAGTTGTATATTTTGCTGCGCCGTTCCCTTTGTAATGAGTTGTGCAAGCAAGAGGGGCTGACTGGTGTGAAACGCTTTCTCAGCCATTTTATTGGTGAAACCTGAGGCACCTGCAATGCGTGAATTAACTTCGATAAGACAGGGTCCTTTTTGCGTTAGCATCAACTCACTGTGCGCAAAACCATTTTCAACACCAACCGCATCCAGTACGCCGAAAATATAATCATGACACAATTGCCATTCCTCACTCGCAGGATCAATAGCCTTGGCATAAAGACAAATGGGTAAATTATTAATGACGCGCTTTTTATAACGATAAATACCGCTTAAATAATGTTTACCCTGCCAACTTACTGTATCAACATAATATTCTTCGCCAATTAAATATTCCTGTATTAAATGATGTTCGGCTAACGAAACATCTAATAAAGCAAAATTAGGTGCGGTTAAAAACGTATTAATTTCATCAAGTGAATGACAAACCTTCAACCCAAATGAAGCAGAGCCTTTAACCGGTTTGATAAAAATAGGATATTGCCAATGCGTTAGTTCAGCGAGTTGTGCTTGTGATAAGGGTTGGTGTGCAACTTGCATTTGGTGCGGGCTATTCAAGCCTGCTTTTCTCACTGCTTCTAGCATAGCATATTTATTTGATCGTAATGCTGATGTGTTGTTATCGTTTGAATGGTTTAGCTTAAGTTTATTAGCCAGCTGATCAGCTAGCGGCACGCTACTTTCATAGCCATAAAAAAGATAATCAACACGATACGCTTCCAACTGCGATAACGCTTGATTTACACTCTCTGTATTACTAGCATCAAGATAAATCACTTGATCAAACAACGTGGGAGTGAAACGAATTTTTTTTTCACTCTCAGGAAGATCTAAACTATATACAGCGATAAGTATGACTTGATTAAAAGCTTGCCGTAACGCGTTGACTAAATAAGCAGGCGATATAATCGGATCAACAAAAGCAAGGCACGGTATTGAGTTAGACATCTGTCTTGTAACCTAAAAATTTTGGCGCGATTGCACAATTTGGTAAAAAGTCTCTCCATTTTTAACCATACCCATTTCCGTACGAGCACGCTCTTCAACTGCGGCAACCCCTTGTTTTAAATCAACTACTTCAGCGGCAAGGGCCGTGTTACGATCTCTCATATCATGATTTTCAGTTTGTTGAGCTACCACAGCATGATGCAAATGCCAAGCCAAGGCAACACCATCGTGCTGAAACCATAATTTGAATTGCAGCAAACCTAATAAACCAACTAAAGCAATGAGTACTGGCTTCATATGAGATTAATCCATTAACCCTGTTTAAAAGCGCGTAAGCCAGGATAACTCGCCCGAGTTCCTAACTCATCAGCAATGCGCAATAATTGGTTATATTTTGCCACACGATCGGTGCGACATAAAGAACCGGTTTTAATTTGCTGCGCATTCGTGGCAACCACTAAGTCGGCAATCGTGATATCTTCCGTTTCGCCTGAGCGATGCGAAATAATCGTTTTATAATGCGCTTGCTGCGCTAGTTTGATTGTCTCTAAGGTTTCGGTCAGTGTACCAATTTGGTTTAACTTAATTAAAATCGCATTCGCAATCTTTTTGTTAATGCCTTCTTGTAAAATTTTGCTGTTTGTAACAAACAAGTCATCACCAACCAATTGGATTTTATCGCCTAATGCTTGGGTTAACAGCGCCCAACCCTGCCAATCGTCTTCGGCCATGCCATCTTCAATACTAATGATCGGATATTGCCTAACCCAATCACTCAAATAATCAGTGAATTCTGCAGCAGTGAGTTTTTTATTTTCAGAAGCTAAATGGTAATGATTATCACGATAAAATTCTGAGCTAGCAATATCAAGGCCAAGCACGATCTCTTTTCCTACACGAAAACCAGCTAATTCCACCGCCGATAATATCATTTCGATGGCTTGTACATTGGCTTTTAGATCCGGTGCAAAGCCACCTTCATCACCAACCGCCGTTGCATAACCTTGTTTAGCTAAAATTGATTTCAACGCATGAAAAGTTTCCACACCATAGCGCAAGCTTTCTGCAAAATTCGGTGCGCCAACCGGAATGATCATAAATTCTTGGATATCAACATTATTATTAGCATGTGCGCCACCGTTAATAATATTCATTAAGGGCACCGGTAACGTGGTTGCAGTGTCTCCTCCAAGTGACTGGTAAAGCGGCAAGCCTTGATTTTTAGCCTGCGCGTGCGCCACTGCCAATGACACGCCTAAAATCGCGTTCGCGCCTAGTTGTGATTTATTTTCAGTACCATCTAAATCACACATCGCTTGATCAATTGCAGCTTGATCCGCCACATCCATGCCGATTAATTTGGGCGCAATTTTTTGATTAATATTCGCAACCGCTTTTAAAACACCTTTGCCTAAATAGCGTAACTTATCACCATCGCGTAATTCTAAGGCTTCACGTGAACCAGTTGATGCACCCGATGGCACCGCAGCGATGGCAAAAATGCCATTATCCAGCCTGACTTGTGCTTCAACAGTAGGATTGCCACGCGAATCGAGAATTTCGCGCGCATGGATTGAGTTAATACGGGTCATGAGTAAAGCCTTTTTGATAATTCAATTGTTATGGGCTATTGTATGCAAGTTGGTTTAATTATGAAATAGTTAATTTGAAATAAATATAGGCGAGAGGATGTAATGGAGTACATGAATTATAGCATATTTAATGTAATGCGATACAGTAACTATTTCAGTTCGTGGATGGGAACGCCTTCGCAACCTCATCAAAGCGCTGTAATTGCGTGAGTAATTCCAGCATTTTCGCTAGTGGCCAACTGTTAGGGCCATCGCTTAAGGCTTTATCGGGATCGGGATGCGTTTCCATAAAAATGCCGGCAATCCCAACGGCCATGGCAGCGCGTGCTAGCACCGGAACAAATTCTCGCTGTCCGCCTGTGGTATTGCCCTGCCCGCCGGGTAATTGTACGGAATGCGTAGCATCAAAAACAACGGGGCAATTTGTGTCACGCATAATGACAAGCGATCGCATATCAGAGACAAGATTATTGTAGCCAAAACTAAAGCCGCGTTCACATACCATGACTTGTTCATTACCGGTAGATTTAGCTTTTTCGGCCACACTCTGCATTTCCCACGGCGATAAAAATTGTCCTTTTTTTATATTAACGGGTTTACCTTGCTTGCAAACATTGGTGATAAAGTTGGTTTGGCGACATAAAAATGCCGGCGTTTGTAATACATCAACAACGCTCGCCACTTCTGCAAGCGGTGTGTCATCATGCACATCGGTTAAGACCGGCACACCAATCTGCTGTTTTACTTTTTGTAAAATCTGCAAGCCTTTATCAACACCAAGCCCACGAAAACTAGAGATTGCGGTGCGATTGGCTTTGTCAAAAGACGCTTTAAAAATAAAATTAATCTTTAATTGATCGGTAATTTCTTTGAGTGTACCTGCCGTATCGAGAATTAAGCCTTCGCTTTCAATGACGCAAGGACCGGCAATTAAAAAAAACGGTTGATCTAAGCCAACATTAAAACCACACAGTTGCATAATCATTCCTCATGCTATTTCAATTTTTAGACTTTTTTTTTGCGTGAGAGCCGCCTGAATAAATCCCGTAAATAAAGGATGGCCATCACGTGGGTTGGAGGTAAATTCCGGGTGAAATTGACACCCCACAAACCAAGGATGGCTAGGCAACTCCATCATTTCAACTAAATTACCGTCACGCGAACGCCCAGAAATCATCACACCGGCTGCGGTTAATTGCGGTAAAAGATGACTATTCACTTCATAACGATGGCGATGCCGCTCAATGATCACCTCTTGCTGATAACATTTTTGCGCCAAACTACCTTGGGTTAAATGACATTGGTAACCCCCTAAGCGCATCGTGCCGCCTAGATCGGATCCACTATGGCGTTTTTCAATGTCTCCAGCAGGGGTTGTCCATTCGGTAATTAAGCCCACAATCGGATACGTTGTTGCTGTATTAAATTCAGTACTGTTGGCATCCTGAAGGTTAGCAACATGCCGCGCAATTTCAATCAACGCTAACTGCATGCCTAAACAAATACCTAGAAACGGAATATTATTTTCACGCGCATATTGAATAGCTTTAATTTTTCCTTCAATGCCGCGCTCCCCAAAGCCGCCAGGGATTAAAATGGCATCGGCGCTCGCTAGCGCTTTACAATCCTGTTTTTCTAACATTTCAGAATCGATATAATCAATCTTAACTTTGGTTTGGGTATGAATACCAGCATGTTTGAGCGCTTCAATTAAAGATTTGTAAGAATCCGCAAAATCGATATATTTGCCCACCATTGCAATCGTGACGGCTTGCTTGGGATTGGCTTCAGCTTTAACCACTGTATCCCATTCTGATAGATCAACCGGCTGTGCTGTTAAGTTTAATTTCTCAACCACAATATTATCAACACCCTGCTCATGTAATAAACGTGGAATTTTATAAATGCTATTAACATCTTGTAAGGAAATCACCGCACGTTTTTCAACGTTAGTGAATAAGGCAATTTTATGCCGGTCTTGTTCACGCAAACCTTCTTCAGAACGGCAAATTAACATATCGGGTTGAATACCAATCGATCGCAAATCTTTGACAGAATGTTGCGTTGGTTTGGTTTTAATTTCACCGGCCGAAGGAATATAAGGCACCAAGGTTAGGTGAATGAAAAAAGTTTGCGCACTACCAAGATCAATGCGCATTTGGCGAATAGCTTCTAAAAAGGGTAAAGATTCAATATCGCCAACCGTACCACCAATTTCAACCATCGCCACATCCGCGCCAATACTCGCCTGTTGGATAGCGCGCTTGATTTCATCAGTGACATGTGGAATGACTTGTACCGTGCCACCCAAGTAATCACCACGTCGTTCACGTCGTAATACATCAGCGTAAACTTTACCAGCAGTAAAATTATGAGCGCGTGTCATTTTGGTACGAACAAAACGCTCGTAATGGCCTAAATCTAAATCAGTTTCAGCGCCATCTTCGGTCACAAACACTTCACCGTGTTGAAAAGGACTCATCGTGCCAGGATCAACATTTAAGTAAGGATCGAGTTTTAGTAGCGTTACTTTAAGACCGCGTGCCTCTAGCACTGCGGCAAGCGATCCCATGGCAATGCCTTTACCTAAGGATGAAACAACACCACCTGTCACAAAAATATACCGTATCATAAATTTAAACCTTGATTCGTTTGCAAAAAGAGCACAGATGGGAGGCTATTGTACCAAAGCAGAGTGAAGTTACAAGGCCACCACTGCTAAGGTGCAGGTGAACTAACATCACATGGCTTGCTACTACTACTACTGCTACTACTGCTACTGCTACTGCTGCTAAAAAACCTATTATTCGAATTTTCTCTATACGACAAAGGGCCTGATCTTAAATCACTTGCTGTGCTTTTTTGGGCAGCAGTTAAAGCAGTATTAAGATTATTCTTTAAGGGAGCAGGATGAGCAGCGCATGATTGCAAAGTTAACATTATTTCCTCTCCTTTTCCTTGTAACACTAAGCTGAAAAGTTTTTTAATGCTATTCTTTGCTTCTTGATCTAAAGAATCCATATGATTAACCAGCATGGCATATTCGTAAAAGACAATCTTTGTTGTTTGATCTTTATGAGTAAACGTTTGAAAACAATGCGATAATAAATCAACAGAAACATTTTGCTTTTGGCAAACCCATAACAATAGGTATACCATTTGATAATGCTTTAGCGAAAAAACTTGCTTGTGCTCTGCTCCTAACAATTCTAAAATCGCTGCATGATTAGCCTGAACAAAACCTGGTGGTAATTTAGCTAATAATTCAAGTACCGCAATCTTTGCTTTAAATGCTTTATCATTTACTATAAAGGCAGTATCCACAGGAGTTAAAAACTCCTTAAAACTCCCCGCTAATTCAGAGTAAAACCCTTGTGAATACGCTGATTCTTCAGTCATATTTACATCTTCAGTAGCAGGCACTTTATTATTGCTTAAAAATTGCATTGGATTGAAATGATACCCTGGGAAGTTTCTTTGTATTGCTAAAAAACCAATAAAAACCGCAAAATCTTTAGGATCCACTTGATTTTCTGAAACCATTCCTATTAATTCTTTCTTTTCAGGCGTGGTTAATTTTGCATTCCCCAAAACTTCATCTGCAAAAAGTGATAATAATTCAAGATCGTACCTATTGTGAATTTTACTAAGCATAGGAATAATATCAATGTTAAGTTCAGTTAAAAATCTTGCAACAACAACAACTGATGCAGTTTCCATGATTAGATTTTCTGCATCATCTTCTTCAACTGCTGCATCAGCATTTACAGAATAATCTAATAACTCCTTCCTTTTTCCTTGATCTAACCAAATATCCCGCGGTATTGCGCTAATGAAATTGTAGTGAGTCTTGCAACCATCTTCATTTGTATAACCATTGTTAGTAGAAGCTTTAAAAAAAGCATTAATAGCTGCTTGATCTTGCGAATTAATTAAATCACTCTTCACAAGTTGGGTAATGATATCAACATGATCTTTTGATATTATTCTGCTAATTAAATCTTCATTCAACCAACGAGGTAGATTAGCAGGTAACTTCGCAAATCCGTTTTCTACACAAGTTTTTAACTCACGATAACTTACTTGGTTACCAAAGCGTAAGACAATTTCTAAACGATAGATTACTGCAAGCTTATCATGATTAGTTTCAAATGCAGGGTTATCGTTAATACTCGTTAACAAAGTAGCAATTTGTGAAGCTGGAAATCGGGAATTTTCAACTAAGGCTGCAATAAAAGATTCACATAAATCTAATAAATCACCTGATAAATCACCTGATAAATTAAGTGCTACATTAACAATTTTATTAATTTCTTGCCAGCTAAAATCAGTATGAGAAAGCAATAATGGCAAAACAGAATACACGCTATCTAAATCACATGTTTCGTTTAAGAATCCATTTTCTAAATCTTCTAGGTTTACGCTAGATCGACTAAATAAATGTTTAACATATGAGTCATTTCTGCTAATTTTATCTAGTAGCTCCTGTTTCAAAGTATTTCTTTTATCCTCATCAAGCGAATTATCATTAACATGAGATAATAGGCCATCAACAACAATTTCAAAAGATTCTAGTTGTTGAATAGGTTGCAGAGAAATTTTATTTTTAAACTCTTGCCACTCCCAAGGAAAGTTTAGCTTATTACAATACAAAGCATTAAATGCCAGCAAAAAATATTCATTTTTTAAAATGAAGGATAAAACCCCCTTGGTTGCTATACTTTCCCTAGCAATAGTAATGTTTTTACAAGTTAAAGATAATCTTATTAGTTGTGATAAATCAGCCCAAAAAAATTCTGTATACCCGCCAATATTTTCCAACCAAATATTAATTACATCAAAATTAGCATCCTGGTTTAACAACCCTTCTTTTAATAAATATTGCACAAATCTTAGTTGATTTTCTGTTGTAACATTTGTAACCAGATCAACGATTTGATTTACTGACAAACCACTAATTACATCGTTATCACATAATAATTGCAAAGTGCTTTTTTCGAAAGGGGTAAGTAAATTAGAATCTACAGCAGGCTGTTGATCTGCAACAGCTTGCCTTTTGTTCATATTAACATCACGAATAGAATCCGTAGGTTTGGCATGTTTAATCTGTATAGCATCAATAATCTGTGAGTATTTATCAGCTAACCGCTTATATTCTTGTTCTTGCAATTGTTGTGAATACATGTTTCATTTTCCTTGTTTTGCTGTGAACAGTATTGTTATTTTGTAACTATTCAGTAAACTTAACTGTGAATTTAGCAAGAACGTTCAGATTTGGCGTTCCCAGCTACAGGGTGAATAGTTACATTATTTTTTAGGCAATTTAATGCACTAAGCCCGGCAGGGCTATAGCATGAAATTGCATGATGATGTAATATCATCTTTTTTAGCTTAGAGCAAGCACATGACTGAAACGACAAAACATTTTATTGAACAGCGCATTGAAGACGACATTGCTAAGCACACTTATGCAAGCGGCATTACCACGCGCTTCCCACCGGAGCCGAACGGTTATTTACATATTGGGCATGTTAAATCGATTTGCCTTAACTTTTTGATGGCCAAGCAATATCAAGGGCGGTGCCATTTACGCTTTGATGACACCAATCCTACCAAAGAAGAAGTTAAATTCACTGAAGCGATTAAAAGTGATGTATCCTGGTTAGGTTTTAAATGGGATAGTTTACATTTTGCTTCTGATTATTTTGAACAACTTTACGACTATGCTGTGGAGTTTATTAAACAAGGCCATGCTTATGTTTGTAGTTTAAGTGGCGATCAAATCCGCGAATACCGCGGCACCTTAACCGAACCGGGTAAAAATAGTCCTTATCGCGATCGCAGTATTGATGAAAATTTAGATTTATTTGCGCGCATGCGTGCCGGTGAATTTGCGGTAGGTGAACACGTATTACGCGCCAAAATTGATATGAATTCAGGTAATATCAACATGCGTGATCCGATCATTTATCGCATTTTACATGCCGCGCACCCACATACCGGTGAAAAATGGTGTATTTACCCAATGTATGATTACGCGCATTGTTTTTCGGATGCAATTGAAAAAATCACCCATTCGCTTTGCACCTTAGAATTTCAAGATCATCGTCCTCTTTATGATTGGTTCTTAGAAAAAATATTTAACAAACCGCGCCCACAGCAAATTGAATTTTCGCGCTTAAATGTTTCGCACACCATAACCAGCAAACGAAAATTAAAATTCTTAGTTGAAAATAAGTTGGTGGCCGGCTGGGATGATCCGCGCATGTCTACAATTGCAGGTTTACGCCGCCGCGGGTTTACGCCTGCTGCATTGCGCGAATTTGTGAAACGTGTTGGAATTTCTAAAAATGACTCTGTGACCGATATGGCTTTACTAGAAGAATGCGTGCGTGATGATCTAAATATTCATGCCAAACGCGCGTTTTGTATTTTAAATCCACTCAAAATTACGATTACCAACTTAACAGATGATCATATTGAAAAATTACCAGCGCCGAATCACCCGCAGAATCCTGATTTAGGCATGCGCGAATTAATTTTTAGTAAACATTTGTATATTGATCACGATGATTTCATGCAGGACCCACCTAAAAAATATCATCGCTTAGCACCGGGACAAGAAGTACGCTTGCGTTTTGGTTATATTATTAAATGTGAAGAAGTGATTAGCGATCCACAAACAGGCAAAGTCCTTGAGTTAAAATGCAGCTACGATCCAGCCACTTTGGGTAAAAATCCAGAAGATCGCAAAGTTAAAGGTGTGATTCATTGGTTAGCCCAAGAGCACAGCCAAACCTGCCAAGTGCGTTTATACGACCGCTTGTTTAATAGCGAAAATCCTGGTAGCGCTGCAAGTGACGAAGAATTAATTAGCATGCTAAACCCTGATTCATTACAAGTAATTGATCATGCGCTAACAGAAGCCAATATTAGTTATGATAGCCCTACTTTACACTACCAATTTGAGCGCGTTGGCTATTTTATGTTAGATCAAATCGATAGCCAAGTTGGAAAATTAGTCTTTAATCGTGTGGTGAATTTACGTGATTCTTGGGCTAAAATTACACAAGGTTAAGGGTAAATGAGCAATTCTGTCATTGCGAGGAGCGCAGCGAATAAATTAGCTGTCATTGCGAACGAAGTGAAGCAATCCAGGGCGAGTGGCAGGAAATCCAGTGGTACAACTAGCAAATATGGTAGAATGTTGCAAAATCGAAGATCCTTTCCCTGGACTGCCGCGCTTCGCTCGCAGTGACGGAAATGTGGTTACTCAAAACATTTCGTAACTGCTCGCCCCTTTAGCTTGTGGTTTACCAAGAACGTTCAGATTTGGCGATAAAAATGGCGAAAATATTTTTGAGAAAGCGCAGTTTATGAGTTATAAATGAGCATTTCGATAAAAGATTTTCGCCGTTTTTAGCCCAAATATGGACGTTCCCTGCGACGGAGTGAATAGTTACCAAGTATGATTAATTTATCAAAATTATTACAAGAGCGCCTACTTAATGGCGATGAAGACGAAGGTGATGAAGGCGGTAGTCACGGCGGTTTTGCTGCAAGTATTATTAATTTGCCACCAGAAGCTTTTAATGAAGATGGCACGCCCATGCATGCACCACAACATCCCTTGTTAGCCGGTAAACGCCAATTTAGCGGCATTTCAGGACGACAAGAACGGGGGCATTCAAATTTAAATCCTGATGCCAGCAAAAATGAGCATGCTTTGCAAAATCGTTTGCAACATCAATTAGGCAATCGTTTATCCGCCGCACCAACGCTGCAACGCCACTAACGAGGAATAATAACTACTCATGACATTAACCGATGCTATCCTTCGCCATGATTTACAACGCGTCACCAGTTTCATTGAACGCGGTGTAGATATTGATGAATTTGATGATTATGGTTACACACCCTTAATTGAAGCAGCCATTGCTAATGACACAGCAATTAGCGCACTCTTACTCGAAAAAGGGGCGCTGGTTAATTTAGCCGATATGGCCGGCAATACGGCATTACACTGGGCGGTTGAAAATCGCAACATTGAATTATGTGACTTGTTACTTAAACATAAAGCCAATCCCAATGCCTTTAATCTTGCCGGCCAACCGCTGCTCGCCAAGGCGATTTTACGTGATTACGGCGATGTTAAGCACTTACTTTACAAATATGGTGCCAACTTAAAATTCGCGCAAGATTTTATTAATGCCAAATTACTAGGTCATCGTTTTCAACTGCAAGATACCGTTTATATTGTTGATCCCAAGCGCACGTTTATTGAAATTGAATTTGCCGGTTTTTACTTAGAATTTACACTTGCGGTGATTCTGCAGTCCTTAGGCCGCTATCGTAATAATTTTGCAGCAAGGCATTTACGTCATTTTTTTGATCACATTAATATTATTATCAAAGCGTTTCAAACGGCAGATGAATTACTGCGTTATCAGCAATATCAAATCAATATCAAAGATTACCAACAGCGCATTCATGCTCTTTATAAAAATGATTTATTAATCATTCCGTTCTCATATGAAGGCCATGCGGTAGGTGCGGTAAAATACGGCAATTGGTTTGCAATTTGTGATCGGGGACAACGCGCTGATAAACATGGCTCAGTGAATATTTATAAAATCAAAAATGAAAAAATTTTTGATCACCAATTTTTAGATTTTTTATTTTATGAAAAATTATCCAGTGATTTTATGGATTATGAAATTTACGATGTGTTAGGTTTACAAAAATTAGCCGATCTCCCTTTGCCACGCCAAGTTACTGGTAATTGCTCTTGGGCGAATATGGAAGCATTAATTCCAACCTTACTCTTCATGTTTGCAGTTAACGAATCCGATCAAAAAGTCTTAAACATTCAAGCTGAAAAACAAGCTGCGATCAATTTTTATTATGATTGGTTAGAATGGGATAAAGACATTGCCTTGCACGAATGCATTAAAAGCTTTGAATACTCAACCCCTGAAGAAAAAGCTTCCAAAGCCCAAATTTTGGCAACGGTATTATTTCAAGGATTAAAATACAATCAACAACACGACATTGAACGCGCCCAAAAAATGATGCCGGTTTTAAACCACCCGCAATATCGCTACGTCATTAAAGCTTTTATCAAAACTTACGGCCCTTATCAACACGAAGATGAAACCGCACATAACTTCATGCGGCTCATCCAACTGTTTGATGTAGAATAACCCTGAATATTGCACCAAAATAAATTGAGAACCTCTTATTCAGGGGCTAATTCAGATGCGGTTGCCCTGATAGGTTACAGCCAAAGATACCCAAAGAGGCAAAACATTGCTATGAGTATGAGGTGATTTAGAAAAATATAGACATAAAATATCTTCCTAATAAAATCAGTCATGTTATATTCGCCCTTTTTATATTTTGCTAGGGTTTTCTTCCAGATAAAGTTACCAACTGCTTCTCCTCCAGGAATATACATATCTAACCATAAAGATACTTGATGAAGGTTATCCAAACCATGTTTATGGTGTTCAGCATGTTTTTTTCTAGACATTATTCCTATTTTTTCTAAAAATAACATTAAGTAATGTAATGGCTTCACGTAAAAATTTTCTCTATCTCTATTGTGATACCATTCATGGCAAATTGCTTGCAGCAAATGCATGAGCCATATAAAGGAAAGCGCAGCAATGCCCAAGATGGGATTGATAAGGAATAGGATTAATCCTGTTAAGCATTGTGGAATTATGTGTCCCAAGGTTACCGGACTGCGAAAATACTTCTTGGGACAAAAAAAGTATGAAATTCTGGTTTCTAACCAAGTTTCATGATAAACCTGAATTCTTCGATAGTGATGAATGAAGGAATGATGAGATAAAGTTGACATTTTTTTTTCAGGATATTCAATAAAAGCGGCATGGAATCCGATATGACCAAAAACAAACAACATGTTCTCTAGGTAATAGCAAACTAATAGTCCAAAAATAACCAGCAACACGCTTTGCGTTGCGGCATAAACAGTTCCAACGATTGCGAATATGAATATAAAATACAAAAAAATCATGTGAAAAATTCGCTCGACTCCGGAAGATTGACAAGGCTTAACTTCTTCAGTTCCCGCACCACCTGCGATATATTCTCTTTTCATAATATTTACACCTCTATGCTAGCATACAAAATGCATAAAATAAGCTTAGCACCGATTCCAAGATTTTCCTTAATAACCTCTCTTCTGGCTCAGAGATTCCCTCATTTTTTAGCCTGCATATGCCATAACTCATTGTTCTTCAATTGTAACCACTTCAGATTACTTTTTTGGCTACCTTCGGTTAGATTTAATGTGAGTCAATTCGCTCACCCTGGCGATCTATACCCAAATTGGGTATGATCATACCCAATTTAGGTATACAGCACCGTAACGCTATCTTTTTAGGAAATGATTATGTTTGAAACATTAACCGAACGCTTAAGTAAAACCATTAAAAACCTGACCGGTAAAGGTCGCTTAACTGAAGATAATATTAAAGAATCACTGCGCGAAGTGCGTGTGGCGTTACTCGAAGCGGATGTGGCGTTACCGATTGTTAAAGATTTTATTGAGCAAGTCAAAACGCAAGCGATTGGCCAAGATGTGACGAAAAGTCTCTCGCCTGGGCAAGCGTTGGTTAAAATTGTTAATGATGAATTAACCAAAGTCATGGGGGATGCTGTTAACGAATTAAATCTTAACACCCAACCCCCTGCCGTGATTTTGCTGGCAGGTTTACAAGGTTCTGGTAAAACCACTACCGTTGCCAAGTTAGCCAAACGCTTAAAAGAAACACAACAGAAAAAAGTGATGGTGGTTAGTTGCGATATTTATCGCCCCGCTGCGATTAAGCAATTAGAAACCTTAGCAGCTAAAGTTGAAGTTGATTATTTCCCCAGTGATCTTAACCAAAATCCAGTTAACATTGCTAAAGATGCGATTGCTGCTGCTAAGAGAAATCAAAATGATGTCTTAATTATCGATACTGCCGGTCGCTTGCACATTGATGATGACATGATGGCTGAAATTAAACACATTCATCATGCGATAAATCCTATTGAAACCTTATTCGTTGTCGATAGCATGACAGGGCAAGATGCCGCCAACACTGCCAAAGCATTTAATGACACACTTTCCTTAACCGGTGTGATTTTAACTAAAACCGATGGTGATGCGCGGGGTGGCGCGGCATTATCAATTCGTGCGATTACCGGCAAACCGATTAAATTTTTGGGTACCGGTGAAAAAGTTGATGGGTTAGAAGCTTTTCATCCCGAGCGCGTTGCTTCACGAATGCTGGGCATGGGTGATGTATTAAGCTTAATCGAAGAAGTTCAGCAAAAAGTTGATCAGCAGCAAGCGGATAAGCTCGCTAAAAAATTAAAGAAAGGTAAAAGCTTTGATTTGGAAGATTTTCGTGATCAATTACGCCAAATGAATAATATGGGTGGAATTGCATCGATGATCGATAAAATTCCAGGTGTGGGTAACATGGCAAAAATGGCTAAAGAAAAATTACAAAATGATAAAACCTTTGGCAAAATGGAAGCCATCATTAATTCCATGACCAGACAAGAGCGCCGTTTTCCACAAGTCATTAAAGGTTCTCGCAAACGCCGCATAGCAATGGGTTCCGGCACTGAAATTCAAGACGTTAATCGTTTGTTAAAACAATTCGCGCAAATGCAAAAAATGCTGAAAAAATTCAGCAAGGGCGGCATGAAAAATATGATGCGTAGCATGCAAGGCATGCTGCCACCTGGCGGCGGTGGTTTCCCACCGATGGGTTAAGCAAAAGTATAGCCAAAACCCAGCATGATGCTATTAACCTTATTGCTGTAGCTACCCGGAAATATTGGGTTAGTTCCGGTTATAGCGGGCATATGCGCAAATTCATAACCGGCATCCAACCGCAATTGGTGAAAATAATAGCTGTACCCCACCGAATAAATATAAGTATTATAATCCGGCTGCGCGGGCACAATGTTGCTAAAAGGGATCGCAGCAGGCAAGTACGAAAAACCGGCACGCAGTTCATTGCAAGGCGTAAGGCGATACAACACCCCAGCCCGATAATTACTAACATTTTTACCATTAAAAATGTTATTGGAAAACGCATTAATGGCAGGCAAATTGTAGCTGCGATTTAAGTTATTAACATAATCCCACATTTCATATTCATAGGTGAATGACAGTAGTAATTTTTGGGTTGCCTGCCAAGCCGCACCAGCACTTAACACACCCGGTAATCTTAGCTGAGAGGTAAAGTCGCCCTGGCCTACCCCGCTTAATGATCCCGTTCCAGTGAAGCTACTTTTTTCAGGTGCACGATAATTAATGCCAAGTTTAACCGCATGACCTAATTTTGCTAAGGCACCCAGTTGGCCGGTTACCCCAAAACCATGTCCTCTTTCGGAAAAACCTAAAATATTTGAATTGGCAGTAAGGCGACTCATAATAAAAGAAGCACCCACCGAAAACATTGGATTAATTTGCCACGCAAGCGTTGGCGTAAAATCTAAACGTAAAATAGTGGCATCCATCGGTAAATTTAAGGTTGCGGCATTTTGTGGTGAATAGCGCGATACCCTGGCATAAGGTGCGTAAAATCCAAACCCCAAATAAACCGGTTTTGTATAATCGGTGGTGATAAAAAAAGAACCGCCATAGGCAGGCTTATCTGAGGAAGCTTGCACGTTATTGTTGCTATTGGTGTATTTTAAGTTGGGTAAAATAATGAGTAAGCCATTATCAAATTGCGTGCCTATAAGTTGAGTGATACCGGCTGGGTTATAAAAAACAGCTGACGGATCATCGGCAACCGCTGTAAAAGCTTGCATGGATTCTGCGCGAGGAGCTACACCATAAGTCACCACATTACCGGCAAAAATCGTATTGCTTGCTAACAACAAACAACCTAAACAAACAACTCGCCAAAACATCCTGTTAGTCATAGCAATTCCCTTTTCAATAAATTAGGGAAACTGTATCATAATGCGACATATCCCGTATAGTAAATTTTAATTTCGCAAGGAGCACCATAGCATGAGTCACGCTATTCGTCGTTCTCTCATAATTGTTTTACTTTTAAGCCCCAGCTTAAGTTTCACCTTGAACTGCCCGACCTATGGCGATTTTACCACGGTACAAAAAGGAAGAATTCTGTATAATGATTTAATTTTTGATGCAGCAAATGCAGATACCCGCGATCTGCTTAAAAAGCTGGAAAAGACAAAAACCGATCATCACGTTACCACAGGCAAATATGATCCTAATCAAAAATTGCTGGACCAAACGCCACAGGGTAAACTCAACGAGAGAAAAGCCATTTGCAGCTATCCTGATTTTGCTTTTCAGGAAAATGATGGCGAGATCAACAAGCTCGCTGATATTCGCTTAGTACCACTAACCCCCGATAAAATAAAGCAAAATTAGCCCAAGATGCCTTTTTTTGCAACCAACCCAATAATAAAAGCACTTTTTTGCGAAAAGTGCTTTTAAATTATTAAAAAATTACGTAAAATGCACATCTTTTTAAGTTTATAACAAAGAGGAACATAATGGTTGTTATACGTTTAGCTCGCGGTGGTGCCAAAGGCCGTCCTTTTTATCACCTCATGGTCACTGACAAGCGTTCAGCACGCGATGGTCGTTATGTTGAACGGATTGGTTATTTTAACCCAATCGCAACAGGCGGTGAAGTTAAGCTTCACATCGAACCAACGCGTTTACAATATTGGCTTGATAATGGTGCGCAGCCTAGCGAACGCGTCGAAAAGTTAATTAAAGAATTTAGCCAAGCCCAAGCGGCTGCTTAATTTCGCTAATATGTCATCAGCTGATCAAAACATAAGCCCGCAGAAGGCTATTATTGTTGGGCGACTGGGTGCACCTTTTGGTGTAAAAGGTTGGGTAAAAGTAAACTCTTTTACTGAACCTTTTGAAAATATTTTTAGGTATCAGCCTTGGCTATTATCAGCTGATGAAAAAACCTGGCACAGTGTGAAATTTGAAGCATGCAAACAGCAAGGTAATGGCTTGATTGTAAAGTTTGCCGATTGCAATGACCGCGATGCTGCAAAGCTCTTAACGCATCAAGTGGTTGCAATTAGCAGTGAACAGTTACCGCCGGCTGCTGAAAATGAATATTATTGGGCAGACCTAGAAGGTTTAACCGTTATAACAAAAAATAATGACGTGTTAGGCAAGGTAGATCGCATCATGAGCACAGGCGCTAATGATGTCTTAGTGGTTTGTGGTGAGAAAGAATACCTCATCCCCTTTGTGCAACAGCATTATATTTTAAGCGTGGATTTAGCAGCGCAAACTATCACAGTGGATTGGGATCCTGAGTATTAACATGCAGTTTGGCATCATCACGCTGTTTCAGGAAATGTATCACGCGCTGAATTATGGTATTACTGGTCGCGCCCAACAACAGCGGTTAATCAATTTACACTATTTTAATCCGCGTGATTATAGTCATGATAAAACAGGTCATATTGATGATAGACCTTATGGCGGTGGGCCAGGCATGGTGATGATGGTACAACCCTTACGTGATGCCATCATTGCCGCGAAAAAACAATTAGGGCAAGAGACAAAAGTGGCCTTTATGTCGCCACAGGGACAACAGCTTGAACATCAAGCGGTTGTAAGACTTGCAAAAATGCCAAAATTAATTATCATCGCAGGTCGTTATGAAGGTATTGATGAGCGTGTTAAAGACGCTTATGTTGATATGGAATTATCGATTGGTGATTATGTTATTAGTGGTGGTGAATTAGCTAGCATGGTATTAATCGATGCGATTTGCCGGCAAATTCCAGGCAGCCTTGGGCATGAAGATTCAAACCTTGAAGATTCATTCGTTAACGGTTTGCTTGATTACCCTCACTATACCAGGCCAGAAGAGATTGATGGGGCAAAAGTCCCTGCTGTATTACGCAGCGGCGATCACCAAGCCATTCAACGCTGGCGGAAAAAACAGGCCCTTGGGCAAACTTGGCTAAAACGGCCTGAACTGTTAGCGTTGTTAGCACTCAATGATGAGGAAACAACATTATTAAACGAATTTATTGCGGAGTATGGGAAAAATCATGAGTAATATTATTTCAGCATTAGAAAATGAACAATTAAAAAAAGACATTCCTGATTTTAGTGCAGGTGATACGGTTGTCGTGCAATTGCGTGTCAAAGAAGGTGAGCGCGAAAGATTACAAGCCTTTGAAGGTGTGGTTATAGCTAAGAAAAATCGTGGTTTAAACTCATCTTTCACCGTACGTAAAATGTCACATGGCGAGGGTGTAGAGCGCGTTTTCCAAACTCACAGCCCTGCGATTGCTTCTATTACCTTACAACGCCGTGGTGATGTGAGACGTGCTAAACTTTACTATCTACGTGGCTTAACCGGTCGTGCAGCACGTATTAAAGAAAAATTAGTTACTCGCCAACAAAAAGCACAGAAAGAACAAGCTGCCGCTGCCGAATAAGATTACTATTGCTTTAATCGCTCGCAATGACGGGGATCTTTGTCGTTGCGAGCTGATCAGCAATTCCCACTGTAGCTGGGAATTGCTGGGGTGAATAGTTACTATTTTAGGACGACCTAAATGCAGCATACTGTTTCTATTTTAATTTTCCCGCAATTCCGACTGCTTGATTTTGCTTGCATTGCCGATGTGTTTACCCTAGCCAACGAACGTAACGAGCGTGAACATAATGATGATACACGTCATTATCATGTTGAATATTTCGCTGTGGATAAAGGCCCTATTCAATCCAGCTCAAATACCACCATTCAGGTTGACAAAACGTATCGTGATATTGTTCACAATGACACAATTATTATTTGCGGGGGCTATGAGGGCATAATTTCGCATCTCAATGATGATCAGCAATTATTAAATTGGCTGGTGATGAAGCAAAAAACGGTTAGGCGACTGGCTTCGGTTTGTACTGGTGCTTTTTTGTTAGCGCGTGCCGGTTTACTAAATCATATTACCGCTGCAACGCACTGGTATTATGCCGAACGTTTAAAACAGCAATACCCGCAAATTAATGTTGATGGCGATGCCATTTATATCAAACAAGACAATATTTATACCTCTGCCGGTATTACCGCTTCGATTGATTTATGCTTAGCTTTACTGGAAGAAGATCAAGGTCATGAATTTGCTTCAGATATTAGCCGGCATTTAGTGGTTTATTTAAAACGCCCTGCAGGACAAGCCCAATACAGTCACATGCTAAAAATACAGCAACAACCTGGCCGCTTTTATCACTTAACCCAATGGATATTGGGGCACTTAACTGAAGATTTAAGTGTTGCTATTTTAGCGGATAAAATGAATATGAGTGTGCGTCACTTCTCACGCAGTTTTATGGCTGCAACTGGCAGTACTCCTTCAAAGTACGTTGAAAATTTACGGGTTGAAAAAGCGCGCCTGTTACTTAGCACCAGTAATTTATCGCTTGAAGAAACAGCTAAGCTTGTGGGGTTTAATTCATGCGAACAAATGCGACGCAGTTTCCTGCGTGTTTTAAAAGTGGCTCCAAGTTTATTGCAAGGGAAATTTAAAAGTATCACTGATCAAAAATAATTTTATTCGAACAATAATAACGACGTAATTTCCAAGTTACGATCATCAAATACATTATCACTGGCAAAGTCTGCAATCACTTCATCACGTTTAATTAATAATTCCGCTACAAAAGGTTGAAATAATTCCATCATCGCGGTAATCCAGGTATTAGTAATGGCCAGCGCTGAAGCGGGAATATCCACAATAAATCGATCAAGCAACGGAATTAGTACATCGGCTTTATACCATAAACCATAAACAACCCAGTGATTAACCGTAAATAAACCGGTAGGTTTACCATATTCATTCATAGCAATCGCCGCAACATGCACTAACCGATCTTTTTTGCCATTCGATTCTTGATATTTGGGTGAAACAGCTATGGGTTTAGCAGATTTGGGAATTAAATCTTGCCTAAAAAATAAATGAAAATGCCCGTGCTCTTTAAGCCTATCTTGATCCTTAGATGGATGAGAGTGAAAATAATACTGCGTATGATGCTTTAAATCTTTAACATCACCTTGCGGATAGTGTTGCCAAATTTGAATTGCTTGCGAATCTTGTAACAAAGGATAAACCACATTGGATTCGCCTAATTGCTGGTAACAGTTGTTAATTCTTTCAGCAGCAGTAAGCATTTTAAGATCCTAAAAGGTAACAGAGAGGCAAAATGCCTCTCTGTTAACACTATACTCTTGGGCTTTCATGCGGCGAGCTTGTTGTGCGCTTGTTTCGCTGCTCATGTATTACGTATACACGCAGCTAGCAGACCGCGCGCACACCTCGCCGCAAAATGAAATCCTGTGAGTATACACAACCAATGCAAAACCTAGTCTGCATCAGCTCCGCAACAACCTGCGCAACCGCCGCAAGTGCCGCTGCAAGTAGCACTACAAGTACCACTGCAAGCACCACAGCAACCGCTGCAAGCTGCCAATTGAATTGCATTAGTCGCTACTGTTTGAGTAGGTAATGCTTTTGCTTGCGCTACGACATTGGCACTAGCAGTGCTAATACCCATGGCAATAGAAGAAGCAAATAAAATAGAAGCACCTGTTGCAATGACTTTTTTAGACATTAGATCTCTCCTAAAATTTAAAGTTAACATCTATTATTTAAATCAAATATTGGTTTTAAGCAACTAATATTTTGACTTAAGTTAATAAATTCTGTGGCTATTCACCTTGTAGCCTTTACAAGTATGGCCGATCACACTATTTTGTCAAAGTCACTAGCTTATTTAATTGGTAGCGCTCAAGTGCCGATTCAATAATGAGATTTAAGAACTCACTGTAAGATTTCCCTGCAAGTTCAGCCATTAAATTAAATTTACCATCCCAGCACCAACCTGGATTAGGATTCACTTCCAACAGTTTGATTTCACCTTGCTCGTTAGCACGAAAATCAAAGCGTGCATAATCACGACAATTTAAGCGTTCAAACAATTTGATAGCATAATCATATAACTGTCTTTCAAGCTCTATACTCAAGTGCGATGCTTGATAACGAATTTTGTTCCAATACGCGGAATCAGGTAGCCATTTTGATTCATAGCCTAAAATTTTTGGCATGTCTTTTGGCAGCTGGCTGTAATCAACTTCTAAAATTGGTAACAGCTGATAGTGCCCCGGGTTACCCATAATGCCCACACTATATTCAGTACCAGCCAAAAATTCTTGAATTAAAATTGGGGTATTTGGTACTAATACTTTTAAGTGATCTAAATATTCCACGAGTGATTGTGAGTTTGTGACAAAAGCATCTTGCGTAATACCTATTGAACTATCGCCATAATTGGGTTTTAACAATGCCGGAAAAATTGATGGTAAATTAGCTGCCTGGTCGCTCGGATCGTAATAGGTTTCTAATGGTACAGGAATTTCTAACGATTGCGCCACACTGCGCACAAAGGATTTGTTATAACAAATCGCTAAACAAGCAGGACCTGCACCTGAATACGGATAACCTAACATTTCTAATAAAGCGGGAACATGTAATTCGAGTTTGGCATCATTGTTAAAGCCTTCATCACAAAAGTTTAGTACTAAATCTGGCTTGGTATTTTTTAAGGTTTCAATGAATTTTTTATGGTGATCAACATAAGTAAATTGGTAAGGTAATGTTAACAAAGCTTCCCTTAAGCGGTTGATGGTCACTAAGTCTTCAGGATTAAACACACCATTGCGTTTAACTGGATCAGGTAAACGTGGATCACCTAATAATACCACAATATTATTTTGGCGCGTTGGTCTTGCAGCGAGTTTTTGTTTAACCGGCGCGACTGCACTAATAAACATACGGTTTGCCATCATGCCTAAATCTTGATTACGCGTTGATTGCGCACTCACACCATTATGCAACGTGACCTCACTAAAATTTAAACTCGTTAAAATTTCACGGATTTCATGGAAATTATATAAACGCTCAGCGTAGAATTGATCGGCAATCACTCCTCTTTCGGCGTGTACGATCACTTCACGAGAAATAACCCGTGATTGATCGCTTGAAAGAGAACGTTCGCGGCAAACAAAATGATTTTCATCGATCCATTCCCAAGAGCGTTTTTCAAAATGTTCACGCATCCAATCGCCATTAACGATATCCAGTACAATTTTACCTTGGCTTTTAAGCACACGTAAAATAGTGTTTAAAACGGCAACATCATCTTCTTGTGATTCAAAATAACCGAATGAATTGCCAAATAAAACGACGCAATCTAAGCTTGAATCAGGCAAGCGAATTTTACGCGCATCACCTTCACCAAAACGGATCGCGAACCCTAATTGTTGCGCACGCTTTTTCGCGACACGAATTAAATAGCGTGAACGATCAATGCCCATACTATTTTCAAAACCGCGCTTAAAAAGTTCTATAGTATGACGACCTTGCCCACAACATAAATCTAAAATATGTTGATCAGGCGTTAAGCCGGTGGCATTTAATAATAAATCGACTTCATGCGCCGTGTTGCTATCATTTTCAACAACATCGCCATCGGTTTTTAAATACAAAGAGTTAAACAAAGTACGCCACCAATCAGTTGGTAAATGTTTTTCTAAATCAGCAACCGGGCCTAAGGTCTTGTTGCGCAAAAATTCGTTTTGGGAAATTCTCATATGACACTCCAACTAGCTTGTGTGCGGCTCGTCCTTGCCAAAATAAATCCACGCCATGCCATAGTGATGGCCAAGCCAATCATGACAATTGCATAGCCGGTAGTGAATAGCAAAGGAGGGATCGCGCAGTTAACCTGTAAAGGCTGAAGGATACCGTTAGCAAAGAATAGCACCACAATTGGAACCACAATGGTTAAGGATTGAAAATGATAGTGTAATAGCAATACTAATAAAAGCAATAAGGCGCCCGCAAAATAATTGAGCTGCTAGTCTGTTTTCAGAAAGAGGCTAATCTGCAACAAAGCCAAAGAGTATACGCTTACTGCCTAAATAAAACCTAATTTCTTTCTAACCCCTGCGCCATAGTTTTTATCCACTTGATCAAATAATGCTAATTGGCGCTCAATGATTTCATTAGGCACGCCTTGCATCGCTTCAGCAAGATTACTAAATAAACGCTCTTTTTGTTCATTATCAAACAAGTTAAATAACGCGCGTGGTTGTGAAAAATCATCATTGCCTTTGCGATGATCATAACGCGCAGCATCACCTTTCAGGGCGAGCGGTGGCTCAGCAAATTCGGGATGTTCTACCGCACCATTAAACGAATTGGGCTCATAATACGCATCAGGATTGGGCATATTTTCAAAAAAGCACATTGCACCATCTTTGTTATAGGTATGAACAGGACAACGCGGCTTATTAACAGGTAAAGCCTCGTAATGCGTACCCAAACGATAGCGATGCGCATCGGCATACGAAAAAATCCGCGCTTGTAACATTTTATCCGGTGAAAAGCTAACGCCGGGAATAATATTAGATGGTGAAACTGCCAATTGTTCAATTTCGGCAAAATAATTATCTGGATTGCGGTTTAATTCTAGCATACCTACTTCAATTAACGGAAAATCTGCGTGTGGCCACACCTTGGTTAAATCAAATGGATTGTACTTCGTTTTGTGTGCTTGTTTTTCAGTCATAACCTGAATGCAAAATTTCCATTTTGGAAAATCACCGTTTTTAATCGCGTAAAATAAATCTTCTTGGGTTGATTCACGCGTTTTACCCACAATTTTCGCTGCTTCTTCGTTGGTCCAATGACGATGTCCTTGCTCTGTTTTAAAATGAAATTTAACCCAATGCCTTTCATTTTTGATATTAATAAAGCTATAAGTATGCGAACCATAACCATTCATATGTCGCACATCGGTAGGTAAACCGCGATCAGAAAATAAAATAGTCACTTGATGTAACGACTCAGGTGACAAAGACCAAAAATCCCACATCGCAGTAGGTGATCGCAGATTCGTTTTAGGATGACGTTTTTGGGTGTGAATAAAATCAGGGAACTTATACGGATCACGCACAAAAAATACCGGTGTATTATTCCCCACAATATCCCAGTTACCTTGTTCGGTATACAGTTTCACTGCAAAGCCACGCACATCACGTTCAGCATCCGCGGCTCCTAATTCACCCGCAACGGTTGAAAACCGCATAATTAAATCGGTTGATTTGCCAACTTTTTCAAACAAAACTGCCTTACTATATTGGGTAATGTCGTTAGTAATGGTTAACTTACCATACGCGCCCCATCCTTTGGCATGCACAACACGTTCCGGAATACGCTCGCGATTTTGGTGCGCCAATTTTTCAATCAATTGATAATCTTGCAATAACACCGGCCCACGCTCACCGGCTGTTAAACTATTCTGATTATCTGCAATGGGATTGCCTGCAGTAGTTGTTAATTCAGGTTTCTTACTCATCGCTCGATCCTCATAAAATAGCAGTTATAAGAGAAGAATATCACAGCCTGAACCACTTAGGCCAGGCCTGGTGGGTTCGGTTTATTTACAGGGTTAGCAATGCATTCTATAATTGTATAAAACCAAAGCTTGATACCTATCATGATCATACAAAGTAACTTTAAACCCGCATGGTGGCTTGCTCACCCTCACAGCCAAACACTTTGGCCGCATATTTTACCGAATCTGCAAAAGGCTAATTTTAATCGTGAACGCTTAGAATTGCCGGATGGGGATTTTATTGATTTAGATTATTGTGGCGATACTTCAAAACCAATTGTCTTGATTTTGCATGGTGTCACTGGCTCGAGCCAATCACATTATGCGCAAAAATTATTGCCCTACTTACTCGAACATGATTATTTCGCCATTGTCATGAACTTTCGTGGCGCCAGTGGTGAGTTTAATCGTCTTGATCGCGGGTATCATTGTGGTGAAACTAATGATTTAAATTTTGTTATTGAACACATTAAAAAAAGTTATCCTGATCGAGCGATGCATTGCGTTGGTTTTTCACTGGGCGCAAATGTATTATTAAAATGGTTGGGTGAAAATAATGACAAGGAATATTTAACTTCAGCTATTGCCGTTTCTGTGCCATTTGATTTAGAACCAACAGCTAATTTTTTAAACAGTAATTCCAGCCGTTTTTATCAGTGGCTATTACTGCGCGAATTGAAAAGTTATTATTTCGAAAAGTATAAAAACCGCCCTGCTCCCATCACACTTGAAAAAGTCGCTAAAATTTCTACTTTTTGGGAATATGATGAAACTATCACCGCTCCTTTATATGGTTTTGATAGTGCGCTGCATTATTATCAATCCTGTAGCTCTAAACCATTTTTACGTTTAATCACAACCCCTACATTGATTATTCATGCTAAAGATGATCCGATGATTCCTGAAACAATCATTCCAACTAAAAAAGATTTATCACCTGATATTGTCATTGAGTTAAGTCAACAAGGTGGCCATGTTGGTTTTTTAGCAGCTGATAAATTAGGAAAAACTCATTTTTGGTTAGGTGATCGTATTCTCGCTCAAATTAAAAAAATGACCTAATTACGCTGTAACTATTCAGTAAATTTAATTGTGAATTTACCAAGAACGTTCAGATTTGGCGTTCCCATCTACATAACAATATCTGCAACTTGAATTGAAATGAAAATTAAGCCTGATAGCCTCGCTTATCAGTCATTAAATTTTGCCATCGCTGCTCTTCGATAGCCTACCGATTGGTCCACATCGCGGTGAGTGACACCTTTGGACCGCTTTTGGAGTTTGAACCTTTATTGCAACCAACCTTGCACATTGTGCTTTTTAAGTTTACACTGAACTAAACAAATAACTAAATTATTAATAAAATGTATCTATTCAGCAAATTTTGGTGAATAAGTTACAATAAAATCATATAATAATACGTATAAAGAGATACAAATCGTGCACTCTATTATTATTCAATATATGCGGTCGTTAGGATATCAATCAAATGATAATGGTGTTTGCTATGGGCTAGCGAGCATGGCTATAAAAGCTTTCTTGATTGGTAAATTTGACACTTTTAAAGAACGCTGTACATTATTAGAGAACCTTATAAAAGGTAACACAACCGCAGAAAAATTTAAAAATTTAGTTGAGAACGCTGAAAAAAGAAAAAAAGAAGGGCTAAATATTACTGGAGAAAAAGAACTTTACCTCACTATGCGAGCTTTTTTTGAAGAGGTTGAATTATTTTATGCGCCATTTAAATATCCACATTTGTTTGAGGATAATATTGCTTTGCAAGATATCTGCGCTACTTCTAAGTTGTTACTGAGTCAGGATGAGAACGAGGAATTTATAAGAATATCAGAGATTGCTGCGTGTTCTGGTATTTACGATAAGCATGAGCAAAACAATCCTCTGATTTCTTTTTTCAAGGAATTAGAAATAAATAATAAACCGGTAGCACTGCTAATAAGTAGTATAAAGCATGCAGTCTCCTTATTGCGTGTCCAAAATGAATGGGTAATTATCAATAATCACTGTATCACGGTTCATGCAACAAGCGATGCTTTGGTTACCGCGTTGATGCAGTGCATGTGTCCGTTTCCTACATGTGTAGCACTTAATATTCAACTATTAGACAAACACAGTATTCAACATGACGGAAATCGAGTGGCAAATCCGGCAATAACTGCTTTAAATAATCTTAGAAATACGTTAGAGAAAAGCCTTGCACAGCGCAGCAAGTGGTCTGACCCAATATCTGGCGCAAGTTGGCTAAATATTGCAGCTAGGGATGATGCAAGTGCTGCAACTGTAACAGCACTGCTTAATAATAACGCCCCCCCCAATGCGGCACTTAAAAAAGGTGGTACAACCCCGCTTCTTATTGCGGCACTCCGAGGTCATGTTGAAATTGTTAGGGCCTTGCTTCAAGATCAGCGAACTGATCCCAATCAAGCAGACAGAGATGGTGAAACCCCGCTTTTCATCGCGGCACAA
>CAYGTS010000007.1:0-6068 GCA_964352905.1 uncultured Legionellales bacterium | reverse complement strand
AACCCCGCTTTTCATCGCGGCACAAAAGGGTCATACGGAAATAGTAGCAGCAATATTAGCACACTATGATAAGCCAAATGAAAATCAAGCAGATGCGGGAGATTCACCAGAGCAAAAGCCAATACTGATTATTGACCCGGCGATGAATGCAAGTATCCCAGTGCTGCTACGACGCGCTGAAACTAACGGTTGCAAAGAGCAGTTTGCTCGATTATTTGGGAAACACAATGGTACTTTGTCTAACTTCACTCCACTGCATGCTGCAGTTTTTTTTCGCCATTTTGAGATTGTGAAGATATTGCTAGAAAATGGGGCTAATCTAACGGCAAAAACAGCAGAAGGATTTGGTGTGTTTGATATGACTATCGGCAATAGTGAAGTTTTGGATTTTTTAAACAAAAAAGGAAACGAATTATTACAAAAATTTTTTGAACAATCTAATGAAGTAGAATGCAAAAACCTCATCGATGCTGGATTTAATTTTTATTCAAGTTCAATCTTTTCTGATGAAGAAAAAAAGAAAACAGAGCTTTTTGAAAGCTTATCTAAGCATCAGCGCGAGCGTCTTCCAAAACTGAATATTGACAAGCTAAAACAAGAGATACTTACTACAGATTGGAAAATTATCTTCGGTGGTGAAAACATTAACCATGAGCAACTTAGCGAAACCAAAAGAGTCCCTCTAACAGTTAAACTAGAATGGGATGAAATCATAAAGGCTGAAGAAGGAAGGCAAACATACGAACAAGCTTGGAAAAACACTGTAGCATTGCGCAGCGCAGCTAGAGATAAACATAAATTCTTTCGTCATGCACCCGCAAAAGAGCATTATAATAGAGCTTACGAAGCAGTAACACAATCTGCTCCTGGTTTTCGCAGGAAATCATTAAAATAGGATTACCATTTTCGTCATAGCATAACGAATTGTTAACACGCTCTAATCATCTAAAAAATTAATAAAAGAAACCACAGTGATCGAATTGTTATTCGGTTCAAAGAAGATGGTTTTAAGGAAGACGCTGAGGCGCTAATGCATGCAACGGTGCATTGGATACGCCACACAGGTATTTCAGATGATGTTAAAATAAGACCGCGTGAGCATGTGCGTGATGATGCAGGACACAGTAATAGCAGTATCACAGACAAATACATTGATGCTGGTTCGCGCGAACGCTATGGTAGTACAAAGGACAAAACCATTGTGCCGGTTGGGTTTGGAGTAGAACCAGATGGTTAGAGTAATATTTTTACAAAAATAATTTGGAGCGACATTAAAGTTTAATTTTGCGAGGTTTCGTCGCTGTCTGGCTGGTACTCCTATGTGTTTTCATGCATATCATATACAATAAGCAAATTTCGGGAAAAAACAGAGGGATAAGGTATGTATTTTATATTGACATTTATTTTGTGTTGTTATACCATAATAAAAAAAACAAAAGTAATCATGATGAATAATTATAAGAAACTTTTTCTCACAACTCTTTTTTTATTAACAAGCCATTCAGGATTCGCCAGCAATAATCTTGTTAAAGAAGTGAAAACGGTGCAAGCAAAGCTAAAGTATTCGCATTATAAATTAGGCGGCGATGTTTTTAATTTAAAAAAAGGTGTTTTTTTAATTGACTGTTCAAGTTATGTAACCAACTTATTGCAACGTTCAGTGCCTAACGCTTATCAACAAATTACTGCTTATACTCACACCAACAGACCAACAGCAATGGCATACTATAATTATTTCCAGCATTTAACAAAAGACGATAACAGTGATAATTGGCAAAATGTTGCCAAAGTGAAAGAGCTAAAACCCGGCGATATTATTGCATTTCGCTACCGTCATAAAGGGCATCGCGCCACTGGGCATGTCATGGTTGTTATGAAGTCTCCCAAACCAACAAAAAATAAAAAAGGCTATGTCGTGCGAATTGCCGATTCAACACCGTATCATCACAGCAGCGATACGCGTAAGCACCACGGCGGCGTTGGTGTTGGTAATTTGGTATTATATGCGAATGATGAGGGCAAGCCTATATCGTATTCTTGGGCTAAGGGTTTGAGCCCTTCAAACAAAATGTTGATCAATATGGGAAGGCCTATCGAAGCCTAGCGAATTGTTAACAGCCGCTAGGCTTTCTCTGCATACTTTTCTAGCATAAAATCCACAATCGCACGAATTTTAGGGACAGGGTATTTGGTTTTGCGATAATAAGCCCCAACTTCAACGTTAGTATCAGACAACTCTGGTAATAGCTCAACTAATTGATTTTTTTCTAGTGCCTCTTTTGCTTCGTAATATTCAACCCAAATAATGCTTAAATGATCTAACGCGAGATTGACTAAAAAGGAAGAAAAATCAACTAACATAAATGGTTGTAAGTGCATGACTTTGCCATTAGCAAATTGTAATTTAGTGGGATCTTTGCGATGACTGTGCGAAATGTAGCGATGTTGTATTAAGTCTTCGAGTTTTTCAGGTCGGCCATATTGATTTAAATATCGTGGTGATGCGCACAACACAAAACGTGTTCGCCCAACTGTGCGACACATATAATCCGCAATCTCGAGTGCTTCAGGATTATTTAATGCATAGTCAAACAAAACATCGATAGACTCTTTCTCAAGGTTTGGATAATTTTCTTTCATTTGAATATCGAGATAAACATGCGGATAGCGTCTGATAAATTCTGAAATATGAGGAATTAACTGTCTTTCACAAAAGGCACCATTGGCAGCAATGGTTAAGCGGCCACGCGGCTCACCTTTCATATCATCGAGCACTTGCTGTGCTTCATTAACACCATTCACAATTTTTAAAGCATGATCGTAAAAAGTAACACCTGCATCGGTTAGCTCAACACCTTTGGATAAACGATGTAATAACTGGTGTCCCATGCGTTCTTCTAAAACCTGGATTTGTTTGCCAACCGCGGCCGCCGTTAAATTTAATTTAATCGCAGCCTTAGCAAAACTACCCACTTGCACAACTTCAACAAAAGTTTCAATATATTCTAATTTTTTCATGCAGCATTATCCTTTATAATCGTTATTCTTTAACCCATTCATTTATCTGCGAAAATCACTATAATCTTAGCCGTAATTTGTACAAAATGCCAGGTTTTGATTAAAATGGCGATCTAGCCCTGCCGTGGATCGTCATTTTTGGCCAAAAAAAAAGCCAAGATTTGGTACAAATCTTGGCTTTTTATTCAATTATGAAATTAATTTGGTATTAAAACTTTATCAATGACATAAATAACGCCGTTGCTAGTTTTAATCATTTTGGCAGATACCTTAACGCCATTAACTTTGATATGGCCATTTTTAACAGTTAGCATAATATCATCACCTTCAACCGTTGCGACTTTACCAGGTTGTATATTTTGCGAATTTAATTCACCTTTAACGACATGATAAGTTAAAATTTTGCGTAATTTAGCAGGATCATTTAACAGGTTATCTAACGTACCACGAGGTAATTTTTTAAACGCAGCATCTGTTGGTGCAAATACGGTATAAGGGCCTTGGCCAGATAAGGTATTAACTAAACCCGCAGCTTGTATTGCTTTAACTAAGGTTGTGAACTGTGCAGCATTTTTTGCTGTATCAACTATGTTTTGTTGTGATGCATCCTGATTGCTGGCAGCAAAGCCTAATGCAGTCACACTAACAATAACGATCAAAAGTAATTTTTTTAAGACGCGCATAGCTAAATCTCCATTGCTATAGTTTAATGACACACCACTTCTATGGTTCGACTAAGTGTAAATCAAAACAACCTTAGCGACAAGCACTTTGAAGCTGTTTGTTGCAACTCAGACAGTGAACCTGCTGGAGAAATTTTCGCAAATTTCCAGTTAGGCAGATGAATAAGAGTCACAAAGGAAGGGGGATAACGACCAGTAATTCCCGGCGTGATGTTGAATAACTCAAGAACGGTCAGATTTGAGGCAAGGCCACATTAAAAACACTAAAAAATAGCGGATTTTATACATGATAAGTGAGCACATTTTTTAGTGTTTTTAATGTGAGATGCCCAAATATGGCTGTTCCTCGCTACACCGGGAATTACTGGATAGCGACTGCTTGCAAGGTTAGGGCCCATAGGGTATCTGCTCACCCCCTTTACCTTTCATTTCTTATACCTTCAGCTTCATTTTTACTGCGCTGAAGTGTAACAAATTAACTTAGCAAGCTTTGTGATCCATTGTTCATTCTTGCTTTGATCTTTTCGCCATTCTTTGTGACCAACTCTATGGGCAAAACCAGGGTCTAGCGCTCAAGAGGGATAATCCCCTATCGCATCAAGAGGCTTTTTTAAAGCGACAACATTTTGGTGAATAGATATCAAATTTTTAAGGTCTACGTTGTGGAAATAATCCTGGAAATTGATTAAGAATTTGAGGATTATTCACCATTTGGTAGAGTTGTCTTAAAAAATTATTACCCAAAACAGCCCCCATGAGATCTTGTATATTAAGACGACCCTGCTGCAGCTCTGCAAATGCGACTTCCAAAGCAGGTCTGATCTGCTGTTGCAACGCAGTTAAATAATCATAAACTGTAGGTGTGGCATTGTCGCGAAAATCATCTTGGATAGAATTAAAAAATAATCTTGCGCGATTAAAAAGTGCCTGAACTTGTTGTCCTTCAGCAGTTTCAGATACTGCCTCAATTTCATAATTAAATTTTCGCTTAACAACTTGTATGAAGAATAGATTTATTTTATTAACAATAGCTTCTATTAAATTGAATATAAAGTTATTGGGAAAATATCCATTGAGTTGGATGAGAAAATTACTTACCCCCAAAATAAAGGAATGATGTGAAAGCGGATTAATGTTGTTAATTTGTGCTAGAAAAGCTTTCTCGTTATCATTAGTGGTGACTTTCTCTTTAGTTTTCAGCATGATCATGAGTGTAATCATATGGGTGTAAACTAGAGCACGAAAAGAAAACTCTATGGATGAAAAGAACATTTCTAACACATTGGTAAATCGCATCGTAATCGCAGAAGTCACGCCCGCTAATAAAGCCATTGTCGTATAGGAACGAGTCGTGCCATCATTTACGGGACTATTTAGCGCAGCAATCAAGGGGGCCATGGTAAAAAAGCCCCATGGTATAACGAATTCTTCAGAAGTTAAATATCCTAGAAAACGTAAGCTCCCTGTTAAAGCACGCCTATCAGAAAAGTGAATAACCATTCTGCGATAAATAGCGGGCGCTTGAGCGATAACATCCGTAGCAAACAACAGATTATGCAGAAGTATTCTACGATATAAATTAATTAAGAATTGCTCCGCATCCTGTCGTGCATCGGGAACATTTACCCTTCTGTTGTTTGCTTGTTTTATAATGGCTCTTTGGTCAAGGTGGTTAAACGGTATATTCGCCCCCCAAAAAAGATTGCAAAATTTATGATGACCACTCACTGAGCGTTGAAACTGGACTACTTCAGCTAGCTTAAACGCATGGCCACTACTGGCATAAAAATAATCACGAGAAACGTTTTGACCATGAGGTATATCTTCAAGGTCAATAATAGTAGTCTTGTTGAGCGGAGAAACTTTGGTCATTGTGCTTAAAATTAACCATAACTGTCGCGATACAGGGGATACATTAGTTAATTTATTTAATTGTTTATACAATGCTTGCCTAATCGCATTAAATTGATCTTCATCAATTAAAATTTCATCAGGAGCTGTTGCTTGCGTAGACTCCTGTTTTTTTTCTTCATTAGCCATCATGGTTACTGGTATTAAATTTTTTATTTGAATTAAGTGAGCTGTTATAGCGCTTACCAAAGTACTATCTGAATCAGATAGTTGAGAATTTCTTGAAAAATTTTCGATTTCTGAAATTGCGCTTAGAATGTTTGATCTATGATTAGGGATAACTCGAATTAATTTTGGCATTTTCCTAACTCCATTTTTTTTTATGCTATGCGTGTTACGTAACTACTCACCCCGTAGTGGGGAACGTCCTGATCACCGCTTATCAAGAGGACTGGCGTTTTTACAGCAATTCCCGGTGTAGCGAGGAACAGCCATATTTGGGCAATCTCACATTAA
>CAYGTS010000006.1:0-34689 GCA_964352905.1 uncultured Legionellales bacterium | reverse complement strand
ACGAAGTGAAGCAATCCAGGGGCGAGAGCCAATGAATGAGATGTTAAGGTGATGTTAGTTAATGCGGTAGAATCGATAGCTTGCACAGTGAAAATTTGCAAAATCGAAGATCCTAACCCTGGATTGCTTCGCACTTCGCCGGTCACTGCGAACGAAGTGCGGCAGTCGCAATGACGGAACTTATGATTATTATGCAATTAAATAAAATCATTTTTAATGCGTGGTTTTATGCCATGAAATTTTTTGTACCAGTAGCAATTTTTTTAGTCTTGTTGAATGTGTTAGGGGTGATTTAGGGATACCTCTTGCAATGAAACTTGCCCGTCATTGCGAACGAAGTGAAGCAATCCAGGGGCGAGAGCCAATGAATGAGATGTTAAGGTGATGTTAGTTAATGCGGTAGAATCGATAGCTTGCACAGTGAAAATTTGCAAAATCGAAGATCCTAACCCTGGATTGCGTTCTTGAGTTATTCAACATCACGCCGGGAATTACTACAGTGACACCTACAAACTATAATAAAGTTCAAACTCAATCGGATGCGTTGTCATCCTGACTTGCGTCATTTCACCTTGTTTTAATTTAATATAACTATCAATGTAATCATCGCTGAATACGCCGGTTTCTGTTAAGAACAAACGGTCTTTATCGAGATTATTTAATGCTTCTTCCAATGAAAAACTCACGGTTGGGATATCACGCATTTCTTCTGGAGGAAGATCGTAAAGATCTTTTTCCATGGCATCACCGGGATGAATTTTATTTTTAATGCCATCGATGCCAGCAAGGAGCATGGCAGCAAACGATAAGTAAGGATTGGTGCAAGCATCGGGGAAACGCACTTCAATGCGGCGTGCTTTGGGATTAGCCACATGTGGAATACGAATCGAAGCAGAGCGATTGCGCGCAGAATAGGCTAACAATACCGGTGCTTCAAAACCAGGCACCAAGCGTTTATAACTATTGGTTGAACTATTAGTAAAAGCATTCAGTGCCTTAGCATGTTTAATGATGCCGCCAATATAATATAATGCTGTTTCAGAAAGACCTGCATATTTATCGCCAGCAAAAATATTTTTGCCATCTTTGCTGAGGGATTGGTGGCAATGCATGCCAGAACCATTATCACCTACAATCGGTTTAGGCATGAAGGTGACTGTTTTTCCATAAGTGTGTGCAACGTTTTGCACAACGTATTTTAAAATTTGTAACTCATCGGCTTTTTTGGTTAAGGTGTTAAAGCGTGTAGCAATTTCATTTTGGTTACAGGTTGCGACTTCATGATGATGCGCTTCCACAACTAACCCCATTTCTTCTAAGATTAAACACATCGTAGAGCGAATATCTTGTGATGAATCAACCGGCGGTACGGGAAAATAGCCACCTTTAACACGAGGGCGATGACCTAAGTTACCATTCTCAAAAGCTTTACCGCTATTCCAAGCGGCTTCGTCTGAGTCAACAGAATAAGAGGCACCGCGCATATCAATATTCCAACGCACATCATCTAAAATAAAGAATTCAGGTTCGGGGCCAAAATAACACTCATCTGCAATGCCAGTTGATTTTAAATAGGTTTCAGCTAATTTTGCAATGGAACGAGGATCACGTTCGTAAGGTTGCATGGTGCTGGGTTCCAAAATATCACAGCGTAAGTTTAAGGTGATTTCTTCGCAAAAAGGATCGAGCACGGCCGTGGTTAAATCTGGCGCTAACACCATGTCAGAGCAATCGATACTTTTCCAACCCGCAATGGATGAGCCATCAAACATTTTACCTTCGTTAAGCATTTCTTCATCAACAATATGTGACGGTAAAGTAATGTGTTGTTCTTTACCACGCGTATCAGTGAAGCGTAAATCAACAAATTTAACATCATTTTCTTCAATTAAGGATAAGACATTATCAGCTGACATGGTTAACTCCAGTTATTTTTTAGACAGGGTTTGTGAGTGAAACGTAACGTAATAGGCGTAAATTTAGCAGACTTGGCACTCGAGCGCTAGCGAATTCATTTCACACACGGTATAGTCATTCAACTTGCTTAGATAATGATGAGAATGATTCAATGACACACCTTAAAAACACGCCGCTAGCACTAATTATTTTAGATGGTTTTGGTTATTCAGAAAAAGTTTCGCATAATGCAATTGCATTGGCTAACACACCTAATTGGGATCGCTTGTGGCATTCTTATCCGCACTGCTTGATTGAAGGTTCTGGAACGGCCGTTGGGTTGCCAGCGCAGCAAATGGGCAACTCAGAAGTTGGGCACTTGAATATTGGCGCGGGCCGTGTAGTACAACAAGATTTTACGCGGATTGATAGTGATATTAATGAGGGTCATTTTTTTCAAAATCCGGTGTTGCTTGATGCAATTAATAAAGCCAAGACAAGAAATAAAAGCATTCATGTACTAGGTTTGCTATCACCCGGCGGGGTTCATAGCCATGAGCTGCAAATTCAAGCATTATTAAACCTTGTTATGCAGCAGCAAGTGCAGAATGTGTATTTGCATGCTTTTTTAGATGGTCGTGATACACCACCCAAAAGCGCGCATGATTCCTTAGTAAAATTTCAGCAATTGTTTAGCGATTATGGGTATGGTGGTATTGCATCGATTTGTGGGCGCTTTTATGCAATGGATCGTGATAAGCGTTGGGATCGTATCGAACAAGCTTATAATATGTTAACCACTGGGCAAACTGAATTTCAGGCAGATAATGCGGTTACTGCCTTAGAAAATGCCTATGCGCGTGGTGAAACAGATGAATTTGTACAAGCAACTTGCATCGTGAAAAAGCAGCAACCGCTTGCCACAATCAACGATGGTGATATCGTTATTTTCATGAATTATCGTGCTGATCGCGCCAGACAATTAACGCGCGCATTGGTTGAACAAACTTTTACTGATTTTCAGCGCCAAGCTTGTCCTAAACTCACAGAATTTGTGACACTAACAGAATATGCTGATGATCTTGCCGTTGCCGTTGCGTATCAACCCCTGGTTGTTAACAATGTGCTGGGCGAAGTGGTGAGCCTTCACGGCTTAAAACAATTGCGTATTGCTGAAACGGAAAAATATGCGCATGTGACCTTTTTCTTTAACGGTGGGGTTGAAACACCACTTGCCGGTGAAAAGCGCGTGTTAATTCCTTCACCCAAAGTTAAGACCTATGATTTAAAACCGGAAATGAGCGCCTATGAATTAACCGATGCTTTTATTCAAGAAATTAACAACAATGATTATGCGATGGTAATTTGTAATTTTGCCAATGCCGATATGGTTGGGCATACCGGTGATCTTGCTGCCGCAATTAAAGCAGTTGAAGCATTGGATGCCTGTTTAGGCAAACTGGTTGATCATATCCTAGCCTTAGGTGGCGAAGTGATTATTACCGCCGATCATGGTAATGCTGAGTGTATGCAAAATGAGGCAACCGGCCAGCCGCATACCGCTCATACGACCGATCCTATTCCTTTCTTGTATATTGGGCGTGCAGCCAAGGTGGTTAAACCACACGGCGCGCTATCGGACATAGCACCAACCATGTTATATTTACTAAACCTTCCAATCCCAAGTGAAATGACAGGGCAGTCATTAATAACGGTGAATGCATGAAGCGATGGATCTATCTTTTTTGCATGAATTTGCTGCTAACGGTTAATGCGTTTGCTGCCGATCCTAATTTACAAAAAATAAAACGTGTTACCACACAAATCCAAGGTGTGCAAAAAACCTTACAGCAAGAACAAAAAAAACGGCATGAATTATTATTGTCTTTAAAGCAAAGCGAAGTGCAAATTGGTCAATTAACTAAAAACATGGCAGAACTCGATCAGCAAATTGCGAGCAAACGCAAAAGTTTAAATGAGCTTGAGCAGCAAAAACAAATTGTTTTAACCAAGTTACAAAACCAAAATCATTCGTTAGCAAGACAAATCCAAGCCGCTTATATATTGAGTAGGCAACAATCACTAAAAATTTTATTGAATCAGCAAGATCCGGATCAAGTGAGCTTAATGATGGGGTATTATCGTTACTTTAACCATGCGCGTGTTGCATTAATTCAACAAATCCAAACGAACTTAACGCAGCTTGCAATAATGCTGAATCAAATTCAAACAGAAACAAACAGCCTGCAACATGATCATGATCAACAACAAGCACAGCAACAACAAGTCCAACAGCAGCAGCAACTGCGTAAACTGGTTTTATTGCAATTAAATAAACAATTACAATCGCACCAAGCACGTTTAACCGAATTACAAGCCAATAAACAAGTTTTGCTTGAAGTGATTAATCATTTGTCACAACAACCACTGAGACTTAATTTAAAAGCATTACATTTTGCCAACATGCGCGGCCATTTGGCGTGGCCAGTGCAGGGCAAAATCTTGGAACGGTTTGGATCGGTCAATACTGAAGAATCCTTAAAGCTTAATGGCGTTGTGATTGGCGGCTCTTTAGGACAAGACATTCATGCGATTTATCCTGGGCAAGTGATCTTTGCCGACTGGTTAAGAGGTTTTGGTTTATTGATGATTATCGATCATGGAAACGGTTATATGTCGCTTTATGGGCGAAATCAGAGTTTGTTCCGGAAAACAGGTGACTTTGTGCAACAGGGAGCGTTAATTGCCAAAGTAGGCGAAAGCGGTGGTTTTAGTAAAAGTAGTTTATACTTTGCTATAAGGCATAATGGAAATCCGCTTGATCCTGCAAGATGGTGTCAATAAGAATAAATTAGCTCTACGTAGGTAAATTTAGGGATCATAAACGAGGTAATCACTATGAGAGCAACAGTTAATAAGTCTTTGATAGCATGTTATTTTCTTGCGTTACTAACCATCTTGTTTGCTTTTTGGCAACAAACCTACGCGGCAGATGCAACGAATCAAGAAGATGCCGCTGATCACGTTTTACCACTGGAAGATGTGCGTCGTTTTACTACGACGATTGGCCATGTTAAAAATTATTACGTAGAACCAGTTGAAGACAAAAAAGTCTTTGAAAATGCTATTCGTGGCATGCTTGAAGGGTTGGATCCACACTCGTCCTATTTAAGCGAAGAAGAATATGCAGAACTACAATCTAGTACTACCGGTGAGTTCGGTGGTCTTGGTTTAGAAGTAACCAGTGAAAATGGTTTTATTAAAGTCGTTGCACCCATTGATGACTCGCCTGCTGCGAAAGCGGGTATCAAATCGGGTGATGTGATTATCGGAATCGATGGCAAAATTATCAAAGGTATGAGTTTACGTGATGCCGTTTCAAAAATGCGTGGCCAGAAAGGCACAGCTATTAAGCTTACTATTGTGCGAAAAGGCGAAAAAAAGCCACAAATCTTTACGTTAACCCGTGAAGTGATCCATGTTGCCAGTGTTAAAAGTCGTTTATTAACACCGCATTATGGTTATGTGCGTATTAGTGTTTTTCAAGCACCATCAGGAACCGATCTTTATAAAGCGGTGCGCAAATTACAAACCGAGTCTAAGGGTCATTTACAAGGTTTGATTTTAGATTTGCGCAATAATCCAGGCGGTTTATTAGATGCTGCTGTTGATGTGAGTGATACTTTTTTAGATAGCCGCGCGCTAGGTAAAAACAAATTAATTGTCTATACCGAAGGGCGTATTCCAGGGGCGCAATTGCGTGCTAATGCAACCGCCGGTGATGCGTTAGATGGTGTGCCATTAATCGTATTAATCAATGAAGGTTCTGCATCGGCTTCTGAAATTGTTGCAGGCGCCTTACAAGATCATCAGCGTGCAGTTATTTTAGGCAAAAAATCGTTTGGCAAAGGTTCAGTACAAACCGTCTTACCGTTAGATGATAAAACCGCGATTAAATTAACCACCGCCCGTTATTACACGCCGAATGGGCGCTCTATTCAAGCCAAAGGCATTAAGCCCGATATCGTGGTTGATGAAATCGTGGTCCCAGAAAATAAACAAAATCAAAAAGAGGTATTAAGTTTTGTTAAAGAAGCAGATTTAGATCATCATTTAACGAATGATCAAACAGCTCAAGATCAGAGTGACATTGTGGCGAAAGATAAAGATGGCAAACCGTTAATTTATTCTGATTATCAACTTTATCAAGCCTTGCAGTTACTCAAAGGCTTACATGTTTTGCACCAACAAAAGGGCTTAAAAAAAGTCATTAAAGCCAGCAGCTCTGCGGTGACGAATACGGTGGAGTAGTGAGAAAATTGTCGTGCCGCTTCTTTGAGTAGCACGACAACTGCAGATTAATCCGTTACTTTGACTTTATTAGTGTGCATTGATTTTGGTCGCTAGATTGACAGAATGCCTGCGTTTGATCTGTAGAAAGTTGCCAACTCGTTCCGTTTAAATGATAAATTTCGCCTGAAGAGATACGATAGACGGCAGTGACACTCATTTTGTTCGTTGGATTTTCATACGTGCAAATCATATGAGTAGCCGTAGTATGGTCAAACCAGAGATAAGCTATCTCATCCAGTAAATCAAGCTCGTTGACACTACTGCCTTGTGGCTGATGAATGATGAAAACCCAGTCTTTTGTATCACCACAGCTCGTATTATTGCAATAAAATGCTTTAGGACAACAAATTTGATTGGCTGGACAATTACCCCAGTCCACATGTGGTGCTTGTGCAAAAGAAAGTGCTGGCATGAGTAGGGCGGCTGATAAACCTAAGCCTAATAAATTTTTGTTCATCATTTTTCTCCGTAATTAAAACTAGATGAAGCCGCAGTATATTCGGAAGTCATGTCAGACACAATCAATCAACCGATAGTTATTTTTGGTGTCATTTCAGATCAATAGCGGTGTTTTAATCGTTTTACTGGGCCGTGCTTGCTGGCTACTTTGTTGAATCAATGTGAATTAATCTTCATAGAAAATTATTTAAACAGCCTGCTTGAAAGTTCTCAAAAAATTCTCTATCTTTATTCAGATATTGAGTCAAAGAGTGCCATCATGTTCATTCCTTTATTTGCCTGTGCGGTGCAAGCCGGTTTCCCGTCCCCTGCGGATGATTATATCGAAGCGGATTTAAGCTTAGATGACTATTTAATTGCGCATAAAGCGGCAACCATTTTTGTGCGTGTGAGAGGTGTTTCTATGCAAGACGCTGCAATCATTGAAAATGATATATTAGTGGTAGATAGAGCGTTACAAGCACGCAGCGGCGATATTGTGATTGCTTGTGTTGAGAATGAATACACCTTAAAAACCTTACATATTGATCATAAAGTATGGTTAATTCCAGCTAACCCTAATTTTAAACGCATTGAATTAAAAGCACAGGATGATAATTTTATTATGGGCGTAGTTTCAGGTGTGGTGAGAAAAATTCGATGACACGGTTATTTGCTATTGTTGATTGCAATAATTTTTATGTTTCCTGTGAACGTGTTTTTCAGCCGCAATTAAGAAACAAGCCGGTGGTGATTTTATCGAATAATGACGGTTGTGTGATTGCACGTTCCAATGAAGCAAAAGCATTTGGTATTGATATGGGTGTGCCTTTTTGGAAAATTCGATCATTCTGCCAGCAACATAATATTGCGGTGTGCTCTTCAAATTATTCACTCTATGGTGATTTATCTTATCGCGTTAATCACGTCTTGCAAACTTTTGAAAGCCGCGTTGAAACTTATTCGATTGATGAAGCGTTTATTGAATTAATGGGTGCCGAAAATATTAATTTAACACAATATTTGTCGCACATTGTGGCAAGCATTCAACAACAAGTGGGTATTCCAGTAGCAATTGGCGTGGGTAAAACTAAAACATTAGCAAAAATAGCAGTGTTACAAGCAAAGAAAAAAATGCAAAAAGCCGTTTGTATTTTAGATACGCATGTTTCTTCGCAACAAGCGTTACTGGCAACCATGATTGATGACGTTTGGGGGATTGGTAAAAGATGGGCTAAACAATTACAGCAACACAATATTTTAACGGCATTGGATTTAGCGCAAACAAATCCTCAGATAATGCGTAAACATTTTAATATTACCTTAGCCAATACGGTTTATGAATTGCAGGGAAAACCTTGTTTAAAAATAGAAGTGATTGCACCACCTAAACAAAGTATTGTGTGTTCCCGATCATTTGGCAAAAAACAGATTGATGTCTTAATCATTGCAGAAGCGTTAAGTCATTATTGTGCGAGAGCGTGTGAAAAATTGCGCGCACAAGGTTTACTGAGCAAACAAATTCAAGTATTTTTAAATACGGATCGGCATAGTAAAACACAACCTTATTACAGTCGCAGTGCGCAAATCAATTTACCGCAAATGACACAAGATACCGCAACGATTATTCATTATGCCAAGCAAGGGTTGCTAAAAATTTTCAAACAAGGTTTGGCTTATCAAAAAGTAGGTGTTTTACTCAATAATTTAACTTCTGAAAATGATGGGTTGCAGTATGATTTATTTAATAATCAAAAAGTGATTCTAAATAAACGTGCGGCTAAAACATTAGATGTGATTAATCAGCGTTTTGGGAAAGATACCCTTTATCTTGCGAGTCAAAAAATGCAAGCAGCACCAAGTTGGCAAGCGCAACGTAAAAATTGCAGCCCGCGTTTTACCACTTGTTGGCATGACATTTTGCAGGTTTTAACTTAGTTATGAATATACTGTTTTAACTGATCACGTTCATAACGTAACGCATCGATTGTCCAGCTGAGAACATGCTTAATCGAAACAATTGCAATCACCTTGCCTTCTTCAACTACGGGTAAATGGCGACAACCGACCTCTTTCATGAGATTAAAACATTCATTCACGGTAGTTTCCGGTGTGACCGTAGTAATATTGCCTGTCATCACGTCTTTTAGATGAATTTTTTCAGGATTTTTATTATGCGCGATAACGCGATTGAGTAAATCACGCTCGGTGAAAATACCTAAAATTTTAGTGCCTTCAGCAATAATCACACTCCCAATATGCTTGCTACTCATTTGTTCCACTGCAGCGGCAACCGTGCTATTAGGCGGTAGTTCTTGCACGTTTTGTGGTTTTAAAATCGATTTTAAATGCGTCATAATATTACTCCTTAAATTCCATTAAACTGCAATCGGTGCTGCAATTTTTGGGTGACATTGATAATTTAAAAATTCAAAATCGCTAACCTGGTAATCATTAATATTTTTTACGCCCGGTTTAATGTTTAAAGTGGGCAAAGGATAGGGTTTACGCTGCAATTGTGTGTGCACTTGCTCGAGATGATTATTGTAAATATGACAATCACCACCATTCCAAATAAATTCACCAACATCAAGATGACATTGCTCGGCAATCATATGCGTTAATAATGAATATGACGCAATATTAAATGGCACACCTAAAAATGCATCGGCAGAGCGTTGATAAAGCGCGCAAGATAATTGATTATTTGCGACATAAAATTGGAACAATAAATGACAAGGTGGTAAGGCCATTTTATCCAGTTCGCCCACGTTCCAAGCATTAACAATATGGCGTCTGGAATCGGGGGAATGTTTTAAACTGTCGATCACATTGGCAATTTGATCAATCACACGTCCATCACGAGTTTCCCAAGCGCGCCATTGTTTACCGTAAACAGGCCCCAAATTGCCTTTTGCATCAGCCCATTCATCCCAAATCGTCACGCCATGATCATTAAGATATTGCGTATTGGTATCGCCACGCAAAAACCACAATAACTCATGAATAACACTTTTAGTGTGAACTTTCTTGGTGGTAACCAGCGGAAAACCGGTTTTGAGATTAAAACGCATTTGATAAGAAAAAAGACTAATCGTGCCAACCCCGGTGCGATCTACTTTTTTAACACCGTGATCAAGAATAGCCTGCAAAAAGGCATGATATTGCTGCATATTGCCTGGTTCCTAAATAAATTTCATATACCTATAATTCTATAGCGTTCAAGTGCGAAGTGCCATTAAATTGCGAAAATTGACTCATTGTTTTGTTCAGAACAGGCGCTTAGCTATTGTATGGAAAGTGTCCCAAGCCGTGGCAAATGTTCTTATAAATGTGTTTTTATTTTTAACATCATTATCAATGATGTTAAAAATAATTGACAAAACTGTATTAATGGAAGATGATTTGCATTATCTACCATGACGTAAAAAAAAGACATGATGCAATTAACACAAATAGCAGAAATATCTTGTGGATACTCCTTCCGAGGCAAGATCCCTGAGCACCGCAATGGCGGTGTGTCGGTGATCCAAATGAAAAATGTCTCGATGGAAGAGGGGATCAAGCCCAATGCTGTCATGAAAACAACATTATCAACAAAACGCGAACCTGATTTCTTGTGTTCAGGTGATATTTTGTTTGTGGCTCGGGGTTCTCAACATTACGCCGTTTTATATAATGGGCAATTCGATAAAGCTGTTGCATCGCCTCATTTTTTTGTGATCCGTGTTAAGTCACCCAACGCAATACCAGAGTTTATTGCTTGGCAACTTAATCAACACACTGCTCAAAAATATTTTGAAAAAGCATCAGAGGGTTCAGTTGCTAAAAGCATAAGGCGCCTATCGCTTGAACAAACCCCAATATCACTGCCCCCAATTCAACGGCAGCAATTACTGCTTCGACTTTATAAAAATTTATCTGAACAGAGGCGTGTTTATCATAACTTAATTACCAATACTGAAAAACTAATGAGGTAACTGCCCACCCCCTTAGCTTATGGTTTACCAAGAACGTCCATATTTGGGTTAAAAACGGCGAAAATTTTTTTGAGAAAGCGCAGTTTATGCGTTATAAATGAGCATTTCAATAAAAGATTTTCGCCGTTTTTAACCCAAATATGGACGTTCCCCGCTACGGAGTGAGTAGTTAGCTAATGAGAACTATTTCTCGTGACTTGGATCAAGATCTCAACAACTTCATAATGAGGACCGAAAAAAAATGAACACACCGATAAGCCAAGAAGCAATCAATAAAGCACTATGGGCAGCATGCGATACCTTTCGCGGTACGGTCAGCGCTGATACCTATAAAGACTTTATTCTAACCATGTTATTTTTAAAATATATTTCGGATGTTTGGCAGGATCATTACGATAAATATCAAGCAGAGCATGGTGATGAACCTGAGCTCATTACTGAAATGATGAAAAATGAGCGCTTTGTTCTACCAAAAGGATCGAGTTTTTATGTGCTTTATGACAAGCGTCACGAACCAGGCAATGGTGAACGAATTGATCAAGCATTACATGCATTGGAAGAAGCCAACGGCACTAAACTGCGTGATGCAGCAAAATCGGTGTTTCAAGATATTAGTTTTAACACTGATAAATTGGGTGAAGAAAAACAAAAAAATACCATTCTCCGCCATTTGTTAGAAGATTTTGCAAAGCCAGAACTCAATCTTCGACCTAGTCGAGTAGGATCGCTCGATGTCATTGGTAATGCCTATGAGTATCTCATCAAACTATTTGCCGCTGGAGGTGGTCAAAAAGCGGGGGAATTTTATACCCCACCAGAAGTTTCAGATTTGATCGCTGAAATATTAGATCCACAAGAAGGTGATTCAATCTGCGATCCAGCTTGCGGATCAGGATCCTTGTTAATGAAATGTGGTCGTAAAATTAAAAACCGCTTTGGCAGCAAAAAATATGCGCTATATGGGCAGGAGGCCATTGGCTCGACATGGTCACTTGCCAAGATGAATATGTTTTTGCACGGTGAGGATAATCATAAAGTGGAGTGGGGTGACACCATTCGTAATCCAAAATTATTGGACAAGACGGGTGGATTGATGCATTTCGATATTGTAACCGCCAATCCACCTTTTAGTTTAGATAAATGGGGGCATGATGAAGCAGAGCATGATCAATTTGGGCGCTTTCGTCGTGGTGTTCCACCCAAAACCAAAGGTGATTATGCTTTTATATTGCACATGGTAGAAACATTAAAACCTAAAAGCGGACGCATGGGTGTCGTTGTACCGCATGGCGTGCTCTTTCGTGGCAGTTCTGAAGGAAAAATTAGAAAGCAGTTGCTTGAAGAAAATTTATTAGATGCCGTTATCGGACTGCCTGAAAAATTATTTTATGGTACCGGAATTCCAGCCGCTATTTTAATCTTTAGAAAACACAAAGTAGATCACAACGTATTATTTATTGATGCAAGTCGTGAATTTAAGGCAGGAAAAAACCAAAACGTATTGGCGCCAGAAAATATTGAAAAAATGATCACGACCTACAAGGGGCGTAAAAATGTTGATAAATATGCCTATCTGGCGAGTATAGATGAGATTAGAGAAAACGACTTTAATCTCAATATTCCACGTTACGTCGATACATTTGAAGAGGAAGAAGAAATTGATTTGATGGCTGTGCGTAAAGAGCGAGAAAAATTAAAAACACAACTTGCAGCGTTAGAGCTTGAGATGGATGGTTATTTGAAAGAGTTGGGTTATGAATATTAGGTCAGATGCTGAACGTGAAATCATCGACACTATGCTGACTCGCATGGCAAAAAATATATATCCAATTTGAAGAGAGGTACCGCATGAGCAAAAAAAACATGCCTACAATTCGTTCATCCGCAGCGGAATATCTGATATTTGTTGCAGCCAGTGGCGAAGGTGGTGTTGAAGCAGTTTACGCTGATGAAGATGTCTGGCTAACCCAAAAAATGACGGGGATTTTGTATGACGTAGGAACCAACACCATTAACTACCATCTAAAAAAGATATTCTCTGACAGTGAGCTAGAGAAGGATTCAGTTATTCGAAATTTTCGAATAACTGCCAAAGATGGTAAAAGTTACAGCACCAAGCATTATAATCTTTCAGCCATTATCGCCGTTGGGTATAAAGTTAATTCTGAACGCGCGGTTCAGTTTCGGAAATGGGCTACAGGGATTATCAAAGAATACACCATCAAAGCGTACGTGATGGATGATGAGCGTATCAAGAATGACGGCTCTATTCTTGGGAAACGGTATTTTGAGGAACAACTCCAACGGATTCGCGAAATTCGCCTGTCCGAGCGGAAATTCTACCAGAAAATAACAGATATTTACGCAACATCTATTGACTATGATGTGACCGCACAAGCAACCAAACGTTTCTTTGCCACTATCCAAAACAAATTACACTGGGCGATTCATGCTCAAACAGCGGCAGAAGTAATTTACACCCGTGCTGATGCCAAAAAAAACAATATGGGATTAATGAGCTGGAAAGATGCTCCGTACGGCAAAATACAGAAATTTGATGTTAGCGTTGCTAAAAACTATCTGACTGAAAACGAAATGACGCAGCTAGAACGCCTTGTTAACGCCTACTTAGATGTAGCTGAAGATATGGCGCTCAGGCAAATACCAATGACCATGGCTGATTGGGAGGAACGTCTAAACCGTTTTATTGCTGCTACGGATCGTGAGATTTTGCAGGATGCCGGTAAAGTCACTGCTGAAATCGCTAAAACCCACGCTGAAAGCGAATTTGAAAAATACCGCATTGTTCAAGATCGATTATTCGAATCAGACTTTGATAAAACTTTAAAACAGCTTGAAGAGAAAGCTAAAGATCATAAGCAACTGGGTGATGAATGAAAGTGAAATTAACAAAATTATTGTTTTTAAAAATAATGGGAGAAAGTAATCAATGGATAAGCAACAGCTAGCCAAATTGAAGACTAGTTTTGATGAGCACCTGCATTTGCTTGAAGAGGTTGGTATCGAGTTTTGCTATGCTCGAGAGCTAATGACTCTATTGGGCTATGATCGCTGGGAAAACTTTGCAAAGGTTATCAATAAGGCAAGAAAAGCCTGTGAAAACAGCAAGGTAAATATTTCAGACCATTTTCGTGACCTCACGAAAAAGGTCAATATAGGTTCAGAGGCAGAACGTAAAATTACCGACACTATGCTAACTCGCTATGCCTGTTATTTGGTGGCCCAAAACGGCGATCCACGTAAACCGGAAAAAAACTTAAACATTCTGCTTTGCCGGTTCAAGTGAGCGCAGACACAGATTGAACGTGTTGAACGTGCAGGGGATGAAAATGAAGCTTAGTCAGTTATTTGATCAAATTAGCTTTCTCATAGAGCAAGCGCGCCAGCAGGTTCAGCGTCAAATTAATACGGTGATGATGCAGACTTATTGGGAAATTGGCCGTTTGATAATTGAAGATGAACAACAAGGCCAAGCACGAGCTGAATACGGTAAAGCGCAGCTCAAACAACTCTCCAACAAGCTCACAGAGCGTTTTGGCAAAGGCTTTGATATCACGAATCTGCGCAATATGCGGCGCTTTTATCAGGCATTCCCAATTCGGGAGACACTGTCTCTCGAATTAAGTTGGTCTCACTATAATCTATTAGCTCGAGTTGAGAACTCCAGTGCTAGAAAATGGTATATGCAAGAAGCTTCTCAACAAAGCTGGAGTGTGCGTGCATTGGAGCGTCAAATCAACATGTTGTATTACGAACGCTTATTATCGAGTAAAGAGAAGAGTCCTGTAAAAGCTGAAGCAAAAAGCAAGACCATCGCCCTGGCAGATCACCCAAAAGATTACTTACGCGATCCTTACGTGCTCGATTTTTTAAACTTACAGGATGGCAGCTACCAAGAAGCCGATTTAGAAAGTGGTTTAATCAGTAATCTACAACAGTTTTTATTGGCGCTAGGCAAAGGTTTTGCCTTTGTAGAACGTCAGCAACGTATTCGCACGGAAGACCAAGATTTTTATATCGATCTCGTTTTTTATAACTACAAAATCAAATGTTTTTTATTGATCGATTTGAAATTAGGCAAACTCTCTCATCAAGATGTCGGACAGATGGATACCTATATTCGTGTTTATGATCAGCATAAAAAAGATCAGAGTGATAATCCAACGATAGGTCTCATTTTATGTAGCCAAAAAAGTGAAGCTGTTGTGAAATACTCCGTGCTCAGCGATAGTGAGCAACTTTTTGCTGCAAAATACATGTATTATTTGCCGAGCGAAGAGGAGTTAAAAAAAGAATTACAACGGGAAAGGCAATTATTGCAAGAGCAGATTGAAAGTGCAGGGGATGAAAATGAAAGCTTGAATTTTTTAAAGGAATATTTTTTAAGGCGATCACAACCAAGAGATAAAAAATTGCAAAACAAAATAATAAAGGTTCAGAGTCACAGGACGCTACAGTTTTTTGAAGAAACAACTGATCCGCTGTATTCTGAGATTTCTAATGAAATAGAAGTCTTGAGTAAGAATTACAATTGTTTTCTTGATTCAGATCAGGATCAATTTGATAATGGGCTAAAAACAAATCTTCCAAGCAGGGTATTTGAGTTAATTATTGCTGATTTGATAATGCGATCCGGTTACAGTTTAGAGAAACGCACAAGAAAAAATGGTATGCCTGATCTGAGTGCCAATGTTTTTTTTATCGAATGTACTTCTGTTAATTCTAGTTTTTTTTGTGATTGGGATAAACAATTACCATGTTTTGACGAATATTATCGTATAATACAGTGTTTGCGTGAAAAAAGAAGATGTAATCCAGATGAACCTCCTGGAATTTTAATAAACCAAGTGTTGGGCGAGTTGCCGCGGGATGAAATTAAGAAGATGGCTGATGAACTTCAGTGCTCCACAGAAAATGTGCAGCAGAATATTATGGATTGGATTTCATTAAACCAACACATAAGCTGTTATTATAGAGAATTTATTCCTACAGAATTACAATTGAAACTTAGTGAAATTAATATTAATATACTTGGCACAAGGAAAATTGATTATCTATTTATTTCAAAGAGAGTTGTTAAATGTATTGTTGATAAAGTTCAAAAGAATTATTTTCAAAAAGATCAAGGAATGCTTGCTATCAGCATCTCATTTACCACTCCAGGACTACAATTATCTGTGAAAGAAACTGATTATTTGATAAAACATCTGAATGAAAATTATGAAAAATACTGTCTTGAATTAATCGGTAAAATGGCAGAAGCTGAACAGGTGGCTGTTTTGAAAGGATTGGGCAATCTTATTGCTATTATTCTCGATACTAATTGGTATAATTGGTTTCCTTCTATTTTAGAGAAACACAATCGATTATATTATTCCGATCTAAAACAAAATAATTCTTTCTATTTACTTTACAGCAATGAGTTATCAAGCTCCGATAAATTAAAAAAAACAATTCATTCTTGTCAAGAATTTGATTTTACCTCAGGTGCTTTAAAACAACTTTTAAAAAAGTGAAGGGCAAAAAAATACCATGGAAAGCAAGCAAGAAGTATGATAGATTTTTTACCCAAATTCCAAGAAGAATACAGCGCCAAAATACCAGCCATTATTTTGCTACATAATTTAGGTTGGGAATTTTTGCCCCCTAAACAAGCACTCGCTGCAAGACACGCTAAAACTAACGAAGTTGTGTTGCGAGAAATTTTGAGAGATGAACTCAAAAAACGCCGTTTTGTTTACGCAGGAATGGAGCGTGCTTTTTCGGAAAGCAGTATTGATCATGTGATCTCGGCGCTTTGCTCTCCAGCACTCAATGAAGGTTTAAATGTTGCAAGTGAAAAAATGTATAATTATTTTCTCTACGGGATCGCCGTTAAAGAATTTGTAGAGGGAAAGAAAGTTAATCCCACGCTACACATTATTGATTGGCAGCATGTGAATAATAATCGTTTTACTTTTACAGAAGAGTTTGTTGTGCAACGCGTTAACGGTATTGATAATCGCCGATCTGATCTGGTTTGTTTTGTTAATGGCTTACCTTGGGTTGTCATTGAAGCTAAACGGCCTGATGCTTATGCAAACAAAGGCCCCACCATTGCTGCAGGCATTTCTCAACATCTTCGTAACCAATACCAGTATGAAATTCCGCATTTATTTGCTTATTCGCAGTTATTGCTGTCAATAAATGGCACTGATGGGCAGTATGGTACGCAAGGAACACCAGAAAAATTTTGGGCACCCTGGCGAGAAGAAGCTATCAGTGAGAGTGAATTTCATAAACAAAAAAATAAAGTCTTGACCGAGAAAGACAAGGCTAAATTATTTTCACATCGCTCTCAACAGGATAAACAATGGTATGAAAATTTAATTGCGGGTGGTGCGCTTGCTGTTACCGCTCAAGATAGATTGTTAGTGAGCTTGTTGTCTCCGGCTAGATTGCTAGAAATCACGCGTTTTTATCTCTTTTACGATAAAAAGCACGGCAAAATTGTGGCACGCTACCATCAATTTTTTGCCATTAAACATTTGATGGCGCGCATCAACAACAAAGATCAAAAAGGCGCTCGTCAAGGCGGTGTGATTTGGCACACCACGGGATCGGGAAAATCGTTTACGATGGTTTTTTTATCCAAAGCCTTGATCTTCAATGCGGCTTTAAAACAATGCCGTTTTATTATTGTGACCGATCGTACTGATTTGGAAAATCAACTCAGTAAAACATTCAGTGATAGTGGTGAGCTTGTCAGCAAAAAAGATAAAGCGGCTGCGATTGCGACATCAGGAAAACGTTTAGCGGAGCAAATTACTAAAGGGAATGAAAGAATTATCTTTTCCATCATTAACAAATTTGCGATTGCTGCCAAAATGCCAGAATGTCACAATGAGAGCGCTGATATTATTGTTTTAGTCGATGAAGGGCATCGCTCACAGGGTGGTGAAAATTATGCGAGAATGCGACACGCTTTGCCAAATGCTGCGTTTATTGCATTGACAGGAACACCACTTTTAAAAGAAGATAAAACCACCCATAAATTTGGGCCTATTGTTCATGCTTATACGATGCAAAGAGCAGTTGAAGATAAAACCGTTAGTCCTTTGTTATATGAAGAGCGAATTCCTGATCTTGATGTCAATGAGCGTGCAATAGATAGCTGGTTCAATCGAATGACAGAAGGCGTAACTGAAAAACAACGAAGCGATTTAAAGAAAAAATTTGCCAAAAAAAGTCATGTCTATAGTAGTGAAGATCGTATTCGGTTGATTGCTTATGACATCGCAAATCACTTTTCAAAACACATTGATGATGGTCTTAAAGGTCAAATTGCATGTGAAAGTAAATTAATAGCGATCAAATATAAACAGTTTCTTGATGAGGTCGGTTTATTTGAATCTGCCATTGTGATGTCAGCGCCAGACACACGAGAAGGCAACACTACTATAGATGAATCAACGATTCCGTTAGTGACAAAATGGTGGAAAGAAAATGTTGGGACTCAAGATGAAAAGGCCTATACAAAAAAAATTATTAAACAATTTGAAGACGATGAAAAACTGAAAATATTAATTGTCGTTGACAAATTACTCACTGGATTTAATGAACCCCAAAACGCTGTTCTTTATATTGATAAACCACTTAAGGAGCACAATCTTATCCAAGCCATCGCGCGGGTTAATCGATTGCATCCTAAAAAGAAATTTGGTCTTTTAATTGATTATCGAGGCATTTTAGCTGAGTTAGACACAACCATTGCTAAATACCAAGATTTAGCCAGCCGGACGCAAGCGGGTTTTGATATTAATGATCTTGCAGGTCTTTATCATCAAATGAGTACAGAATATAAAAAATTGCCTGCATATTACAAGACGTTATGGGCGACTTTCAAGAATGTTAAAAATAAGGGCGATATTGAGCAGCTGAGACAAGTTATTATACCCAAGTTGCAAGAGCAAGCAGGTGAAATGGTCGATATTAATTTAAAAATCCGTGAAGATTTTTATGAGCGATTAAGCACTTTTTCAACTTGTCTCAAGGTTGCGTTACAATCTGCCAGTTTTTTTGAAGACAAAAGTTTTTCTGAGCATGATATAAATCATTATAAAGAAACTCTTAAACAACTGAGCTCGCTTTGTCAAATCATTAAAATGGATGCAGGTGAAGCAGTGCATTATGATGAATATGCTAATCAAGTTAAAAGATTGATTGATAAACATGTCGTGGGCATTGAAATTAGAGAACCCGATGGTGTTTATGCAGTAGGGAAAATGGGGAAGAAACAAGATCAAAAAAACTGGACTAACGAAAAGACTCGCAATGAAACGGATATCATCAAAACTCGTGCGGCACGGATGATCCAACAAAGCATGCGAGATGATCCGTATGCGCAAGCGTTTTTTTCTAAGCTCTTAAAGCAGTTGATTGAAGAAGCTGAAGCACAGTTTGATCACCCACTCAAACAATATATGTTATTCAAAGAATTTGAAGAAAAAATTGAAAAACGTGAGGTTGATGATTTGCCGAATGATTTTGAAGACAATAAACAGGCTCAAGCTTATTATGGCATATTAAAAATGACGATTGGTTCAAATCTTGCAGTCATTAACAGCGCTATTTCAACGCGATGGATTGCTTTAGTATTCGAGATTGATGAGATTATTACAAATGCCACTGCAGAGCATTCCATCAATCCACAAAATATAGAAGCAGAAATTCGAATAAACCTTTTGCCCATGCTATTTGCAGAATGTAAAAAAGTGGGATCGGGGATGGAACAAGCTAAACTGATACTAGAAAAAGTGATTCAAGTTGTCAGAGAAGGTTTAAATCCTGCATGAAAAATTATCACAAACACAACACTTGCCGCAACCCTTCATCCAAGGCATTTAAATCTTGCATGGAAAGCATACCGGCGTGGGTTCTTAGGCGGCTTTTATCAACCGTGCGAATTTGATCGCAAATCGCAGTTGCTGGTTTTTCAAGGCAGGTCACGCCAATCGTTAAAGGAGGATTCGCCGTTGCAGAGGTTGATAACGGCACCACTACCACAGTACGGCGAGCGTTACTGATAGGCGTTGCGCCAACCAAAACACAGGGGCGTAATTTTTTAATTTCAGAACCGGTGGTGGGATTTAAATCAACCCAATAAATATCGCCTCTATTTGTCGTCATTTTTCAATCCATCCTGCACAGTCACTTCCCATTCTGCCATTTCCTCGCGAAGTACGAGATTGGTATCAACATGGCGCGCGCAATCATAAAGCACACCTTCGCGCTGCTGGACTTCTTTTTCTAATAATTGGGTGATGACTTTGCTGCGTTGTCGTGTTGGGATGACGGCCTTCATGCGCATCGCCAGCTCATCGGGGATTGAAATTAAGATTTTACTCATTGTCTTTGTACCTCGTTATACAATATAATATATCTTATATCTTCATATAGCACAATTAACACGGGAAAAATCATGGCAGGCAAAATCCTTATTAGCGGCTTAACCGCGCAAACCACCATTGGCGTTTATGCTTGGGAGCGCCAAATCAAGCAAAAAATCGTGTTAGATCTTGAAATAATACATGATATTGCGGCTTGTGAATTGCAAGATGATTTAGCGAGTACCTTAGATTATGCTGTGCTGAGTGAGCGCATAACAAAAGTGATGGAAACAGAAAGTTATCAACTTTTAGAAACTTTTGCCAACAAGATCGCTACTGTTTTACAGCAAGAGTTCAATCTTAAGCGATTTCAATTGCGCTTAAGCAAACCGTATGCCGTAGCAAATGCAGTGAGCGTTGGGGTTGAACTCACTGTTGGTTAGTAACTTCAAAAAATTAATGAATATGTTTCATAAAGTTGAAGGTATCTGCTCACTCCCTTTAGCTTTTTATCGCCAAATATGGGCGTTCCCATCTACAGGGTGAATAGTTACAGCAATTTAAATAAAACAAATTTTTGATCCACAAATTATAACGATAAGGAATTAGCCATGTCATATTCAAAAATAAAAGAAATAACAGAAATAAAAAAAAGTTTTAGCGAAATTAGTCATTTGGTTTTTTTTGCACATTTACCTACTCTTGAAGAGCAACACTTAAAGAAACTCAATGAATTTTTTAAAGAGCTACAACAAGGGCGTAAAAATGCGAATGGTGCGCATTTAGAAACGTTAACTGGTTTTCCCGCAGGTGTAATGAGTTTACGGCTTAATGATCAATATCGCTTACTGTTATTTAAATTTTCACATGCAGGACAAGATTATTACATTCCTTTAGAAGTTATTCCACATACATATAAAGAAGCGCAAAATAAATACAACACTACCCGCGGTGGTTGGTTGGCACAATTATTAGGCATAAATAAAGAGCCAGTCACAATAAAGAGCGAAATATTGAAAATGCAAATTGTTGAGTTAGTACGACAACAGCAACAATTATTACAAGCTGAAGAAAAAAAGCAAGCTGAAGTAGCAGCTTTAGCAAATTTGCAGTACTACAACGAACAGGTTGTAGGGCTTAGTGTAGAGCAAAATAGGGTTTTTGGAAATTTACAACACAACTTACCTAACACAAAGTTTACGATCTTATCTGGGCCGGCAGGATCAGGGAAGACGTTGGGTTTAGCTGATCAAATGATTCAAGCTTATCACCAGCTTGCAGGTTTTGCGCAACAAGAACAACAAACTAAACGTATTTTATACATTACCGCATCACGCGCATTAGCGCACGCGTATCGCCAAAATTGGCAGGCAATGAATAACACTGATCCTAACGTAATAGTAGAAATTTACAGTATTGAAGAATGGTTTGCACAACATTTCCCAAGTAGAACGGTTGTAGGCTATGAAGAATTTAAAACATTTGCATTGGAGAATGCGGCAATCAAACGATATTTTACTCAAAAGAAGATTATACAAGAAAACGCTAAAGAAAAAACAAGACAATTTCTCTATCAACAGCTTGAATGTCTTGCTAGGAAAGAAAAAACTAATGTATTAATACCTAATATTTTTGAAAATTATCAGAATTTTTTGTCACATAACAATAAAATTGATCCAAGCTTAGCTGATTGCAGTTCTATCCTTAATAAATCATACTATGATTTTGTTGCTATTGATGAAATGGCGATCATGCCACCTAACCTAGTAGTACAGTTAGTAGATGCGAGTAAGCAAGCCATTGCTACGCTTGATTCACATCAAGATTTTAGTCGTTATGCCAGTGAGCCAGTGCATTTACGCATGCAAAAAGCAATCCAAAGTGCTACTCAGAATCCAAGATTAATAATCCCAATGTTTGAACTTACAGTTTCTCATCGTTACCCACCAGAAGTAGCAGCCGTTGCAACAAAAATTATTGACCTAAAAAATCACATTCGTGGTGGAGTTGGTTATAAAGAAGAACCCCGATCTGTTGAATCAGAAAATATTAAACCAAAGGCAGGCAAAATAACCTATCTTGAATGCGAATCTGCTGAAACGAATATTATTGAGCAATACAACAGTCTTAAACAACAAGATGAGATTAACAGTATTGCTATTATTGTTTTTTCTGCAGCTGAAAAAGAAACATTACTTAAAGAAATTAACGAACAACAAAATATTCCTATTTATACTGTAGAAGAAGCAGTGGGATTAGAATTTGATCAAGTTTTAATTTACAATCCATTTAGTTTAAATGTTTTCAATGAGGTTATTAAACAGAATAATATTCCATCTGCTAATGATGAGACAAAACAGCATCGTGCTGCAGATAGAAAAGAACAAGATCATACTAAAGCGATTGTGCTATTAAACCAATTTTTTGTAGCTTGTACGCGTACTAAAGAAGATTTAATCATCGTACAAGAAAAACCTAAAAAGGATTATAGACTATTACTAGAATATTTTGCAATTTTTCCAACAACCCTAGCGCAACAAGAAGCTTTGGCAGCGGTGCAGAAAGCACTTGATTCTGATCCTGATTCTTGGCAAGCAGAAAAGTGTTATGAAGATTATTTAACACTTTTCCCTGAAAGCCATAAACCAAAAGAGAGTTTTGAAAATTTCAAGCAAAAATATTTACATGATAAGCGTAAAAATGAAGCTTGGGATCAATTTAAGCGGTCGTTAACTTATCCATTTCAACTTGCAACTATTACAGCAGAATCAAAAGAACTATTTGTAACATATTACCAGATAATACATCCTGGCAATCAAGAAGTTGCTGCTGCAATATTACAACAAGCCTTAAACAAGGCGCTTTTAGATCTCACACAAACAGCCGCTGGTATTTTAAAAGAAGTTGAAGTTTGTCTTATTGAAAATTTAAGTTCTTCACAGCAAAAACAACAACAATTAAACTATGCTAAAAGTCGTTATGCTGAATATTTGCACTTTATCAAGCAAGTGCCGGCTGCAGAAAGTTCACAAGCTATCATAAATGAATTTTCCAAGTTTCAACAAGAAGTTGAGGAGCAATATCATGCAAGCTTGCAACTTGCACAAAAACAACAACAAAAGCAGGCATTGATTGAACAACAAAAGCAACAAGAGCGTGTAAAACGGGGAAGTTGTTTAAAAGGAATAGCCTCTTCTTTAAGCAAGGTAACAAAAAAATTAACGAAAATAAATACGCTATCACCTATAAATTACGGGCCTACGAATCAAGATGTTGCAGAAGCGTTTAAAAAAAGCGTGATAGAAGAAGTAACTGCAACAAAAAATGAAATAGAAGCATTACAAGAAGAAGCACAGCGCGACATGACTAGTATTACAAGGATAGAAGAAATATTAAAAATAGTGCAAGATAAATCCGGTGAAGTAGAGAGTGTAGATATTATTTTGCAAGGCCAGCTTCACGCGCTCAATTTTCCTGCTGCGCAACCTGTAAATTCAAATTCAAAACTTACACATCCCAAGATTATGAGTATGTTTACGCAAATCAATGATGCTCCTTTTCCAAATGAAATTTCTATAATCTGGCAGCAGATACAAAAAGCTGCAGTAGCAGCGCAATGTCCTGCTCTTAGCATCTTTAAAGAGGATGAATATGAGAGTTTACAAATAATATTTCAAAATGAAGAATATTGCAAACTTTTACTGAATTGCTATAGTAAAATTCTACTCACAGATCCAATTTATGATTTATTAAATACGGGTTTTGAATATTTATTACAATTAGAAAAAAAATATTTTACAGTAATTTCAATTATTCTTACTGTGTTGCGTGATTTACTCAATAAAGATTTTGTGGCGATTTCTGAAAATTTAAGGCATGATCAATATAAAGCTATGATTAATTTATTAACCAAACCAGATAATATAGAAAAGATTTTAAAAATTTATGATTCTGTAGAACCAAGCCCAGGTACAGAAATTGCTTTTCAAGGTACTAAACATAGTATATACAAGCTATTTTGCGGCTTATTGCATATGAAAGCAAGCTCATGTCTTACCAAAGAGAGTTTTTCGCAAGAGGATATTGCATTAATTTATGGGTTATTAAAAGCCGTAGAACAATTATGTGGCAATGACCAACAGTACCGAACATTACTTGCAAGTATTGATTGTGATGGTACGCTTACTAATAAAATAAAGGGTACAGATTGTAATGATGAAAATAATAGGAAAAAAGATTATCTTGTCACTCACATAGCTGTAGGAAAGAAAAGACTAGAGCGAGCTCCCAACCAGCAGGAACAAAAAAGGATGCCAAGAGTGTAGCTTGAACTTATTGGAAATTAAAGAAGCTTGTTGGTTGTTATCTATCTATATCTATATGAATTTAAAATGAAACCACCTAAGCTAAAAATAAGCAGCTAGCATTTACAGCGAGTGAACAAGAGTAATTACGTGCCTTGTTTATTTTGTCGTATTTCCTGTATAATCGCATGTTTAAACACTCTTAAATATACATACAAGAGCAATCATTATGACAAAGTCCTTACAAGGAAAAACAGCCCTCATTAGTGGCGGCGCGCGTGGCATTGGTGCAGCTACTGCAAAAAAACTAGCGCGAGCGGGCGCAAACATTGTCATTAACTATTTTAATAGTGCCGATGTTGCTGAAAAATTATGCGCAGAGCTTGAAAAACTGGGTGTAAAAAGTCATGCCATTCAAGCGAATGTTGCCGATCCTGCTTCAGTCAAAGAACTAATCCAGCAAATGCAACAACATTGCGACAAAATCGATATCTTAGTGAGTAATGCTGCGAGCGGTGTCTTAAAGCCCGCTATGCAAATGAAATTAAAACATTGGCACTGGTGTTTAGATACCAATGCCTTTGCGCTACAAAATTTATTACAACACGCTAAACCCATCATGCCAAAAGGATCGAGCGCGATTGCATTATCTAGCTTAGGTTCAGTACGCGCAATTCCAGAATATGCTTTTATTGGTGCTTCTAAAGCGGCCTTAGAATCACTAGTGCGTTCTTTAAGCGTTGAATTGGCACCGGATGACATTGCGGTTAATGCTATTTCTGCCGGTGTGGTTGATACCGATGCCTTAAAACATTTTCCGAATCGTGATTTTTTAATGCAACAATTTGTTGAAAAATCTTTAATTGCGCGTTGCATGACACCTGAAGATGTTGCTGATGCAATTTATTTATTATGTTTACCTGAAGCCCGATTAATTCGCGGGCAAACCATTACCGTTGATGCTGGTTATTCGATCATAGGTTAATATTATGTTAGAAAATTTTAATTTAAAAGATAAAGTTGCATTAGTTACCGGTGGTTCACGTGGGATTGGGCGTGCCATTGTGACATCGCTTGCGAGCCTTGGTGCAAAAGTTTATTTTTTATATTGCAATAATAAAGAAGCGGCTGTTGAAGTTGAACAAGCCTGCCAACAGCAACAAGGTAGTGCCAAAGCATTACAAGTTGATATTTGTGAGCGCGAGAAAGTATTCGCAACCATTGAAGAAATTATTAACTTAGAGCAAAAAATAGATATCTTAGTTAATAACAGCGGCATCATTCGCGATGGCTTATTCGCAGCATTAGAACCACAACAAATTAGCGATGTCATTAATACCAATGTGATTGGCATGATGAATGTCACACAAGCGGTTGTGCCCAGTATGATGCGCAAACGCAGTGGCAAAATTATTAATATTAGTTCAGTGGCCGCAGAAAAAGGCGGTCGTGGGCAAACCAATTATGCTGCAGCCAAAGGTGCTGTGAATGCGTTCACTAAATCATTAGCGGTTGAACTTGCTAAACGCAATATTACTGTAAATGCGGTGGCGCCGGGTGTGATTGAAACTGCTATGAGCCAAGAAGTGCGCGATCTTGCTGGCGATCAAGCATTAGATCAAATTTTATTAAAACGCTATGGCAAGGCGCAAGATATTGCCAACATGGTGGCCTTTTTAGCATCACCTTTAGCGGATTACATTACCGGTGAAATCATTCATGTTGATGGTGGTTTTAAGTTTTAACTATTTCGATATTTTAATAATAGGAGCCTTTAATGGAAGTTGTAGAAATTTATCCCAAGGTTAAAGTCATCTTAGCGGATGTATTAGCAATTGATGAAGATGAAGTTGAGCTGAATAAAAGCTTAATTAAAGATCTTGATGCTGAATCAATTGATTTTCTCGATTTAATTTTTCGTCTTGAGCGCGAATTTAACGTAAAAATTCCACGTGGCCAAATTGAAAAACAAGCACGTGGTACGTTAAGCGATGCAGAATTTGAGCAAAATGGTGTGATTACACCTGCTGGGATTAAAGTATTAAAGGAATATTTATCTGAAGTGCCAGAAAGTGAATTTAAAGAAGGCATGAAAGTGAATGAAATTCCAATGTTATTTACCGTTGAAACACTGTGCAAATTAGTGATTAATGCAAAAGCGCAAGAGGCAGTAGCATAAAAGGATAATGTCATGAATTTTCTATTTGTCGATCAAATCTTAGAATCTATACCTGGTAAACGCATTGTTGGTTTAAAACATGTTACGCCCGCTGATACTTATTTAGAAATGTCAGTTGAGAACAAACCCTGCTTGGTGGTGGCGATTATTGGCGAAGCCTTGGGGCAACTGGGTGCTTGGAATGTCATGGCACTAAACGAGTTCACGCGACGTCCTGTTGCTGGTGTGGTTGGAGAAGTGAAAATATTAGGTAATGCCTATGTTGGTGATACCATTTTGCTAGAGACCGACATTCAATCAGTTGATGAACAAGCGATTCATTACCATAGTGTGGCAAGCGTTAATGGCAAACCCATTTTTAAATTAAAAAATGCTCTAGGGCCTTTTTTACCCATGGAAAATTTTATTGATCCTAAACAAGTGGCTATTCAATATGACATGATCAATCGACCAGCGAGTCAGCCTGAAATCCTTGAATCAAGATTAATTCCGAATATTAATCCCAATAAATTCCATTATGTTGGTTTTGATAGTATTGTGTCTTGGGAAAAAGGCAAAGAAATTGTGGCTGAGAAAAAAGTCTCAATCATAGAACCTTTTTTTGAAGATCATTTTCCCCGCATGCCAGTGCTACCATTAACGATCTTATTGCAGAGTAAAGTAAATTTAGCGCGAATGTTTTTAAAAGACTATTTAGGTGAAGAAAAAGCAAGTCGCTATGATGGTCACATTTTGCGTCGTATAAAAATGAATGATTTTGTACGTCCTGGCACTATTTTACAGACTACAATGACATTGCATAATGAATCCGATGATAAATTTGTCTTCCGTTTTAGTTCATTTGTTAATGGTAAACGCGTTTGTATTATGGAAGCTACGTTTATAGAAATAAGTAAAAGGTAATATATGAAGAATCGTCGCATAGCAATCACAGGTTTAGGCATTGTTTCTCCTCTAGGCAACGATGTTAAAACAACCTGGGATAATTTGCTGGCACAGCGATCAGGTATTGCTTTAATCAATAATTTCGATGCGAGTGGTTTTCCAACACGCATTGCAGCAGAAGTCAAAAATTTCGATGCCAGAACGTATGTTAAAGATCGAAAAATCCTACGCCAAAGCGTGCCTTACGTGCAATTTGCCTTGGCAGCAAGCGAACAAGCCTTAGCCGACAGTGGTATAAAACCCACCGCCACAACCCAAGCACGTTGGGGTTGTGTTGTGGGTGCAGGCATGATGAGCACCGAACATCATTATTTAGAAAATTTTCAAAAACGTTTTGCGATTGAAGGTAACGTTGATTACTCACAATTAAATCAAAACAATCGTGACTTTATTAAACTGAGTGAATTTGCGCGCTCTTGTGCCAATGTTGGTGTTGGGTTACTTGCCAAACAGTATCAAATTGGCGGTTATATTAATTCTGTTCACACCGCTTGTGCTTCTGGTGGCCAAGCCTTAGGCTTAGCATTACAAGTGATGCGGCGTGGTGATAGCGATTACATGCTGGTGGGTGGTTTTGATTCAATGATCAACCCAATTGGTCTTTCCAGTTTTTGCCTATTAGGGGCGGTTGCCACTGATAACGATACACCGGCTTCTGCGTCACGCCCATTTGATTTAACCCGCCATGGTTTTGTACTTGGTGAAGGTGCGGCCTTTATGGTGTTAGAAGATTTCGAAAAAGCCCACGCACGTGGTGCTAAAATTTATGCTGAACTTGCTGGTGAAGGTAACTCCTTAAGTTCATACCGCATTACCGATTCACATCCTTCTGGCGATGGTGCAATCCAAGCGATTCAAGGCGCGTTAAATGATGCCGGCGTTTCAATTCATGAGATCGATTATATTAATGCGCATGGTACCTCAACCAAAATGAATGATTTAAGTGAAACCAATGCCATTAAAGCAGTTTTTGAAAATCGTGCCAAACAAATTCCTGTTAGCTCAACTAAATCACAAACGGGTCATTTAATTGCGGCAGCGGGTGCTTTAGAAGGTGTGATTTCTGTTTTAGCGATTGAACATAGCATGATCCCAATGACCATGAACTTAACCACGCCCGATCCGGAATGTAATTTAGATTATGTTGCGGATAAACCGCGCGCCAAAAACATTAAGGCGGTATTATCAAACTCATTTGGCTTTGGTGGTTCTAACAGTTGCATTGTTTTTAAACACCCAGAATTTGTGGGAGGTGCAGCATGAATCAGCGTGTTGTCATTACCGGCACCGCAGCATTAACCGCGTGCGGTGAAAGTGGCGCAAAAACTTGGCAAGCTATTCAACAAGGCCAAACAGGTATCGCAAAAATTACAGAATGGGATGTCACTGAATCTGATTTTCAATTGGCTGGCGAAATTAAAAATTTTCAACCGCGCAATTTAATTCAAGATCGTAAATTATTAAAATTAATTTCTAAACAAGACGTGTTGGGTTTAAATGTTGTTGATCAAGTTTTAGCGAGTAGCCAACTTTTAGAATACCGTACCAGTTTAACTGAAAATGAAATCACACAGTTTAACGATCGCAGTGGTATTTATATCGGATCACCGGGCAATAAATATAATCAGCAATATGACTTTATGCCTTTGTTAAAAGAAGCCGCTGGCGATCTTAAAAAATTTGGCGAAAAATTATTTGAACAAGTTCACCCGATGTGGTTATTAAAAATTTTGCCCAATAATGTTTTAGCCTATGCAGGCATTCAAAATGGGTTTAAAGGACCGAATCACAACATTACTAATCATGGTGTCTCGGGCATGCAGGCGATTGCTGAAGCTTATCACGCGATCAAAGCAGGCTATATCGATCGTGCAATTGTCGTTGCCTATGATGCGGTTGTTGAGCCGCAATCACAACTATATTACGGCGAATTAGGCACGTTATCGAACTGCGCAATAAAACCATTTGATGCCAAACGTGATGGTACAATTTTAGCTGATGGTGCGGGTGCGATTATTTTAGAAAGTTATACTGCAGCTAAGCAACGCGGTGCAACACTACAAGCTGAAATTTTAGCTGCCGCTACGACGAGTGAAGCTAAAGGTGTTTTCGCCATTGATACACAAGCTGAAGGTGTCACGCGCTTATTACAAACCCTCTTAGATAATGCCAAAATGGCTGCCAGTGATATTGGCATGTTTACTGCACATGCTAACGGTACGCTGAATTCCGATGCCACTGAAGCACTAGCCATTAACAAGATCTTTGGCAATCATGCTGTGCCTGTAACTGGCTTTAAATGGGCACTCGGTCATACCGTTGCAGCAGCTGGTGTGCTCGATACCATTTTCAGTGTAAAAGCGTTACAAGAAAAAAATATTCCTGGTATTAATACCTTTAAGCAATTGGCAAGCGATTGCCAAGGATTGAATGTTTCTAATCAAACAAGTGTCCCAACTTCATCCTTTGGTATAATTTGCACACGTGGTTTTGCAGGGCTTAATTCAGGGATCGTGATTGCTGGTGATGTAGCGTAACGATGCAAGCCATAAAAAATTATATCCAACAATTAAAAATAACATTCGGTGGTTATTTTTTTAATTATATTTTACCTTATCGTAAAAAAGTCATTCAACAAAATGTAGATCGTGTCTTTAAAAATACTTTAACGCAAGCAGAAAAGAAAAAATTAATTTTAGCTTTCTATTCACATTTAGCGCGGTCACTTGCTGAAAATATCAAAATGCGGTTTTTAAGCTTAGAAAAAATTAAACAAAAAGCGATTGTTGTTGGTCATGAAAAAGTTTTAGCTGCAGCAGAGGCGCATAAAGGCGTGCTAATTTTAACCGGTCATTTTGGTAATTGGGAATTAGCACCGATTGCCGGAATTTTAAATTTTCAAGAATATCAGCATCGCATTCATTTTATTCGTCGTACCTTAGGCAATAAAAAAATTGAAAAATTTTTATTTCGCCGTTACTACCAAGCTGGTTTAGATGTTATTCCAAAAAAAAATGCCTTATTTAATGCTATGGATGCCTTAGATCAAAATAATGCAGTCGTATTTATTTTAGATCAACACGCTGCAACGCATAACAAAGATGGCGTGGCCGTGGAATTTTTTGGTGAAAAAGCGGGTACCTATCAAAGCTTAGCCAAAATTGCGCGCAATACTGGCTGTGCGGTAATCCCCGCATGCAGTTATCGCCGTGATGATGGCAAACATGTCTTAGAATTTTTTGATCCAATTGCTTGGCAAGACAATGCCAATGATAAACAAGCTATCCTTGAAAACACCCGTCGTTACAATCAAGCTCTTGAGAAATTAATTTTAGCCAGACCCGAACAATGGTTGTGGCTGCATCGTAGATGGAAATTATAATAGATTACTAGTAACTATTCACCCTGTAGATGGGAACGCCCATATTTGGGCTAAAAACGGCGAAAATCTTTTATCGAAATGCTCATGTATAACTCATACACTGCGCTTTCTCAAAAATATTTTTGTAGTTGTTCGCCAAATCTGAACGTTCTGGTCAATATAAAGCTAAAGGGGGTGAGCAGATACTTTTAATGATTATTAAACTCAATTCATTCATATTTACATATGAAGCCAATGACTTCATATGAACTTTATCCTTGCAAAGTGGCATCGCTAATGCCAAAATGAGTCTCAAAATGGCATTAGTGATGCCACTTTGCTGTTAAAACTATTTCTAGGACTAAACATGTCATTAATAATCAATCGGTTACTTGATGAGCCTCTGCAAAGCTTTTTCTTGTTTGGGCCACGTGGTACGGGTAAAACCACTTTATTAAAGTCGCAATATCAAGATGCTTTGTGGATTGATTTATTAAAACCTGATGTTTTTCGGCAATACTCAGCTCATCCAGAGCGATTATTCAGCGTTGTAGAAGCAACACCAAAATTAAAAACCGTTGTTATTGATGAGGTTCAAAAGGTACCAGCATTATTAAGTGTGGTGCATAGTGTTATTGAAGAAAAACGCGGGGCACAATTTATTTTAACAGGATCAAGTGCCCGAAAATTGAAGCAAACTGGAGCAGACTTGTTAGGTGGACGAGCGGCATGGAGAACATTGCATCCTTTTATGGCAGTCGAATTAGGTTCTTATTTTTCTCTAGATTCAGCATTGCAAAACGGTTTATTACCTTTGCTATTTCAGGCACATAATCCAGCGGATACGCTACAAGGTTATATTCATCTTTATTTACGTGAAGAAATTCAGGCTGAAGGTTTGGTCAGAAATTTAGAAAGTTTTTCACGCTTTTTAGAGGCTATTAGTTTTTCGCATGGCTCATTGTTAAATATAACTAATGTTGCGCGCGAATGTGAAGTAAAACGAAAAACAGTTGAAAATTATATTAGTATTTTAGAAGATTTATTGTTAGCGTTTCAATTACCTATTTTTAATAAACGAGCGCAGCGTGCGTTAAGATCTCATCCCAAATTTTATTTGTTTGATAGTGGCGTTTTTCAGACATTGCGTCCCAAAGGGCCCTTTGATAGAGTCGATGAAATAGAAGGAATTGCACTAGAAGGACTTGTTGTGCAACATTTACGAGCGTGGAATGATTATAGTCGTGAAAAACATCAAATTTATTTTTGGCGCACACGTTCTGGTACGGAAGTGGATTTTATCGTTTATGGACCAAAAGGTTTATGGGCAATTGAAGTAAAAAATTCACGGCGCGTTCACCCAAATGATACTAAATCATTAGAAACATTTTTAGTGGATTATCCTGAAGCGCAAGCAATTTTACTGTATCGAGGACAAGAGTATCTTAAACTGCAAAATGTATTATGCATGCCATGTGAGAATTTCCTTATGGGTTTACGACCCAATGAAGAATTGATTAGTGACTAAAGCAAATTCTCTAACCCATAAATCAACGAATCCAACTGCATCACTTTTTCACAAGCAAATAAAACACCGGGCATAAACGATTCGCGTGTTATTGAATCATGGCGCAGTGTGAGTGTTTCACCTTGTCCACCAAACATTACCATTTGATGCGCTACTAAACCCGGCATGCGCACCGAATGAATGTTGATATCATTCACATTAGCACCTCTTGCACCTGGCACGGTTTCTTTAGCGTCAACTGTAACGGCAGCTTTTTCAATTGTTGTGGCAATTAATTCGGCGGTTTTAATGGCAGTGCCAGAAGGCGCATCGAGTTTATTCTCATGATGCATTTCAATGATTTCAGCATGATTAAAATGTTGTGCTGCCATTTGTGAGAATTTCATCATTAAGATTGCGCCCATTGAAAAATTAGGTGCAATAATAGCGCCGCGTTTTAATTCATCACACTGTTTGGTTAAGCTAACAATTTGCGCGACAGAAAGTCCTGATGTACCCACGACGGGATGCGCGCCTGCCGCAAGAATGGATTCCACATTGTTGAAGACGCAGTCCGGGCGAGTAAAATCAACAACGACATCGGCACGTGAAGCCTTAATAATTTTTTCCAGTTTATCTTTGGTGCTGCATTCTGCAACTAACTCAAAGCGTTGATCGGCAGCGACAGCGCTACAACTAACTTGGCCCATACGGCCTTTAGCACCATTCACGATTACCCGGATTGTCATGTGTTTCTCCCGTTTATATTGTTGCGATGCAAACATGTAAGCTATTGTAAGAAGAAAGCCAGTGCTTTGCAATTTTCGCTTTTAATTTATGTAGCTTTTATGTAATCTTGTTGCAATTTGAATCGTTTCAACAATTCTTGGTAGACTAATGAAGAAACAAAAATTACGGGTGCTAAGCGTTTACAGTTTGGTCATGATTACCATTACTTCCGTCGATAGCATTCGCAATTTGCCGGCCACAGCACTCTTTGGCAGCCAATTGTTTGCTTTTTTCATCATTGCAGCGATTACCTTTTTAATTCCCACCGCGTTAGTTTCAGCAGAATTAGCTACAGCGATCCCAAAACAGGGTGGTGTTTACGTGTGGGTTAAAGAAGCCTTTGGTGCAAAATTTGGCACACTCGCCATTTGGTTTCAGTGGGTTGAAAATATCTTTTGGTATCCCGCCATTCTATCTTTTATCGCTGGGACCATCGCCTATTTAATTAACCCAACCTTAGCAGGAAATAAATATTTTATTATTGCTGTTATCTTAGTGTTTTTTTGGGGTGCAACTTTCTTAAATCTATTCGGCATGCGAGTATCAGCTTTTTTCAGTGAATTATGCGGTATCTTTGGCTTAATTTTCCCCATGATCTTGATCATGGGGTTAGGCAGTTATTGGGTTTTCAGTGGTCATCATTTGCAAGTGGATCTATCCGCGCATAGTTTGCTACCGAATTTTGCGCAAGGTGGCACGGTCGTGGCATTAACCGGCATTATTCTTTCTTTTTGCGGTATGGAAATTACCACAGTTTATGCGCAAGAAGTTAAAAATCCGCAACGTGATTATCCTAAAGCGTTATTAATTTCGACCGTGATTTTACTTTCAACTTTAGCATTTGGATCTATGGCAATAGCGATTGTGATCCCCAAAGCACAAATTAGCTTAGTCTCTGGTTTAATGGAAGCCTTTAACTACTTCTTCACTGCCTATCATTTGGCTTGGTTAACGCCAATTATTGCGCTTATGATTATTGTGGGTGGTACCGGTGGTTTAAGCAATTGGATTATCGCGCCAAGCAAAGGTTTATTGGTTGCCGCGCAAGATGGGCAATTACCGCATTTTTTTGCGAAAGCGAATAAACATAATGCACCAACCAGCTTACTTCTCTTTCAAGCGATTGTGACCTCATTATTTACGCTGGTATTTTTATTGATGCCGGGTGTTAATGGTGCGTATTGGGTGTTAACGGCACTGGCTGCGCAACTCTATATGATCATGTATATTCTAATGTTTGCCGCAGGCATTTATCTTAAAATAAAACGCCCTGAACTTGTGCGCCCGTTTGCCGTACCTGGTGGCAAGTTTGGTCATATTGTGACAGGTTCAATCGGAATAATGGCGTCCCTCTTTACCATCGTCATTGGTTTTTTTCCACCCACAGGCATTCAAGTTGGCAGTTTAGCCTTATACGATGTATTACTCATCACAGGTTTGCTGATTATGGTGATCATCCCTTTCTTTTTTAAGCAGTTGGAGGAGTAGGCAAGAAATTGCGTAACTATTCACCATGTAGATGGGAACGCCCATATTTGGGCTAAAAAC
>CAYGTS010000005.1:0-39198 GCA_964352905.1 uncultured Legionellales bacterium | reverse complement strand
TAGCGAGGAACAGCCATATTTGGGCAATCTCACATTAAAAACACTAAAAAATGTCCTTATTTATTATATACAAGGAAATAATATTATGATGAACATTAAAATGGTTCTGGTGGGGGATCGTAGCGTAGAAAAAACAAATCTGTTAATAAGTTACACGACTAACGCATTTCCCGGTGAGTATATCCCTACCGTTTTTGATAATTATTCAGCAAACATAATGGTCGATGGCAGGCCCGTAAACCTAGGTATGTGGGATACGTCAGGGCAGGAGGATTATGATCGACTTCGTCCCTTATCTTATCCACAAACCGATGTTTTTTTGCTCGCGTTTGCGATTGATTGCCCTGCTTCTTTTGAGAATGTTACCTGCAAATATTATCCAGAAGTTAAGTATTATGCCCCAGATGCGCCAATCGTTTTAGCGGGAGTGAAGTTGGAAGCGCGGGATGATCTGGCAAAAATAAAAATGCTAGAAGCAAAGGGAAAATCGATGATCACCACTGAGCAAGGTAAAGCCTTAGCCAACGATATTGGTGCGCGCGCCTATCGTGAAGGCTCTGCTTTAACACAAGAAGGGTTGAGTGATCTGTTTGAGACGGTTGTTCGAGTTGCTTTAGGAAGTTTTGAAGAAAAGAAAAAAAAAGGCATTGCTTCTTGGTTTGCTCGCTCTCGCGATGATACTGATCATTTAAAATCGATAGTGTCACAGCTCCAAAAAGATGATGCGAAGTTAGCGGAGCTTTTCATATGGAACGGTAAGGTATCTCGAAAACGGGGGCATTATGGGCTAAAGACTTCACTTACAACGGAGCAATTCAGGGTATTTTTTAGTACGTTAACAAAGAATAGAAAGTTAACCGTTCTTAGTCTGCGTTTTCATGATATTTCGGCTATCCGTGTTAAATGGCTTGCAAACATGCTTGAATCCAATCAGGGGCTGAGGAAGCTCGATATAAGTAACAATAGCATCGACGATGACGGAGCTTGCACGATTGCTGTGGCTATCCAAAAAAATTCAAACCTGGTTGAATTAGATTTGAGTTTTAATAACATAAGTGATCGAGGGGCTAACGCTATTTTTGAAGCGTTAGAAAAGAACACTACACTCACTTCCATCGAACTTGATGGCACTACTGTTTCTGATCCCATGAAAAAACGGATACACAGTCGTTGTTGTCAACAAGTGGAGCAAGAAGAAAAATCGTTTCAGAGACCCAAAGATCCCATTACACCCCCTGCTTTGCTGGTTGCATCGAAAAAATATGAAAAACCAAAGTCATCTCAATCTAAGCCGAACGCCGATTCAACCAACCCGTTCTCCCCTAAGGAAAAAGAAGAAGAGATTGAAAGAAAGCCAATGTCTGATGATAGTGAGACAGAAGCAGTAAAAAAAGATAAAACTGAATCACTTTCACCTGCAGTTGCTGCATTGATCCCGCGCTTAAAAGCCAATGAGGCTGAGTTGACTGAGATCGATCTTTCCTCTAAAAACTTAACTGACGCGGATGTTACTGCGCTTGCTAATGTGCTTATAAATAATAGGGTGTTGACCAGTTTTGATCTTGGTCACAGTGAAATTTCATGGAGTCTAAAAACGCGTATTCAACTTTATCTCGAGCGTAACCAGCAAATTAAAAAACAAGTCTTCGCTCAAGAACTAAAATCTTTCAAAGAACATGAGTATAGGAAGCAATTGAAAGCACAAGCGACTGCTAAAGGAAAGCCAATGTCTGATGATAGTGAGACAGAAGCAGTAAAAAAAGATAAAACTGAATCACTTTCACCTGCAGTTGCTGCATTGATCCCGCGCTTAAAAGCCAATGAGGCTGGGTTGACTGAGATCGATCTTTCCAATCAAAAGCTTACTGAGACTGAAGTTGCTGTGCTAGCGGACGCAATTAAACACAACACGACGTTAATTACCCTTGATCTTAACAACAACCAGATTTCAGCTGTTGGTGCCACAGCGCTTGCGGAGGCACTTGAATGCAACACCACACTGAGTGAATTTCATTTGAACATCGAAGAAATTCCAGACACTCTAATAATCCGAATTCAGCGTTATCTTGAGCGCAATATGCAATTAAAAGAACAAGTGGCTTCTGAGCAGAGCGAAGTAAAAGACGTGGTACCTCTAAGAGCAACACGCCCACAAGACATTGCTTTTTTAAAAGCGGCTAAACGGGGAAATCTTAACCAACTAAAGGCATTAAAAAATGAAGGTGTCGAAATTGATGTGGTACATGCCTTTGCGAGTAATGCATTACATCTGACTGCCCGTTTTTCGGGGGATCCTGAAGTCATTGATTGGTTGCTAGATCAATCGGGATTTCTGAGGAAGTTAGAGGAGAAAGATAAAGCAGGCCGCAGCGCATTTTTAATTGCAGCAGAGCAAGGGCAGCTGGCAGTCTTGCAGCGGTTACGTGCTCACGGCGCACAGGTGAACGCAGTAGATAACTTTGAGAATAATGCAATCGAGTTGGCGCGAAAACAGTTAACAAGTTCCCGCGTTACCATTTGGCTGGAACGTACCCTATCAGGTGCTGTGAGTGAGGAAAGAGAAGAAGCTTTATTGAATGCTGCAGCCACTGGCAATCTCAGTGCGTTAAAACAAGCCCACGCAGAGGGTATTGATTTAAGTACTGTTTACGATCATGCAGAAGACTCGCTGTGGTCGATGGCGATTACGCATCGCCAATTCGCGGTGGCCCAATGGCTAGTAGCTGAGGGGATTGTAGCAGCTGATCATACGGATGCATCCGGTGTGACGGCACTTCACATCGTTGCGCAAATGGTGGGGGAAAATACGCCGGCGTGGATAGATTGGTTAGTCAATGCAGGCGTGTCTTTGGCCAGTCAAGATCAGGAAGGACATACGGCTCTCTACGATGCTATGGTGCGTAAGCGTTGGGTACAGGTCCAGCATTTTTTAACGTTGGGGAGTCCCGTGACTATTGGTATGAAAGGTCAAACCCCGGTCGCTCTAGCAGAGCAAGCGACACCGATTATACCAACTAACATAGCCACTGCTATCAAAAGACTGGCTACAGAAGAAGTTGAATATGCTCATGATTTAGTAGAAACAGAAAACGATAACGTAGCGATTCGTCAGGAACGACAGACTGCGATTGCTGAACTGCAGTCCCTCGCAACCAACGGCGCAACATTGGATCGAGCAGAAGAAAAAACGGAGTCGCTGTCCCCTGTTGTACTGATGGAACCGTGCGCTGCTAACCCACTGAGCGAGGTTAAACCCTTATCTGAAATTACCACAGCAGCGGACGTGGCTGATCGCTTGTCCGCCCAATTTGCCGCAGAAACGGCTTTTCTGGAGGAAAACACCGATTTATCGCTCGAGGAGGCGTTTAAGCAAAGTCTGCGAGTTCCGTTGGAAAATATGATGATGTATCACTTGGCCGTGAGCCGCTTACACCTTCCCGTTAGAAGTATGCAAAAAGCGTTGGGCAAAGGCGCTCGTCTGCTCTCACAACTGATTCCTATCCCGGGGTTGGCTTTGTTAATGAGTGGAATGACGGCAATCAACAATCAACGGGTCCAGCGCAACGCTGAGGCACGTTCTGAAAAACTCATGGCACCGATGGGCAATGATTTGGCGGGTGTCGTTAAGCAGATTGATTGCTGGTGCAATGAATTGTGGAAGATCTACCGTCATTGCTTAGGCCGCGTTCAATTAACGCGGTTGGGATTGGTGAATTTAGCAGAAGTGATGGTGACCCGTGGATTATCTCAAATTATGGCACAGATAAATGTAAACGACGGAAAGGTCGATACGCCGTCGCTGTTAATGTGGTTTATTGACGGAGTGACTGCGAATCAGGCGCCGGGCGTTACGACGCAACTGAAAACGGAAGTGCAAAAAATTGCCAAGAAAAAAGGATGGGCATGGCTAGAGAGGAAACATGCGGGTAGGGATAGTTTGCTCCCGAATGCGCATCAAGCACCGTTGACTGCAAATGAGCTGCTCGCGCACGCCGGTTGGCGGGCGATCATCCATCACGAGTTTATTTATTACGTTGCAGTGGATCGTGAGCAGGACAGCAGTGCGCGTTGTGGCTTTCGAGAACACACAAACCCCCAGCATCAAGTGCTAGAGGCATTGCAATTAACTTTAACGGAAAGGGGTTATAAAGAGCATCACCGTGAACGATTACCAAACAAGGTGGCCGGCCAAGCGATTGCGTCTAGGTTGGCTGTCCACAAGCTTCATCAACTGGTTGAGAAGAAAACTGAAGAGTATGAGGCATTAAAATGTCAATATGAGCAAAGCCAACGAGAAAATGCGCAACTACGTGCGCAATTAACGGCATTACCTAGCTCATCTGAGGAAAAACAATCCGCTTCATCACGTAGTGGTGCTGGATTATTTTTTTCTCCCTCTTCATCTCTTGCAGTCTCTCAATCAGCAACGAGGGTTCCAGTGCAGCAAAGCCAGGGATTATTTTCTAAGACGACTAGGGTGGTTAATGAGGGTGGAAGTGAACAACATAATAATCAGTTTGCGTGCAGCAATTCCCGGTGTAGCGAGGAACAGCCATATTTGGGCAATCTCACATAAAAAACACTAAAAAATGTGCTCATTTATTATGTATAAACTCCGCTATTTTTTAGTGTTTTTTATGTGACCTTGCCTCAAATCTGACCGTTCTTGAATCATTCAACATCACGCCGGGAATTACTGGTTTGGGTGAGCGCACGTAATCAATATTTACTCCACGTGGCGCCACTTATCAACATCTTTTAAAAAGGGAAATTTATCATGCCTAAATCATCTGAAGAAAAACGCTCATCACCTTCACCTGACGTCGATGATGCCTGGTTGCGGTCGGTATTGCATCGATTGCCTTTAACCGAAAACAACGTGCCTGAGTTAATCCACTTAAAACAATTGGTTCAGCTTGAGTATGAACAGTTTGATGATCAACGTCGTTTTTGGCAAATCACTGCCGAAAATGGCGTAACCTATGTGGGTGAAGAGCGCTATACGGATAAGGCCCAAACGCAGGTTGCCCTTGTTTTTTATGATACGCAGCATCAAACGTATTATTGGCAAGATGAACAACAGGATGATCATTGGGTGGTGGAACATCCGCAAACCGGTGATTGTCAATCCATTCAAAAAGATGAATTAGAAATGGCTTTGTCGCCGCATGCATATTGGTGGGTAAAGAACGATGATCGAGTTACGTTTGATCTAACAACGCAAACTTGGTTTTTTCAGACCGATCATCAAGGTCGCCAAACTTTTCAAACCTTAGCAGAACTGGATGCGTTTATTCAAACCCACGATGCGGAAGATGTAATAGAAACTGAAGAAGATATTGCTTTTAAAAAAACGTTGAGTGTGTTGCTAAGTCTGTTAGTGATTGGCGCTGAAATCATGAAACCAGTTTTAACGTTACCGGAAGATGATCCAGAGTTAGATGAGCCATTGGCTATTACGCCACCGGTTACGCCGTTGTTGTTGATGCCAGGCGAGTTAACGCAAGCCGTATCGCTGGCAACGACACAAAGCCTTTCTCTGTTAACGCCATTCTTGTTAAGCCAAGCAATGCACTTACCGCGTTTCATGTCGCCATTGGCGATGGGTGCTGCGTTAGTGACAAATGGTATTCGCACAGTTAGTGCGGAACCGCAACATGCTACAACAAACACTCTATTTGAAGTCGCATCAAAAGAGAAGAAAGCTGCGCCATACGATTCTAGAGTTAGCCCGCAACTACTGGCTGTTGGCGATGAGTTTCAGATCAATACCTTCACGGCAGGCCAACAACAAAACCCTTGTGTTGCTGCCTTATCCGATGGGGGGTTTGTGGTAGTGTGGCAGAGTTTTGGGCAAGATGGTGACAGCTATGGTGTTTATGGCCAACGCTACGATGCAGCAGGCAATCCGGTGGGTAATGAATTTCAGGTTAATACCTACAGTACAGATGATCAAGAGACTCCTTCTGTCACTGCTTTATTAGATGGTGGTTTTGTCGTAACTTGGCATAGTTTTGGGCAAGATGGCAGTAGCGACGGTGTCTATGGCCAACGTTGTGATGCGATGGGTAATAAAGCAGGAGGGGAGTTTCGAGTTAATACTTTTAAGGCAGGATACCAAGTTGAATCTTCTGTTGTTGGTTTATTGAATGGTGGCTTTGTTGTAACGTGGGCTAGTAATGGACAAGACCCTCTTCATTTTCATATCTATGGTCAGCTCTACAATGCAGTGGGTGGTACTGTGGGCAGTGAATTTTGGATCGACACAGCTGAGGCAAATATCGGATCCTCTTTTTTTCCTCAGGTTGCTGCTTTATTGGGTGGTGGTTTTATGGTGGCATGGCAGAAAACTTATAGTCAAAGCAATACTGATGTCTATGGCCAACGCTATGATGTGGCCGGCGGTGCTGTAGGTGGCAGATTTCGAGTTAATCCGCTTGCAACAAGTCATCATGTTATTCATTCTGCTGCTGCCTTATCAGATGGTGGTTTTGTCGTAACGTGGTGGTATAGTGGTGCTCATTATGCTCAGCGCTACGATGCGGCTGGTAATCGCATGGGGAATGAGTTCTGGGTCAATACGTTCGGCAGTTCTTCTGTTGCTGCCTTGTTGACTGGTGGCTTTGTCATAACGTTGAATAGGCAGGACAATGAAGGTAGTGGTATTTACGGTAGAATGTTTAATGATGCGCCTGCCATCATCTTGAGTGCTGGTAACGGTAGTTACACGGAAAATAGCGCTTCTGTGACAGTGGATAGCGGTTTAATATTAAGCGATGAAGTTAGGGAAAACTTGCAAATGTCAGTGGACGGCGGTTTGCTACTAAGCGATACGAATAACAAGAACCTGCAAAGTGCACAAGTGAGTATCACCAATTTTCAATCCGGCGATGTACTATCGTTTGATAACCAACTTAACATAACTGGTTTCTATGATAATGTGACGGGAACATTAACTTTGTTGGGGGATGGTACTCTTATCAACTATCAAACAGCATTGTGTAATGTCAGATTTCGCAATGATTTGGATGATCCGGATACCACCACGCGCAACATCAATATAACTGTCAACGATGGTAGTTTTGATAGTATTCCAGTGTCCCTCATAATGAATATTGTTGCGATTAATGATCCTCCTGTCTTGGAGCCTCACCAATTTGTCATTGATCAAGGAAGAACATTACGGATTAACAGCAGCATGCTGAGTGCAACGGATGTTGATAATCCTGCGGGTAATCTTATGTTTCAAGTAACGAATGTTGAAAACGGTTATTTTCAATTATCGCAAACTGCAGGTGTTCCGCTAACGAATTTTACGCAAGCTGCAGTTACGCAGGAAGAGATTGAATGGGTCAGTGATACGAGTCCGAATCCATCGTCTTTTTGGATCAGTGTGAGTGATGGCGAGTTAAGTACGGAACCGGTTCCTGCTAACGTTACGTTTATTGTAAATCCACCACCGGAATTGTACCGCAATTATACGTTACCTCCTGCGTTTCCCAATACCCCGTATGAATTTTTGTTACCCAATGATACGTTTATTGATCCAGCGGGAGAACCGCTTGTGCGAATCATGACGGGATTGCCGAAAGGGTTGCACCCAGATTGGAATGCGAGACGAATTTCTGGAACACCTCAAGCTGGGGAGCAAGGTAATCATACATTGATAGACCAAGCGAGAGATTTAATCAATCAAACGGTTGAATTTAAGCCGGTATTGCAAGTGTTAAATCGACCCCCTGAATTTAAGCAAATTTTTTCGGATATCGATGTGACAACGGGTGAGTTTTTTAGTTTGGATATACCGCAAAATCTAGGTGTCGATCCTGATGGTGATGCAGTAACGCTGACAATCAAAATAAATTCCCCTTGGTTAATTGCTGTAGGCTATCAACTGCTTGGTATGCCTGAAGCAGGTGTTAGCGCAGTCAACCTGATGTTGCGTGATGCATTTAATGCAGCAAATGAAACAACCTTTAGGGTCATTGTTAGTAAGCAACCACCTGACAGCAACTCATCCAATGATAACCCAGCATGGATTCCGGTTGTTGCTGCGATCGGTAGTCTGGCTGCTTGCGGAGCATTGGCGGCGGGCGGATTTTTTGCGCGGCGGCATTGTCGAAAGCGTAAAGTGGGTTTGGTTGTAGGTGCCTTTTCTGTTAAAGAAAATCCATCCAATGTTTCGAATTGTGCCCAATTGGTTGCTGACTTACTGCAATATAAAGAAAAGCAAAAAGTTTTTTCTGAAATTGCAAAACAAAAATCGGGCGATACGGTGGCATCTCACCTAGCATTTACAGAAGTTATTGAGAAAGGTAAGCAATTAGGTACTGATATTAAACGGCTAAAAGACAGCATTTTAAGGCGGATTGAGCAACTGGATGTGCAGGAAATCAATACCTGGAATGACGGTGAATTAACGCAAGGGCAGATTGTTCAAACAGAACCTTTGTTATTTTATTTATTGGATACACCGGAATTCTTCATGGCCATGTTAGAAAAACCGAATGTGCAAATTAAAGTTCAAGATTCGCTTAGAAATACAGTGTTGCACAAACTCGTTGCGAGAAGGCAACTGATGTCGTTAGAAGAAAAGCGCAGCGATCAATTTTCTGAGCAAATTGTTCAACATGCTAAAGTTCAACAAGTGAGAAAAGGGTTAGTCAATATGGCAAATCAGCTTGGTCAGACACCCTACACATTGGCCCAGCAACATGAAGATACCAAGTTGCTAAGGCTTTTCGAAAGCTTGGGGGCATCTGTTAACCTTTATCAAGGTCCTGCATTTTTGCGTAGAAGGGCACCGACTGCTGACGTGGAGATCAGCCATGCGAGTTTGTCCGGCGGCGTAAGAGCACCTGATGACCTAGAAGAAGGAAAAAATAATGGAAATGGTGGAGATTCATCGATGAAATTGGCCGTATAGTCTGGCGAAACAAGATGAATCTCTTTTCGTAAGCGCCGCACGAACTCCATACTATCAAAAGCCAATTAAATTATTTAAAATTTCAAAATTTTTGCCTAGACTAATTCAATATTCCAAGGTTGTTTGTTACCTGGCCTGAAAATAGAACGATGCCGTGGGGGGATTCAACAAAACGAAATATCTCTAGATTTCTCAAGGATTTTGAATATAGCGAATCCCCTGCGGGCTTAAATGGAGATTCAGTATGACAGGGTGTACCATAGAAAGTCTCATTGAAGGACTTTGCACAGAATTGTTTAGTGCAACAAGGCTATCAGTCTATCAGTATAAATATAGCCCAGACATCCCACAGAATAGTAAAAAATGTTGTCACTTTAATAACATTAGCTATTCCAGCAAAACACGAAAAACGAGATCGTATATATGGTTAAAATAGTAAAGCATTAGAAAAATTTTCAAACTTCGTTATTTTTAAAACAGCAACGGGTAAAGTTAATATTGATGTTTTCTTTCAAGATGAGACTTTATGGCTAACTCAGAAAAAAATGGCAGAGCTTTTTGAAAAAGGCCGGAGCACAATAACCGAGCCTTTGAAAAATATATTTAAAGAGGGTGAGTTAGATGAAGCAGTGGTATGTCGGAATTTTCGACATACCACTAAGCATGGTGCCATAAAGGGTAAGACTCAAACACAAGATACCAAATATTACAATCTAAAAGCCATAACCGCCCAGGGCGATTGCATCTTAATTCATGAAAAAATTCATGAAAAAAAGGTTGACAAAAATGTAAGGAACTGAACAATTACTACTTTTTGATGAAGTAGTAATGACCAAGAATACAAGTATTCATCGTTATTTTGGTGATATAGACGATCCACGGATTGAGCGGACAAAAAAATATGCACTGATTAATATTATCTTTATTGCGTTGTGTGCGGTTATTTGCGGCGCGGAAGACTGGGTGTCGATAGTGCGATTTAGCCGAGCGCGGCAAGAATGGCTCAGTCAGTTTTTAGATCTAAGCCAGGGGCTGCCATCGCATGATACTTTTGGTCGAGTGTTTTCATTGATTAATAATGAGATATTTGCAAAGTGTTTCACGTCGTGGGTAGAAACATTAGCCGAAAAAGTGAAAAAAGTTATTGCCGTAGATGGCAAGAGCATGCGTGGCACTAAAAATAATGTGAAAGGATTAGGTGCGCTCCATATGGTGAATGTTTGGCGTTGTGAAAATCAATTGGTATTAGGGCAGGAAGTGGTTACCGATAAAAGTAACGAAATCACGGCTATCCCTTTGTTATTAGATTTGTTGGATATCTCAGGTGCGACCATTACACTTGATGCGATGGGCTGTCAAAAAGAAATAGTGAAAAAAATTACTGATAAAGAAGCGGATTATTTATTATCCCTTAAAGGGAACCAAGGAAATTTACATAAAGATGTCGAACTTTATTTTAAGTCCGTTGATGATGGAAAACTAAAACCAAAGATTTATCAACTAGACGAGCTTGAAAAAGCACATGGACGTATAGAGAAAAGAGAATATTTTGCTTGTGTATTGCCAGAAGGTCTTCATTCTGAAGGTTGGGCGAAGTTAAATAGTATTGTGAAGGTGCGCAGTACACGTACGATACAATCGCAAACAAGCATAGAAGATAGATATTACATTAGCAGCATTGTAGCCTCTCATATTGAGGGGATCGCAACGGCGACCCGAGCACATTGGCAAGTGGAAAATAATTTACATTGGCAACTCGATGTTAGTTTTAATGAAGATGCATGGCACGCTCGCCAGGGAAATGCGGGGATGAATATGGCGCTAATTAATAAGATGGCACTTAACCTGCTGAAAAAGGAGAATACTTCTAAAGTCGGAATGAAAAATCGGCGATTACTGGCGGGGTGGGATGAGCACTATCTTGAAAAAGTATTAATGATGGGGACTAATTAAGATGCAATCGCCCTAATGAGCTTAGAAAGAAAATAATTTACCTATTTGGTGATACAGCATGCTATATCTACGGGGTAATTAAAAATTATTCTGCTGAGATCGTCGGAATGTAGGTAGTTAATAACATTTTGAGGAAATTTAACCATGATGGCAACAAACTATCCACATCGGGCGCTGAGATCTGCCTATGAAGATGGTGATTGGGAAAGCGAACGGGATTTTACCCAAATAGTGTTGGGTTGGTCTTGGTCATTGTTACGTGAACCATTGGTTGAAGCGGAGCAACAGGCCTCGTTGCCGCCTGCCGCACGCAATTTGACGGAGTATTACCATCGTTTTAAACCGTTTATTCTAGAGGAAGCGCGAGCGATTATTGCCGAGGGATTAGAGAAGCTTGCTCGCTATGAGCAGCATCTGAGTTCGGTTGGTTCAAATCGTGTTAAACAAAATTCATTATCCCCTTCGTTATCGGATGCTAAACCCTTTTTAATGCGATTGGCTCGACAAGGGAAATTACCGCGTCATGAGGGTAATCCGCTGTGTTTATCGTTTAGAGGAGAAATTCCACAATCGATTGAACATGGTTACTCGATGAATGTTTTAGTATTGCGCTCCAATGATCCCGAATATCCAAGGGAATGGTTGGGGATCGCCAGTGAACGGCCTGAGAAGCAAGAGTTGCTTGTTAAAATTATCGCCATGCCAGATGAGTTTTCTGAGAATATCGCTTGCTTTCAGCCCGATCATGTTTGGAGCGCACATTATTTGGGCTCTATTGTCAGTGAAGAACGGATGTATGAAGCGTGTCTTGCTGCTACGGATCTCCCTTGTTTACGTCGTATTGCATCAGGCAATATCACCCTGCCTCCTATTTCGGGGAAGGGGACGGTTGAAGGGTTAAATCGTTTGCAGTCTCGTGCTGTTAGAGATTTTCTAGCAGCTCCCTCCCATACAACCCTCTTACTACAAGGGCCGCCAGGTACGGGTAAAACAACGACGATTGCGCGTTTATTAGAAAAATTAGATGCTAAACAAGAACGCACCTTGGTTTGTGCTCATTCAAATAAGGGGGTTCAAGTGTTAGCGCAGCGTGCGGTGCAACTAGCGCCAAAGGCAGCCATGATTTTGGTGGGAGTCGAACACAAAATTCCCGAATCATTAAAACCGTTGTCTTTAACCGCTTGGTATGCGGTGATAGCGGATAGCCTATCGACGATGGCTGAGACGAGTGAAGCAAAAAAAGCACAAATTTCGCAGGGAAAAACATTGTACGTAAAAGAGTTAGAAACTTGGTTGACATTATTCTCTGAAAAGCGGGATCTGGTTGACGTGCAATTGACAAAATTTGGTTTTATTAGTCAATCACGAGTCGGATCCAGTAATGAGATTTGCCGCCAAGAATTTGATGAGCTCAGGCGTCACCTTAATGTATTAACGGATCAAATCCACTCGGGCAGCATTAGCGAAGCAAGTTTACAAGCGTTGTTAACGGCTAGTAGACGTTTACAAGATAAGTGGAAACACAAAAATAAAGGAAGTGTTGAAAAGCACGTATTAGCTCAAGCAACGATTATTTTTGCTACTTTAGTGACCTGTGGTCGTCGAAGTTTGATCGATATGCCGCCGGTTGATGTTTTATTGGTGGATGAAGCGGCACAATCTGTTGAAGCAGCGACCTTAATTCCCATGCGCTATCAGCCGAAAAAAATACTATTAGTTGGTGATCCAGCGCAATTACCTGCGACGGTGATCTCCAAGGCGTTGCAGAAAAAACGTCGTGATGGGGAAACGTCGCATTACGATTGGTCAATGATGTGGCGCTTGATCAAGGAATGTGGTTGTGAAAACTTAATGCTAACGGTGCAATATCGAATGCATCCGCAAATTTGTCAATGGCCTTCTGCTCAAAATTATCATAATCAGCTGGTGACAGCGCCAGATATTTTACCGATGAAACCTCTATCCAATAGGGGATTGGCGCGGCGACCTTATGCATTTTATCAAGTGAAAGGCAAAACAGAGGCCAATGAGCATAGTCACAGTGTTTTTAATCGTAAAGAAGCCCATTATGTGTTGCAAATTGTTCGTCATTTACGTCAAGCAAAACTGAATAGTACCGTTGGTGTTATTACGCCATATCTTGCGCAAAAACAGTTTATTCATCATCAACTGAAAAGTGCACGATTGCTTGATAAGGTTGAAGTTAACACCGTTGATGGTTTTCAAGGGGATGAATGCGATATTATTATTATTTCGTTTGTACGAACGCATATAACCGCCTTTTTAGAAGAATTTCGTCGCTTGAATGTGGCATTGACCAGAGCAAAATACAGTCTTATTATTCTAGGTTATGCTGATGGATTCAATGCTCATGATCTTGGCCAACTGATCAATGATGCAAAAATTCGACGTAAATTTTTTTCCGAGCAAGCATTACAAGCGGAATTAGCGACCTTGGCCAGTGACACGCTTGTTTTTCATCCTGATTATCAATCCGCCAAACAATTACAAACCAATAGTGATGCCCCTGCCGATGCCGAACGAGTGCGTGCATTATGTTTGCGAGCAGCAAGAGAAGGAGATCCACACGCACAATGTTTATTGGCAGACTTAACCTTAACGTCAGATAGACAACGAGCGTTGACTTGGTATCGCCAAGCAGCATTACAAGATCATGTGGAAGGACAATATCATTGGGGGATCCATTTATTGTCTCATGATGCCAATGAAGCCATTATTTTTTTACGTCGTGCAGCAGAGCAAGGTCATGCTAATGCTCAATATCAAATGGGACGACTTCATTTATCGCGTCAGGAAGCGGTGATTGAATATGATGTTTTGCTAGCACAAGCTTGGTTGCAAAAGGCTGCTCGCCAAGCAGAATTGCCTGCCATCATATTATTAGCGAAATATTATCGGCGTGTTGGCGAGCAAGAATTAGCCTTTTCCTGGTTTCAAGTCGCTGCGGATCAACAAGATAGAAATGCGCAATATCAATTAGCCTTGTGTTACGAAAAAGGCGAAGGAACTCCTTGTGATTATGCAAAGATGATGAAGTATCTGCGAATGGTAGCGAATTCAGATCACACAGAAGCGCAGTATCGGTTAGCTTTTTGGCTTGCTAATGGCGGGCAAGGTTTAACAATTAAAAAACCGGAGGCAATAGTGTGGTATCGTAAAGCGGCCCAACAGGCTTATCAAGAGGCGTATTATCCTTTAGCGCAATTATTGGCGGAAATGAACCAATGGCAAGAGGCCATTCCTTGGTATCAACGAGCAGCGGGGCTTGGTGTTGTTTCTGCAAAGCTTAGCTTAGCGCGTTATTATTACAAGCAGTCCACTGCTCGGAGTTGGAGAGAAGCCGCGGTGTACTATCAGCAAGCGGCTGACGCTGGTTCACAAGAGGCTCAATATGAATATGCCAATCTATTAAGCAACGATGCCTTTAACGATCAAGACAAAACTCAAGGCATGTTCTACTATAAAAAGGCAGCAGACAACTCACAGGGGATTCATGAGGCAGCGTGTTATCAGTATGGATTTCATTGTTTTAATCAGAAAAACTTTGTGCAAGCGGTTCATTACTTAATGCATTGCCAGCGACAATTTAGTCAAAATGGTGAAGATCATTATTATTTTGCCCATGCGTTGGAGCAGACAAAACAGTATAGAGAGCAAGAATACTTTAATTACTATCGAATAGCGGCAGACGCAGGTCATATAAAATCTGCTGGCATTGTGGCCAAGATGCTTGAAGAAACTGCTGATGCTAATAGCATGATATTAGCACGCCAATATCATCAACAAGCGGCGATGCAGGGACAGTATTTTTCACAATATCGCTTAGCAAGATTATTAGAAACAGGGGTTGGTGGCCCACGTGATGATGCTAATGCTTTCAAGTGGTATACCGCCTGTGCAAACATCGAAGTGCACGCCAAATATTACCTGGCTTGTTTATTACACGCAGGGCGTGGTTGTGTTAAAGATGAAGCTCATGCGTATCGATTATTGTCTGAATACATTATGGTGGAGGTGGAGCAAGGCATTAAGCAGAATTATCTTGATGCACATTATCGCTTGGCAAGCATGAAAAAACATGGATGGGGAGCCCCAATTGATTTAGCCGTTGCGGCACGTTTTTATCAAGTAGCGGCTGTTAATGGCCATCTTGAATCGATTTATCAACTAGGGAACATGTATGAGACAGGACAAGGTGTAATGGTCAATCAAGCTGTCGCAACAGAATATTATCGGCGTGCTGCTGAACAAGGGCATCCACTAGCACAGGCTCGGATCTCCTCTTCTTACAAGATAAGCCGATTTTTTCATCGTTATGCACCCGAAACCGTTCCTAGCGATGATGAATTACGCCAAGATAAATCGTGTCTGCTAATGTAGTCGGTGAAATCTGGTCATTTTTCACGAGAGCGTTCGCCTAACTGTGTCACCTTAAAATTACAACTCAATTTTTAAACGACCTTCGAAAAAATATCGAGCTGTGAAATAATGAGTGCCCAGTTCTGCATCGGTTGATAGCATTTTTCTTTGATGCGCTGATAATCACAGTAAAGGAGCCTTTTGATTTGGTATATTTTCTCACTTGACGGTGAAATCCCTCAATGGGATTCGTCGTGTAAATGAGGCGTCGTATTTCCGCTGAATATTTGAAATAAGCTGACAGCTCTGAAGTGGGCCACGAAATTTAGACCAAATTAGGGGTTAAAATAAGATATAATTCTTGCCGATCATGAGGAGGCAAGATGAGTACGAAACGTAAAACATTCACAGCGTCAGAAAAGGCAAAAGTTGCGCTAGAGGCTATTCGTGGAGAATTAACGTTAGCGCAAATTTCGTCAAAATATGACGTTCATGCGACCCAAATTAATAAATGGAAAAAACAAGGCTTGGAGCAGTTAAAGGGAGGCTTTACTGTCCCTTCTTCTTCAACAAAAAATCCAGAATAAACGTCACTCGTTGCATCGTCCATTGTGATTATTAAATCCCAATGTTTACCTGGCACCCACTCATGAGTTGATCCATCTTGGTGCAATAACATCCCTTTCATTGGTGAGCGTTCGCGTTTGCGTCTATGCGTACCTCGTTTCTTGCTAATTTTTACAATGCCTGCTTCTTGTAAACTTAATCTTACCCAATTATAACTGCGTTTTCCTACATGCTCTTCTCGATATTTATCAAAAAAATGCGCAACGCTGAAATCGCTATACTTTGTTTCGTATAGCTCAATTAATGACATTACTTCATCAACCGGCGCAGCATTCGATGCTTTGCGCTCTAGACGATTATCAGTTACTCCTAATAAACCTTGCTCTTCATAGCTTCGGCAATAACGCCTAAATGTCCTTTCACTTATTCCCAGCATCATTGCTGCTTCTTGTTGCGTTAAACGCTTCTCTGTCCAGCTATTGAATAAATCTTCAAATCGCATTCGTTTGATCTCCTGTAACACTTTGATTTTTGTCATGCCTGATTTCTCTCTTCTTTAAAATCAGGCTATTCTAATACCGGACAATTTCCGTGTTACTTAAACCGGACAATTAGCATGTTACCAACACTATAGCGTAAATTAATAGTCAACATTTGGCAGAATATGCTATACTATTAATAGTCAACATTTGGCAATCTTTTGTTCTTACGCCAATTAAATTGAGTGGCCTTATCATGAAAGTGAAATATCAGGATAGCTTGTGCTATAAAATCGAGCAGCGCATTACAGCGTCGCGCGGTCAAGTTGTGCTGTGCCGTGATCTGCTCGATCTTGCTGATAAAACACAAGTATCACGTGCTTTAAAAAAATTGGCTATTGCAGGAAAGTTAATTAAGATTGGTTACGGCGTTTTTGCTAAGGCAACTTATTCGCAACGTTTAAATAAAGCGATACTGAATGGTAATCCAAAGGATATTTTTACAGAAGCTTTGTCACGTCTTAATATCGACTGGGAATTAGGTAAGCTTGATCAAGATTATAATTTAGGTCGCTCGACACAAATTCCCGTATTCACAACCATCAAATTGAAAAATCGATTACGTCGTGAAATAGGCGTTGATAACTTAAGGTTGCGCTATGAATAAATTATCAGATCAAGAAAGACAAACTATTATTGAAGCAGGTCATGTGCTTGGTCTGGTTGATTTTTCGATACTTGAAAAAGATCATTTTGTCACAAAAGCTATTCATACCATTGCAAAAATGAATCACCCTGAAATTGATTTAATTTTTTGTGGAGGCACTTGTTTAGCAAAAGCACATAAAATTATTGCTAGGATGAGTGAAGATATCGACTTTAAAATTGTGCCTAAAAGGCCTTTTTTATCTTCTTCAGAGCAACGCAGGAAATTACGCGATTTTCGAAATCAAATAACAAGCCTTTTACAGCTTGTAGGATTTGAAGTTAATGAAAATAATATTAAGTCACGTGATAATAACAGTTATATCGTTTATTTCCTGGAATTTCCAGCCTCTTTTGAACAGCATCAGCACTTAAAGCCGCATATTCAATTGGAGTTTACTTTGGCTTACCCAAGATTACCCTCAGAGATAAAATCCATTACAAGTATCACAGCTGATATTTTTCCAGACGAAACCAATAGTAATGAAAATATTCATTGCGTTGCTATTATGGAAACAGCTGCAGAAAAATGGGTTGCACTGACACGACGTATTGCTGCTATTGCAAGAGGACATGATCCTATGGATGAAACATTAGTACGTCACCTCTACGATCTTTATGCAATCACGCTGCATTCCGATGTAACAGAGGATTTTTTCTTATTAGCTATCGAAACGATCAAGCGAGATCAACTTAAATTTAAAAGACATCATGAATATATTGATGATCCGCTTCAAGAAATTCAATATTCAATTACAACACTGGTACAAGATCCTATTTGGATCGAAAACTATAACAACTTTATAGCCTCTATGGTTTTTGACAAAAATGATGTTAGCTTTGATAAGTGTTGTCAAAAGTTACGGCAGTTAACTAATAGGATTGTAGCTCATCCAATGTTTTTAAAAGTTGAGAAAATTAAAATTTCTTGAACAATAATCATTACCATGAATTAATTCTCTTATTAGCTTTATGCAGTGATTTTATGTTTAACACAACATCTGTAAATAACGCTTCAAGAAGAGTACTGAATACAGGCTATCTTCAACACGTCGCTAAACTCAGTTCCGCTCGTTACGCTAACGAGGTATAATCAGCCACTTCTAAAAAACTAGGGTGTATCACTCTTAGCAGGCATTCTAAAGGTTTTAGTTTGATATTGTCATCTAACCTATTCATTTCTAGCTATCGCATATAGCAAAAATCTCAATCAGGTTATGGCATTTTATTGTAATGATTGTATCAACTCCGTTATTTCCTTAATATCTGAGTTGAATCTTGGAGAAATACTATGATAACGATAAAGCCTGTTTCTAAGCAGGTATAGCAGTTGGCTTTAAATGCTGTTGATTTCCATTGCCATGGCGTAGGAAGTTTTGATTTTACAGAAGTTACGAAACTCAATTTAGACGAAATTGAGGCAACCTTAGCGTGCTATCAACATTGCAGCATCTTAACATTATATTTACACCAAACTGACTTTGAACACTTTATTAGACTGATGAAGCGGTTTTCACAAGAAAAAGATCGCGGCCGCTATCAGCATATTGCTGGTTTTGGTCTTGAGGGTCCTTTGCTAGGCAGTATTGGTGGCACACCTAAAAGCACAGTTTGGGTACCCAATAAACAGCAATGGCAGCAGTTAGCCGAGTGTGGCCAATATGGATTAAGCTACATTATTCTATCGCCAGATGTTGTTTTGCCATCATATGCAAATAGCAATAACTTAACATTACCTTGGATTATTGAGACATTATTATCTGGCGATGTCTTACCAGCGGCAGGTCATTTTAATAAAAATGATCCAAAAGCAAGTGCGAGCGCCTTACAAACTATTTTTGATATTGTAGCACACCATGGGAAAGTAACGATTACTGATCATCTTTTTAATGATATGCCTTTGAACTTTAAACATGCTTGGCGCACGCCACAAGAAAAAGCAATGCGTGATGAAGCGATTGAATCTTTAAAATTAGATTCCTGGACATTAGATAATTTAAGCGAAAAGCTAGGCCCTGTGCCTGCAACTATGATCCGTTATGCGCGTCAAGGTCATGTAAAAATTTGTCAAAATTTTGATGGTGAACATGTTGATCTTGCTATCGTAAAAAAAGCTGTAGAATTGATTGGCGCAGAGAATATGCTTATGATGACCGATTCGATCGAAAGTCATCGCTTAGCAGGTAGAATGTTACACTTCAAAACAGGCTCAACGTTGTTATATCAAGAAGATGATATTGTTGCGGCTGGCAGTCAAACTGTTTATCAGCAAATTAGTAATATGTTGAGCATTGGATTAACTGAGCAAGAAATAAAATTAATTACTCACGATAATCCGGAAATAGTTTTAAAACAACAAGAAATGTTATTACTATGATTAATACCATAATATTCGATTGGGATATGACTATTGTTGATTCACTGGCTAAAATTACGCAAGTTAAACAACTATTGGCAAAAAAATATCAACTATCATTACCAACCTTGCAACAGGTAAAGGCTGTCTTGGGGCAGCCTTTTCGAGAAGAAGCACTGGTAAGTTGCTTCCCAGAGGCATCATCAACATTGTTAGATTTATTAGCAGCTGACTTTCACCGCTTGATGCAACATGATGAACACCAAGCGCCTCTTTTTAAGTATGCGCGATATGTGTTAACCTTATTGAAGGAAAATAACTTTAAATTAGCTATTGCTACGTCTAAATCACGATCAGAATTAACTTCTGCCTTGCAATATCACCAATTGCAAGATCTCTTCGAGGTTAGCTGTTGTGGGGATGAATTTCAAAATCAAGGCAAACCTAATCCAGCTATGCTGTTACATATTATGCAAGCGTTAAATATTAACGCGAACAATTGTTGCTATGTTGGCGATGCAAAAGTTGATATTGAAATGGCTAAAAAAGCAAATATAACGATGATTGCTATAAACACAGGTGTTTATGATGATCAATCTTTAGCAGCCTTACATCCGGATTATATCGTTAATGATTGGCAGGCTTTATTACAGCAGGTAAATGAATTATGTGCTCATCAACAATTTTCATATTAATTATGGCAGGCATAATGAATGGATCATTTGTTATTCCCGCACGATTCATACGACAGCATAGCATGGAAAAAATTTGGCTTTTACATAGTTTTGTTGGGATTGGCATTATTCCCTGGGTTATTTTGTCTTTTTTATTGCCAGATACATTAACACAATATAATGCGTTACCTTTTTCGACACTGATCCTGATTGCATGTGGTGGTATTATTTTTGGAATTGGACAAGTTTTTTTTGCTTATGCAATTGATCAAATTGGCATTGCCTTAGCCTTTACCATTAATTTGTCTTTAGGAGTAACAATTGGATCGCTATTTGTTGCTGCCTATAAAGGCATTCTTTTTCATACCTCAGGTATTTTCATTATCATGGCAATTTTCTTGATTATAGGAAGTTTATTGCTGCATTATAAAATATCTGAAAAAAAATTAGTTGCCACCCAACATCACTGGGGTTGGATATTTGCTTTTTTTACCGGTTTAACCAGCGGTCTACAAAATAGTATTTTTGTCGTGGTTGCCTTTAATGGGCCAACTCGCTTTGGTTTTAACTCATTTTGGATGTGGCCACCTTTTTTATTTTTCGCCGCAATTCCAATGATCATTGGGTTTTATTATCGCGCCAAACATAAGGTAGTAAATCAAACTATTGATAACTCATTGCCTGAACTTATTCGTAAAGGTTTACTGATTATTTTAATGGGTTGTTTATTTTCAGGTTCATTAGCACTTTACAGTACAGGCATGAACTTATTATCACATCAACAGCAAGTGGTTGGTTGGCCAATGTTTATGCTAGCAATCATTTTTACTTCACAAGCTTGGGGTCTATGGCACGATCAAGCTAGTATGCGAGTGGTAAAGTACCGTTATACTTATGTTATTAGCTTTGTCTTACTCTTTATCGCATTGATATTATTAGCATTAGACATGATCTAATAATTGTTCAGGCGATAACGAAGCTAGTAATGCTACTTTTTCAGCATGGCTTGAAGACACGAGCAAACGATCAGCATCGAGAAATGGCGTATAAATATCCGTTAATGAGCCTGTTAAAGAAATCGCTAATTTTTTGCCAATAATTTCGTCTGCACGATTAATGAGACGTTTAATGGCATGGCAACCTTTGGTAATGATCGCTTTAGCAGCAGGATCATGCGCAAAATAACAACGTAGCAATAGTTCAGTAAACAGACAATAAACATCGGCATCTTTTGTACCTTTAAAGCACACTTCAACAACACGTTCGATCTTGCCATTAAATTTTGCTAAAACCATACTCGCAAGCTCTGACATTGGAATGTAACCTTCAACTGCTTCAATCGTGTGGCGGATGGTTTGAACGCCAAGCCAATTTTCACCCCCTAAATCATATAAAGGAAATTTCCAACCGCCCAATTTTTTTAATTGGTCATGCTGCAAATAAGACAGCGAAACACCTTTATCAACAATCAATGAAATTCCGGGTGTATTGTTAAATGCCGCCAAATAAGTTAATTCCCAATCAGGTAATAACATGACTGATTTGAAGTGTTTTTTGGCAAACAAAATAAAACGATGACGAGTATTTTCAAATTCGTAAGATTGCATAATCAAATTTATTTTAGCATTTTTTTGTTGTTTATAATCATATTGAGTTTGTTTAGCTAACGCCAAATCAATAGACTCTTTGATTAATTTTAATAATTTACCAGCAGTTTCAGTCAAGTCTAAACCTGTTGCTAATTCAGATGTGCCAATGATTTTTCCGGTATGATCTTTAATACAAGTAATCCGTTTGTTGTGAATGGATAAAATACCAATTGTCATTGATTCAGCTTGATCCAAGATCGGTTTTCTTTTTTTGTACTGCTCATGATTTTCGGCAAGACCCGCCAGCAAATCATAAAGACTAATGTCTAAACCGTTAGCAAGATTAACCGCCATTGGAATCGTGATACTCATCAAGCCATTTGTAATTTTGCTAATTGTACCATTCGAGACATTGCAGCGTTTTGCAAGTGCCATATTCGTCATGCCACGCTGATTCATGAATTTGCGCAAATTTTCAGCAAGGATGGTAACAACTTGTTCTTTTTCCATACTCTCAATTTCAAGGTTAATATTTGTTGCCTAATAATAGCTATCTCACTGACAGTATGGAAGGTTTAATTAGACTGCATTACTAGAAAAAAATAATTGACAGGCATAATAGCCTTCAAGTATGATTTTACCATATAGGAACTTCCAATAGGAATAATTGGTATAAGGAAGAGGATAATGAATACCCCCTTTTTAGTTAATTTAAACCCTGTTATTTGGTTTTATCATATCGTTATGATGCTTGTCTCATCATTTAACGCTCGAAAATTATTACTGCAAAAAATTAAGCATACTCGTTCAAAAATTGATTTGCATGTTGAACGTATCACCATACTTCAAGAAGCTATTCTTGATGAAGAACAAAAATTAAAGCGTGCTTTTGAAGAAGAGAAAACTTTATTGATGGCATTAAAGCAGAATAAATAAGTCTCAAAAATAGTTGTCACTTTTAAAATAATGATAGGAATTCACTATGACAAACTTTATGAACAGGGTTACCCTGAAAGGGATCCTTTCTTCAAAACCAAAACTTCAGCGCACATCTGTCAAAGAAACCCCCATTGTTATAGCACATCTATATACTGAAAATGCACTTTCAGAAAAATCCGCTAAAACAAAAGTTTTTAAAGATGTTCATAAATTGATTTTTTTTAAAAGCTTAGCTGCTGCGGCGATTAAACATTTAAAAATGGTATCTGCTCACCCCCTTTAGCTTTATATTTACCAGAACGTTCAGATTTGGCGATAAAAACAGCGAAAATATTTTATCGAAATGCTCATTTATAACTCATAAACTGCGCTTTCTCAAAAATATTTTCGCCGTTTTTATCAACCAAATCTGAACGTTCTTGGTAAATACTGGCCTAACGGGGTGAGTAGATACCTTTTTCTCTAAAAAATTACAGCCGATCAAGTCATCGGAAGAATTTGCACAACTATCAAACAAGCATACGTATGCGCGGTATTTGCGCGAATTACGTAATTCAGCATTAGCTTATCAGATAGCAATGTCTACACCAATAACGCTAATGCCAGTTCCGGTTTTAAACTCTGTTGCAGCTTCTGCGGCTTAAGGAGTTGGATTATAAATAAGTTGAGCTTAGCCTGAACTCAATCAGCAAGAGTGCAAGCTTCTCAATAATGTAAGTAGCAAGAGATCAAACAATAAGAATTAAATGATCTCATTGTGCTTGCAACTTTAGCCACAGTGATTGCGGATCACTGTGGCTTTTTTTATTTGATGATTAAATTCATACCCTAAAAAGCCTTGATGATTTTGATAGGGTAAATTTAGGTGATCAAATTTACCTACTTAATTTAGCAGGCAAATTTAACCAGGCAAATTTAGCAGGGTATTTTTGCAACCTTTTTGAGTCATTTTGTTCAAAAACCAATCCCCAAATCACGATCGATTTCGCGGTTAATTTCCAAGTCACGTTTTTGTTCGAATTCTAAATCATGCTCTGGTTCACGATCTAACTTAAGCACTTGCTCACGCTCATCAATTAACCATTCATAACGTTCTTCCCAATTTGGTACTAGCCAATAACTGCCATCATCGTGATCGAAATAAAATAAATCAGCCTCTTTAAATTCTTTAAAACGCTCGACCATAGCTTCCGCATATTCATGCCCAAAGCACTTTTCATGATGTAATAGCTGTGGTGCGCAACCGGTTGCTTTGACAAAATCGAGCGTGTCATCATCGAGTTTTGAGTAAAGAGCTTGTTTTAAATGATCGAGATCGCCATGGCTATCAACACGTAAATAACTCATTTGTGTATCATCATCACGCGTATAATGATTCCGCGAAATAGTGACAACATCACCGTTACGATAAATCCCTTCATCGTGTTGCTTAACCATGTTGTTACTAGCTTGTAGATAATGGGCTTTACCGTCGGTGCCTTCGACGATTAAATAACGTTGATCATAAAGCTCATTTTCGAGTCCCATGCCCACGACTTTTCCGGTAAGTGGGCTATCTTCTTCAATTTGAGTTGGCTTTAATTCTTCACGATATGTCACCTCAATACCATGACGTGCACGTGCTTCAACAATGCTGTCTTCAAATTTTAATTGATGCAGCGTGTTTTCTAGTTGTGGACTGAGTTGCCACACTTTCGGTTCTAATTGTTTGGCGAGATCCATCGTGGCTAAATATTTTAGGCGTGCAATTTCTTGTAAGCGCCACTCTCGCGCCATAGCATTATCCGCCACTTTTTGTTTAAACGAAATCACACCGTCATCATTAGCACGATGGCGTAAACTATAATCAATTTTAGTGACTTGATCGCGTTCAACTTGCTGCTCGCGTTGCTGAATAAGGTCACGATTATATTGGAAACCCAGTTCTTTAGTTGCAAACACTTGGCTACGTTCTCGAATACCTTGTTTAAGATAGCCTGATTCAATACGTAATTCTTTACCTTTTTCATCAAGACCCCGTACCACAATATGCAAGTGTGGATGATCGGTATTGTGATGATCAATGGCTGCCCACTCTAATTTTGTATCTAAATCAATTTGCATTTGTTGCACTAAATCTTTTGCGTGCTGGTGGAGATCCATTTTGTAACCGTTTTCGGGTGACACAATAATTTTAAACAGCAACGGATCATCGGCTTTTTGCCATGCACGTAATAATTCTTTCAAATTAATATCGTCGCGTTCCGCATTAAAACCTAAACCTCGTTCACCGGGTGTTTGTGCGTGTTCACGTTGCAAATAATCACCGTGCGCTGCCCAGGCACGCGATTGGCCATTTTTAATATAGGAAACTTTCACCACACAGCGTTGTTGGTATTCGCGTGCCAAAAAGAAAGTGCCGCAGCCATAAAGCGGATCATTAATATCAGCCATTTTATAACGCCGCCGCCGGGTCACTGGTTTTTTTTCGGTGCGAATGTGAGTGGGTTTGAGTTTAATCTCATGTTGTTGACGCATGAAAGACCTCGTTTGTAACAACAGTTGCTGTATAGTATTAGCAACTTAAATTAGGGCCATAAAATCCTAACTAAATTACAAAAAGTCCTTCAAAAATTTCATCTCTTTCAGGGACTTGAAGCTTAAGCGGAACCGCCCTTTATCTTGCAGTAAGATTACTTCAGGCCCTGTTTAACTATTTTGTGATTTTTTGAATGAATTGTCAATAATTATTGAGGATTAATTCTCTTTAAAATTATAGTGAGCTCTTTAGTCACCTTGAATATGTTGCAAATAGGATTTCACCCATTTTTGACCCTGCAGAGAAATGAAATAATAAGTGGGCGTTTTTCTTGAGTCAGGTGTAGGGCAGCGTTCAGAATAGATTAAATCATCATCAATTAATTCTTTTATCAACTGCTCACGAAGATCAGCAGAGAGTTTCCAATAGCGCTTGGTTATAGCCGTTTTAGTTTGTTTTGATTTATAAAGCGACAGTAATAGTCTAATTTGCTCAGGTGTATACTTTTTTGACATGATGATCCAAAATCTTGCTTACTGACAATGAGGAATATTAACAAATTAATGTGTTATCACCAAAAACAATAATAAGTTACATTATAAATTACTTGATAAGTTCCAATTTTTGAGCTACAGTCACTATTCCTAGCGTGAATCATCAGTGTTGACGCACCGATGATCCACTAAACATCACATGACCACTAAAGAGGAGATCATGCAATGTCTCATGACATTATATCACGCACACAGACGAAAAAAGTCATTTTGCAGATTGCTAACAAGCTTTTTGTTCAAAATGGCTATCATGGCGTTACATTTCAAGCTATAGCTAGTCAATTGGGGTTAACAAAGTCCAGTATTTTCTTTCACTATAAATCAAAAGAAATTTTAGCTTGTAAAACCCTACAAGTATCAACATCTCTTGTAAGGGATAAAATAGAGCCGTTACTTAAAACAAATATTAGTCACATAAATCTTGTACAAATAATTTACCTTGTTTTGCAAGATCATCTGGAATTAATTGCACCTATCCAATTAGCAGCGGCTGGTTCAGAGGTTGTGACACATAGTGTAAAACATTATTTTAATAATTGGATTAGGTTGCTCTGCAATATTAAAGACGGATCTTGGGCAATCTATGCCTTAAGTAATGTTTTAGGTATTTTATTTTTATATAACCTTTATAAAGATGATCAAACCTTTCAACATCTCATAATGGGTATGCTTGAATCAGGTATTTTCTAAACGTTTAACCTAATTTAACTTGAGCTATTCCTATATGCATGAAAAATCATGGCTAATGATACTAATTTGCGACTAGATACGCTAACATTAGCCATGGTCATGTCATATGCTCCTTTGTTAAAACATTTATTTGGATGCAATAATCAATCAAAATGAATATCGAAGCATTAAAAAAGCTAATTACTCAAGGTGAGTCTGAAACACTCGAGTTTAAAAAATCTACTGCACAGCTTCATGCTGCTTTTGAAACGGTCTGCGCTTTTTTAAATGGTTCTGGCGGTATCGTTCTAATTGGTGTGACTGATGCCGGTAAAATAGTCGGCCAAACATTTTCAGATGAAACTAAACGTGAAATCGCTAGAGAAATATCAAAAATTGAACCAGCGACACAATTAAATGTGCATTATATTAATTACCAAAAAAACAAAAAAGTGATTGTACTTGAAGTAAAAAAAGGTAGCCATGCACCTTATATTTATGATCATCGACCTTATCAACGTCATCAAAGTTCTACAACAAGAATTACACAACACCAATATGAACAAATGATCGTTGCAAGAGGACAGCTTAATCATTCATGGGAGTCACAAATAAATGACAAGTGTGATCTAAATTCATTGGACCATGAAAAAATTTATCAAGTTGTAGCTATTGCTGTTGATAAAGCTCGCATTCCTGCGAGCGCATTGAACTCTAAAGTCCATGATATTTTAGCAAGGTATACCCTAGTTGAAGGCGAACAAGTTAAAAATGCTGCAGTCGTTTTATTTGCAAAAGAAGAGGCTTTGAATTTACCACAATGCGTCATTAAAATGGCAAGGTTTAGAGGTAAAGACAAGTTTGGTGAAATGCTTGATAGCAAGCATGTTTATGCCAATGCTATCACCATGCTTGATGAGGCCGATCTTTTTATCCGAAAACATTTATTGATTAGTAGCTTTTTTGATAAAAATCAATTTGAACGTATTGATAAACCCACGTTACCCATGCTTGCTGTAAGAGAGGCTTTAGTCAACGCCATTGCACACCGAGATTATTCGGTTCATTCTGGTTCAATTACCTTAGCAATTTATGATGACAAAATGGTAATTTGGAATAATGGTACCTTACCCAAACAGCTTACGATTGAAGACTTATCAAAAAATCATTTTTCTTGGGCACAAAATCCATTGATTGCGAGGGTTTTCCACTCAATGAAATTGATAGAAACTTGGGGTACAGGCACGAATAAAATGATCAATCTTTGTAGGGAAGATGGCTTACCTGATCCAGAATTTAAAGAAGAATTTGGTGGCTTATCAGTTACCTTTAAATTTAAAACATCAATTGGTATCTCACCATCAAGTGAAGATCCATCACAAACTCATTTAATTAAAGGCCTTACGCCTAAAGAAAGAAAAGAAAAAATTATTGCGTTATTAACTAATCAAGGCCGCTTAAGTGCACGGGAAATCCATCATAAGCTTAGTATTGCTGTCAGTTTTAGAACTATAAAATCAGATTTATTAGCTTTACAGCAAGAACATGTCATAAAACAAGTTGGTCAAGGAAAAAATACACTCTGGGAAATCAATATCTTAGACTAATTCGGGCAAGATTCGGGCAAGATTCAGGCAGAATTCGGGCAAGATTCAGGCAGAATTCGGGCAAGGAATGATCTACGGTCAGAGATACGACCTCCTTTAAAAATACTACAATCATTAACGAGAATTTATTCTCTTCGTTATTGACAACCTTATTCCCCAATGCTACAGTTTTACACTCAGGATAATAATTAAACCAGGACTTCCAACCTTTTATCGCTATGGGAGTCTATTATGCAACCCCGTCTTATTCGCTTACGTGATATACCTTCCTATCTTGGCATGGATATTAATCGCTTTAATCAAGAAGTGCGTCCGCATTTAATGGCGATTCCGATTGGCAAGCAAGGCATTGCCTTTGACAGGCTTGACTTAGATCAATGGGTCGATCATTATAAGCACTGCAACGGACGCCCAGCGATTTCGAGGAGAAATTCATGGGCAAAAAGAAAATCCCCGGACTCCAGTTGCGAAACGGGATCTGGGTCATTGATAAAAAAATCTTCGGTAGACGAATTTGCCAAAGCACTGGCACAAGTTCGTTCGATGAAGCCGAAAAATTTTTAATACACCGTGTTGAAGAGTTAAGAGAGGCGATTGTTTATGGTGTTCGGCCAAAGCGTTTATTTCGTGAGGCTGCTACAAAATATTTAATCGAGAATCAACACAAAGCGAGTATTAAAGAAGATGCTTTATGGCTTAAGGTGTTAGATCAATTTATTGGTGATTTGAACCTGGAAGCGGTTCATATGGGTAGCTTGCAACCGTATATCAAAGCAAGGCAAAAAGATGGCGTAAAAAACCGTACGATTAATTACGGTTTACAAACTGTGCGTCATCTTTTAAATCTTGCAGCGGGTGAATGGTTGGATGAAAATGGATTAACTTGGCTAGCTCATGCACCTAAAATTAAATTGTTATCTGAACATGATAAACGCAAACCTTATCCATTAAGCTTTACTGAGCAAAGTCACTTATTTCAGGAATTACCGCAACATCTTGCAAAGATGGCATTGTTTGCCGTTAATACAGGCTGTCGTAATCGTGAAGTATGTGGTTTACGTTGGCAATGGGAAATACGCTTCGATGATCATTCATCGGTTTTTATTATTCCAGGAGAACGTGTTAAAAATCGTGAAGATCGCTTGGTGATATTAAATCGTGTAGCGCAATCGGTGATTGAAAGTGTTCGCGGCATTCACAGTGAATTCGTGTTCACCTTTCAAGGTAAGCCGACGCAGAATATGTTGAACAGTGCTTGGAAAAACGCACGCATGCGTGCCAAGTTACCTGATATTCGCGTGCATGATTTGAAACATACTTTTGGACGGCGTTTACGTGCGGCAGGTGTGAGCTTTGAAGATCGACAAGATTTACTAGGCCATCGTTCAGGTAGAATTACGACGCATTATTCGGCGGCGGAAATTCATAACTTGATTGCTGCTGCAAATAAAGCGTGCGAAGGAAGTAGTGGTGCAACATTAACATTGTTGAAATTGCGACAAGCAGGTTAGCTCGCATAATTTGCAGAACTGCATAGCACGCTTAACTTAAGCGTCACGCAAATCTCACGCAATGATTATTGTGGCAAAGAAAAATGGTGGGATGGATGCTTGTAACAGCTTGAATAATCAAAGGTTTTCCACTGCCGAAGAGCGGAATCGAACCGCTGACCTACTGATTACGAATCAGTTGCTCTACCGACTGAGCTACTTCGGCATCTTCTTGGGAATGATAATTTACATCACTTGCCCAGTCTGTGGCAACCTTAGCGAAAATAATTACTTGCATAGCTTACATAGTAAGTAAATTTGCTATAGAATCACTGCGCGTTTCAACATTTAATTAAATAATAATAGGTGTATTTATGAATTTCCGTACGCTGCTGGTGGCGCTAATGCTAATTACTGCTGTACCTACATTGGCAAGTTCATACGATCGTTATACTCATGGTCGCTATACTCATAACCGCTATGCTAACAACAATAACACGCAAGGTCGTTATATCATGGTTGGTTCGCGTTGTGCGGGTTTTTCGTTCAATGCTGATAATACTGTTAACTGGTATGATGAGTCACAATGCCAGTCGCCTACTAAGATGCGTCTTAAAAAAGTATCACCACATGTATTTGCCTTTATTCAGTTAGTGCCTTCTGATGCAAACAGAAGATGTGCGCCACGCGTATTTTTATACAGGGTTATTTCAAAAGAGAAAGGTAATTTAGTTTTAAAAGAAATGTGGACAGGCTGGGGCAATTTAAAAGATGAAACGATTCGTTATCGTTGGGTAAGAAGTCGCTAAAATTTAATGAGAGGGAATAAAGTATGTTAATTAGTTTTAAAAAAATTTTTTTGTTATGTTTGAGTTTAGGATTATTCCTGCTTAAACTTAATGTGTTTGCAAGCACTGTGACACCACAAGCGGTTGCTGAGCAATTTTATCAACAGTATATTGCAACTGAAGATTATGCGGCGCATAAAAAATTAATGGCGGCGTATTTTGTTCCCTCTTTTTATCAGCAAATCGAAAAACAAAAAGCCAATGATGAAAAAAATGCGACAGATGATGATCCTGGTTGTATTAGTGATTTTGATGTTGTATTAAATGCGCAAGATATTCCAAAGCAAATTGTGATTGGTAAAGTCTCGCAAACGCAAGATAAGGCAACGGTTGCAGTTGATTTAAAATTCGATCCGTCTTCGCAAGTGGTTGTAACGTTGCTTAAACAAGGGTCACAATGGAAAATTGCTGATATTGGTTATCCCAGCATGAAGACTAGTTTGCAAACGATTTTAACGAGCTGCGCTAAAGCGCAGTATCATAACGAGCATTAGCGTTGCAATTTTAGCGGCCAGGAGCCGGAGTCGTTCTTGCTGCAGTTTGCGGATTCATCTTATTTGTTATGTAAGCAGCGCTAACAATTAAAGCGCCGATTAGAGATAAGCAAACCAAAAATTGTGCTACTGGTAAAAGTTGATTAAACCAGTTTAGTACTTTATTGTTATCAAGTTTTATTGGCTCAGATTTTGATTTGCTATTGAGAGCACGATCATGCACTATTGTATAAATTTTACACTATTTCCGGGCAATAAACACAGAAATTTCAAGTAACCAAGAACATAAGCGTGGCCATTCTTTAGAATTGCAGCACTCAGCAATTCACGTTATCATGGCTTCCTGTCACACAGAGATGAATAACCAATGAGAAAATTATTATTAATGATTATGTTACCGTTATCCTTGAGTTTGAGCGGTTGCCACAGTTTATTTTCACAAATCCATATTTATGATATTCAGCAAGGTAACGTGGTTACCCCTGAAATGCTATCGAGGCTACATGTTGGCATGGGTAAAGAACAAGTACGTAATTTGCTCGGTGATCCGATCATGAATAATAACTTTAGCTTAACGCGCTGGGATTACGTTTACACCATGCAAAAAAACATGCATGCGCGCCAGGAAAAACTAGTAACGGTTTTCTTTAATAATGCTGGCACGGTGGTGAGTATTCAACGTTACCCCTAATCTTGTGATTTCTGGGCGCGCTGCTTGCGCGCCTCTTTCGGATCGATAATCAGTGGGCGATACAATTCAATGCGATCACCGGCCTTTACAATTTGATCTAAGCTGGTTTTTTTGCTAAAAATACCCACGCTTAAGTTTGCTAAATCAATTTCTGGATAGTGCTGTAATATTCCTGAAGCAATAATCACTTCTCTGATGCTGCTATTTTCTGGAACCTTAAGCGCCAGTAACGATTGTTTTGTGGTGGAAGCGTAAACAACTTCAACATTTATCAAGGTTGCGGTTACCATATAATGCTATTGCTCGCTTGTGAAAGGCATCGACTAAGGTATTACAAATTTGGCTGAAAATGGGGCCAAATACTAAACTGACTAATGGCCCGGCAAATTCAAATTCCATATCAAAAGACACTTTGCAGCCAGTATCACTGCCTAGGCTATCAAAACGCCAATATCCACGCAACCGTTTGAAGGGCCCATGCACCAAGCCGATTTCAATCATTTTATTTTTTTGGTTACGATTTAACGTAGTAAAACTTTTGCTAATACCGCCACGCGCTAAACATAAGGTAGCTTTAATTTCACCTTCGGTTCGCGATAACACTTGCGAGCTATGGCACCACGGAATAAATTGCGGATAATGTTCAATACCATCCACTAGCTGATACATTTCTTCACAGCTGTAGGGAACAATGAGGGTTCGACTGATATGGGCCATAGTTGTAATACATTCAGTTAATTTAGGCGTATTTAACCAGCCCATCACACATCATTGCAAGTTCTATTTTTCTATTTGCGTGAATTTGCGGTATAATCGCCACCAATTTATCAGGTAAGTAATTAACTATGGCTAAGCAGCAAACAGCAAAAGGGCAAGAAAATAAAACCATTGCCTTAAACAAGAAAGCGCGACATGACTTCTTTATCGAGCAAACGTTTGAGGCGGGTTTAGTGCTAGAAGGTTGGGAAGTTAAAAGCATGCGCGAAGGTCGTGCGCAAATTAAAGAAAGCTATGTGATTATAAAACAGAGTGAAATTTGGTTGTTGGGCGCGCATATTACCCCTTGTAAATCAGTTTCTACGCATATCGTTCCCGATCCTTCGCGCACACGCAAATTATTATTACACGGTGCGGAAATTGCCAAATTAATTGGTTATGTTGAGCGCAAAGGTTATACCATTGTGCCACTGGCGCTGTATTGGAAAAAAGGTAGAGCTAAATTAGAAATCGCATTAGCCAAAGGTAAAAAGCTACACGACAAACGCCAAACCACTAAAGATCGTGATTGGGATCGTGATAAACAACGTATCATGAAAAGTCGTAAAACTTAGTCTTTTAATTTCTTATATAATACCAAGGCTTGTTCGCGTGCAGTTTTGTGATCCACTAAAGGTGCAGGATAGGTTTCACCCAATATGATGTTGGCTTTTTGTAGTTCTGCCAAGGGCGCCTGCCACGGCTGGTGAATATATTTTTTATCAAGTTTACTTAATTCTGGGATCCATTTTTTTACATAATCACCCTGCGGATCAAATTTTTCGCCTTGTAAAATAGGATTAAAAATTCGAAAGTAGGGTGCGGCATCCGCACCGCTGCCCGCTACCCATTGCCAACTCGCGGTATTTGAAGCATGATCGGCATCCAACAAGCAATCCCAAAACCATTTTTCACCTTCACGCCAATCGATTAATAAATCTTTAATTAAAAACGAGGCAGTGATCATCCTGACGCGGTTATGCATGTAACCGGTTTGCCAGAGTTCGCGCATGCCGGCATCAACAATCGGGAAACCGGTTAAACCTTTTTGCCATGCTTGTAATGCCTTAATATTTTTTTGCCAAGGGAACTTATCGAATTCGCTTTTGAAATTTTTAGTTTTTAAGTTTGGGAAATAATATAAAAGATTATAGGAAAACTCACGCCAAATGACTTCGGCTAAATATTTCTCACAAGCTTTATAATTTATAGCTGGATCATGATCACATTGTGTTACTGCATGCCAAATTTGCATGGGGCTAATTTGCCCAAAATGCAAATAGGGTGATAAACGTGATGTGGCTTGTGTATCAGGGCGATCGCGGCCTTGCGTGTAATTATTAATCGGATCATTTAAAAAAAGTTGTAATTTTTTGTGCGCAGCTTCTTCACTCACATGCCAATGATCAGCGAAACCACTCGCCCAATCGGGTTTATTGGGTAATAATTGCCAATCATTAAGCTTTTCAGATTTGATTTTAGTTTTATAGATTGGTTTTGCTGTTGCTAATAATTCACGTGGTTGAAAATGTTGCAGATAAAATTTATAAAAAGGCGTGTATACTTTGTAATAATCGCCACTGGCATTTTTCACTTGCCAAGGTTCTAATAATAAACTGCCATTATAAGAATTAACCGTAATATCTTTTTCGATCAACTGTTTTTTTAAATCACTATCACGTGCAATGCTAAACGGATCGTAACAACGATTCCAATACACGGTATCGATTTTATGTTGTTGGCATAATTCCAAAATGATTTTTTTAGCAGGCCCTGATTTTAAAACTAGTGGAATATAGTGTTGCAAATCCTGCAAACTGTGATGTAACCACCACGCTTGCGCTTGCCCAAATTGCAAATCAAAATCATCATCTTTAATGAAAAGTGGGATCACTTCATCATGCTCAAGGCAAGCCTGAAAAAGCGCAGGATTATCTTGTAATCGTAAATCTTGACGTAACCAAACTAATGCAATTGACATGTTGTTTACTGTTATGGAAGTTTTTAAGAGTTTGATTATAACAGTTAACTGATTGAAAGTTGATATTATGAATGAGCTACAGGCAGATGAAATTTACGTAAACTCATTGAAGAAATCCTTAAATTCGAGTAAAGTAAGGCACTTTCCTAGAAACACGCTATACTAGTAGTGATAGTGAGTACCGGGGGCGAATTAGCTTCGACGTTGATTGCGAAGCCTAAGGTGCATGTCGAGGATGTAGCTAACCTCGTAAAACAAGCTATATAAATATAGTTGCAAATCAAGCTGACTATAACGAAGGTGATGTTGCTATCGCTGCTTAATCGCAGCCTAACAGCATTTCGGTCTTAAAAACACCGGCCTTCCCTTCGCCTACTTGTGTTTGTGCGAGTAAAGCGGGGGTCATAACACACAGACTCGCAGGATGATTTGCCTCGCGTTAGCCTGCTAAACCTTAAGAGGACCGCTGTTTGCTTTCCCTGCTAGTCGGGAAACGAGCAGTTAAAAATAATAGACGTAGCTAAACATGTAGATCCTTATGTGGAGAATTTGCGGACGCGGGTGCGATTCCCGCCGCCTCCACCAATATAAAAAAATACCCGTAACACTTTGTGTTATGGGTATTTTTTTATATTGTGAATGCCATGGAATCTTGTGAGCATACAAATCTAAGTAAAAATTAGTTGAATCCAATTTTAAGCTTAGTAAGACATTTCTCTTGAGTTAACTTACAACTTGATAATGCTATTTTTTCAGCCTCTTGCTGTAATTTAGGTTTACTGCAAGCACCGCGCACAAAATAGCTTGTAAAAAGAATCCCTATCGAAGCAGCCAACGGTATGAAGCCGAATGTCGTGATCAGTGTAGCACTAGCAATGACCAAGCCAAAGGCTAATACAATCATTCGACTCGCAAGCTTGCGACAGGGCTTTCTACTACCTTTACCTTGCTCTAAGCTTTGAGCTAGAATCAAATAATCCGCGATTTTTTGACTATTGGATGTGTCGAGTAATCGAGTTTGACTATTCATGCTTTGGTTTGGCTGTAGCTGTCCTGAAAATGATTGTAATAATTCTTGAGTTTGTTGGCAGATCTCGATTGCCCTGGATTCAGTAATATGCTTGCGTAATACGGTTTGTTTTACTTCATCTACCAATGCATCTGTGCAAATTCTATGTGTGGCAGTGGAACCTGTTTTCGTTATTCCTGCAAGCCGCAGTTTATGGCACTTGATTCGGAAAGCATAACTTAATGTGGCATTATCATCAGGCCAAATTGATTCTTCCGCAAAAGACTCACGTGCCTGAGAAATAATTTCATACAAAGATTGATAAGTTATTGTGGGAGTTTCAATTGTAGTATGCCAAAAAAAATGAAATTCCGAATAAGCATTATCTAGAATATATTGATAATGAGCATTTTCCATTTTCACTTCCGCAGCTTTTGACACTAATCCGGCTAATGAACGCAGATTGCCTTTGAGTTTTTCTAAATCGCTCTTTATTGTGCGCTGGGGATTTTGATAAGGATCAATTATCCTAATATTGCCATCACGATTAACTAAGATGTTTTGACTGCATAAATCTCCATGTACTATGCCTAATCCATGAATTCGTTGAATTTCAGTCACCACTTTACCAAGTAAATTTAAAACATATGCTGGATTAGCTTCAATTACCATATCCCATATGGGGACACCAAAATCAGGCATAACTAAGCGATAATCACCATCATCAAAAATTTGCACTTGGACACTGGCGTCAGGATAAGCACGTTGATAATAATCATAAGCAAAGTTTGCGGAACACCCTTTAAGTTGTTTACTGAAATTATGTGGCTTTTTAACGCGCCGTGTCATCCCCTGCTCGTTGCGAAAAAGCCGAACGACACCCTGATCACCTGATAAAGGAGCTGAGTCTGTTAGAAAAAACGGACTTTGAAGCTCTGGCAAGGTAAAAAATGAGTTTCTACGTTGTGAATCTGACTTCTGATAATTAAAAGGCATGAGTATTATTATGTATTTTAAATTAGACGTTCATAATACATGTATTTAAAAGTGCGGACAATAGTTGTCGAGTAACCTGTTGGTAACAAGTCTTGAATCACTGCATTGTTCAATCTACAAAGAAATAATCTTTTGAATTTCTGGTTTAAAGTATTCTGCGTGCCCAGCTTCCACGGTTAAATTTGGGAACGGGCGGTATGTTGCCTTGTCATGAGTATGGCCGCACAACACCAAAAAATCGATATGAGCATACTTGGAGCAACTATTCATCAGCACATCACCGGATGCTTTTGAGGCAAAATAAGGAAGCCAATCATCATCGCTTGCTTTACCTTTATGCAAGCATGCTTCTGTGAAGGGTGGAACATGTGTTAACACAATAATCTGTTGAGGTTTTTGTTTTGCAGCTTGATTCAATTGTGCTTGTAATTGACTCGCATCATCGTCAGCTAACTGCTGCATTTTGGCTAGCAATTGTGATTGCCCGAGTATTTTTGCTTGGAATAAATCAGCGATCATTCTGCTGTCATTAAGCGTAACTTGGCTATTCGTATAATCACCATAACGCCCATCAGCCCAACCATCTTGACCAACTAATAATGTGTTATTATCCAATGCGATAGGTTTGTTTGAAGCGGGAAGCCAAAATAAATATTCATTAGATTCCGTTAAGGCTATCATTTCATCACGTACGCTTGCTACTTGATTGCGGTAGTAATCATGATTGCCCAGAATATAATAAATCGGTTTTTTAATAAAAAGCGCTAATTCCTGTAAGATATTGCTGATACTGGGCGCTTCTGCAATATCACCGCTTATCAATACACCTTCGCATTTGGTGTTAATAATTTCTTGGTAGAATCTTTTGCGTTCATCTGCATCAAGGAAATTTAAATGAACATCGGTTAACCATGCCAGTTTCATGTTACTTACTCTGTATAGAAGTTAATTTTTGTTCGAGTAATTCAATCCGATCAAACCAACGACAAATGACATCTTCCGTTATGGATTTCTTGAAGCCTTGTTTGTTAAGTTTTTTCTCTAACTGATAGTATTGATTCCTAGAAATAACATCCACGATACAATCAACGTCAAGTGTATAACGCACATCTGGCACAAGAGGATCAGAGAGGAATAAACCTGTGGTACATCCTCCCAAGAAAACAACATCGTTTCGAATATCACCTAATTTTGTTGCAACAAATTCTAACATTCTTAGATTCGCCAATTTCACATGATTATCCAGCATGATTTAATTTTTCCTTCAAAAGTTCTGCTGCAAGGTTACGCTCACGTGGGCGCCCCGAGCGCATGACATCAATTAAGACAAGCAATTCATGAAAAGCGGAGTCAGGGTTTGCTCGTAACGTTCTTGATAAATTAGGGTGAATAGGTAATAACGCAACACCTCGCTCCTCTCCCATTGCATCAGGCCACACGGGAATAGGGTCATTGCCCAATGCGATTTTATCGCGAAAAATGGGGGCGGCAATTGCTGCGGGAGTCCCTCTAGTATATTCACCCAATTTTCCTGGAAAGAGGAACTTGAGTGAGTGTATTAAAAACTCTTCCGCTGCATGAACATTAGGGAAAAGTTTTCCTTGCTTATCTTTTCTTAATAGCCCCGCTTCTTCTAGTCGCTTTATGCCTGCATTAACTTCAGCTAAGCTAATCCCCAATGCAGCAGATAATTGTCGCTGGGATAGCTCTATACCGATATTTGCCAATAGCTTTATTAATACAACGCAATCCTGTGACTTTAACATGGTATTATTCTCTGAATGATATAAATAAAGTATATCACAGGCGTTCGCTGTTCGCGAACAGAAGAACAGCAAATCGATGGAATTTGGTTCAATTCCAAGGGTAACACTCCAAAAACAGGGGCTTATTTGGGGGCTTTTTCAACAACCACATTGAAATAATTATTTATTATCAATCAATTAGATAGATAATGTTATGGCCGCCGCCCCACCAATATAAAAAAATACCCGTAACACTTTGTGTTATGGGTATTTTTTTATATTGTGAATGCTATGGAATCTTGTGAGCATACAAATCTAAGTAAAAATTAGTTGAATCTAATTTTAAGCTTCCCTCTGTGCCAGCCCTCGTGAGACAAAAATGTGTTACCTGATTTCTCTAGCAGCAGTTGCTTTTCATGGTTAAACAGGTGAGGCCAGTTTGAATTATAAGGCATTAATTTAATTTTCACGGAGTTGCCTTTTTACGCCACTTACCTGGGCACTTTGATAAAAGCCGATGATTGCGGACTCATCCTCAATCAGCTGATCAAGTTGTTGCATTTGTTTCTCCCATGCCTCTTCAGAGAGGCCACCTTCTAAGACACTTTGTTTACTATCAATTAATCCAGGCCTTAGCATCGCTTTTTCTGTTTTTGACGTCAAAGCAGGTGAAACAATATTGAGTGATAACCTATTGAAACCAGCATTATGCATGGAGTGCCAAAGTTTAATACCAAAATTACCATCGCGCTGTACGCCCTCAAAATTGTTATGGTGGTCTACAATGTCGAAGCGCTCATTACCAAAAGCGATGTTATAGGGGTAGGTAAATGCGTGGTTCACAATACCTTCCTCGATCACAGCAATACCATTTGGTTTCAATAATGCGTGAATATTGTTAATCACTTCTCTTGGGCGCGATAAATGATGAAGCACAAAACGGCAATAAATTAAATCAAATGTTGTATTTAATTTAGAGATGTCATAAGCATCGAAACACTTGAATAATACGTTATTAATTTTTTTGTGTGTTGCAAAAGTAAGTGCCGCCTTAACTTGATTTTGATTATTATCAATTGCAATCAGTCGACCACTGTCACCGATCTGCTTAGCAATCCAGCATGACATTTTTCCACTGCCACAGCCGATTTCGAGTACTTTCATCCCATGGTTGAGGCCAGACTTTAACAGATAAGCTTGGGTGCTTTCATTAAAGCAATGTAACTATTCAGTAAATTTGAAGGTGAATTTACCGAGAACGTTCAGATTTGG
>CAYGTS010000004.1:0-40606 GCA_964352905.1 uncultured Legionellales bacterium | reverse complement strand
ATCGAAGATCCTAACCCTGGATTGCCGCGCACTTCGTGCTCGCAATGACGGCGATCCCGTCATTAAATTCACTGAAGAGTTGCAAAAAAATTCCCATGCAACCCATTGGGTACGCGCTGCGGTAAGTGAATAATCGCTTGTGGTTCGCCTAAAAGATCTTGCGCTTTTATTAAATAAAAATAACTGCGATCACTTGCTATATGATAGGCAAAAAATAGAATATACCCATCATCTTCAGCCGTTGCGTTACTTGCTGGTACAAAAATTGCTTCACTTAAATCATAACCAGTAAAATCACGATAGCTTGCCTGTTGTGTTTGGCTATCATATTTTACTAATTGTGAAAAATGCTCATCTTTCATCACGAGCATATAGCTATAACGGTTTTGTTTTGCTTGGTATTGATCATTAACCCGTAAAAATTCACAATTGGGCACATCTAAATTTTGGAAATCAATTTTTTGATTGCTAAGGTTGATTGATATTTTCATTAGTTGTGATTTGAAATCATCTGTCTTAGAAGTCTCAAGACCAGCATAATAAGCACACAACATTTCAATCTTTCCATCGTTTTCATACGCATTACTGTAATGATAGGCAAAAAATGCTTTGGTTTTTAGCCATTGTGGTTTTTGTTGTAAGTCATCACGTGGGATCAACGCAATTGCTGTGCCACGTTGTGGTTGCCATTGTAAAATATTTTTCTTATCAACAATCGCTGCCAGATCAAAAATTGCGGGTGAATCAATGATCACAATAAAATTTTCAGTTATAACGAAATCATGGATCAGGGTTGGGTATTCTTTTTCAATAGCAACTTCAGCTAATAAATTTCCAATCTCATTAAAGTGATACAAGGTTAAGTAAGGCGCTTTTTCAATATTATAAGTAATAGCGTAGAGTGTTTTTGTTATTGGATCGGTTCGGGTGTGCGCGTTAATAGGGATAATTGTATCACGATTTTTGGGATGCCATTTCGCGATAGTTTGTAGTTGATCGCTCATTTGATAAGCAGGGCTGGCTTCGTGCATGGCAAGAATTTCATCACCAATTTTAATGATGTGAATAAAAGCCCCAATTTTTACCTGCGGATCGCAATCTTTGTTTAATAATCTAAAATCAGGTTTAATTGGAAAAGTCACGCTGCCATAAATCGCGCCATTGTATTTGCGTTCTGCAATCAGCTCAGGTGTTAGCACAAAACGATTGCGATAACTTACGTTGCCTTGTTCGAAATAAAGCGCATGCAGCATGGCATCACCATCGAGCGGAAATTGATAAGCAAATGGTTCAAACTGTGGATTTGGGCCATTGCGCATATAGATCCCTGAAAAATCAGCGGGCAAACTGCCCGTCATGACTAAATTTTTTTCAAAAATTTCATTTTTAATAGGGGTAAAATTATTTTTTAAAAACTTTGTATCCAGCGGTTGTAATTGTTTACGATATGCCCAATAGCGTTTAGCGCTATAAAATTGTGGATAATATTGGGTAAATTTAATCACGAAAATGTACAGTGCAATTTCAATGATAATGCTTAATGTATTGTTGATTAAGGCTTGTTTGGTTGCAAGTTGTAAAAGTGTAATGATCAAGAATACCATGCCCCAAGCAAGGGTGATCGTATTATTCACTTGCAAGAAAGCAGGTGTTTGCCAAATAAAGCTAGGTGTGGTTTGTTTGGCGTATTGCAGCGTAAAGGGTTTTCCGATTGCCCAAGAGATAAAAACAATCAAGGTAATCGCAAGATTGGAAATAATATTGCTATCTTGTAAGTAGGGCATATTTGGATTTAACGATAGTTCGATTGTTAAACCACAAAAGAAAAGTAAGGTACCCCAATCCAGGATAAAGCCTTTGCGTAATTTATTAAAGTTGATAACCAAGGTTAGAAAAATAGCCGCTTGTGCTGCAATGATTTCTGAGGTTACGCTGTTTGTGCGGATCAGCAAACTAAAAGCAATCCAAGGTATAAAACTGAATAAGATATCAAAGATAGTCTTAAGCGATGCAGGTATTTTTTGAAACATATTACAATCCTTTTGATATGATTTTAGTAACTATTCACCCTGTAGATGGGAACGCCATATTTGGGCTAAAAACGGCGAAAATCTTTTATCGAAATGCTCATGTATAACTCATACACTGCGCTTTCTCAAAAAGATTTTCGCCGTTTCTATCACCAAATCTGAACGTTCTCGGCAAAATCATCTTCAAATTTGCTGAATAGTTACTGATTTTAAAAGCTAATACGATTTAGATAGATCCGTCGGACTAGATTGCTTCGTCGCACGCTCCTCGCAATGACAGCCAAAATATTCGAACTCGTGATGACGGATTAGTTCAACCCCAAATCCGGTAGTTTCACCGGATCAATAATCGCACCGCGTTCAGTGATCACAAAAGCCGCTAATTGATGCGCTTTTTGCAAAGCCGTTTTAGCGTCATAGCCAGCAATTCTTGCTGCCAAAAAACCAGCATTAAACGAATCGCCAGCAGCAGTGGTATCTATGACATTAACTTTTTTTGCTGCGATATGGAAGACATTATCACCACTTTTACATAAACAGCCTGCGGCACCATTTTTCACAATAATTTCTTGGCAGCAAAAGATTTTTTTGCGAAAACGTGCAGGGAGACATTAAATGTTTTTTGTTTGCGAGCTGGGACCAGCTGCTGGAGTTTTTGTTGGACTCAACTGGATTCCAGATTGTACCAAGTAGGTGGGACAGCCCTGGTAGGTGGGGTACGCTGCTTGCATTTATATTTTTCTGGTGTATTATCCTAAAATTAACTGGCAAACAATTAAGTCAAAGTGAAATTGAGAATATTTCCATAGTTCTTAATTGTATCTATTAAACAAATTTGAAGATGAACTTACCGAGAACGTTCAGATTTAGTGAACAACTACAAAAATATTTTTGAAAAAGCGCAGTTTATAAGTTATAAAGTCTCGCATTTCGATAAAAGATTTTCGCCGTTTATAGCCCAAACGCCAGTCCTCGCGAAAGCGGGGATCAGGGCGCTCCCATCTACATGGTGAATAGTTACTTTGCTTTTAAGGATAAATTTGGAGATCAGTGATGATGTTTAGCCAGCCGCGTTCAGCTTATGAATATGAACTTACTTTATTTTCTTCTGATTCTTTAACTCAGCCTTGCCTTTTTACTGCAGGGGCGCAGGCAACGTTTTTAAAGCTAAGCATTAAAAATTTAGCAGAAAAAATAAAAGTGCAACAAGTCGTAATAGCGATTCCAACCTTGCAGCAAGCAGCCCAACCTGATTTTGATCAAGAGTTTGGCGAAGATGATTTTTTTTCCAACAGTGATGATATTGATTTTTCAATTCCCACAGGGCTAGCGTTAGCCCAAGATCTGAAAAGTGACAAAAGAAATAAAAAACTTTGGAATGCGAGTATTCAAAATAACCAATCTGACAAGCAATTCATGTTTAGTAAAATAAATGCTAACGATGATAACAATGATATCATTATTGCGATAGCGAGCTTAAGTTCGCAGGTAGGGATTATACCCATGAAATTAACTATTAGCGTTAATAATGGGACAGCATGGAATAAAACTGAACAACAGCAACACGATATTACTATTTTTCCAGCAGGGTATTATCTTGAAAAGCAACGTATTGCGCTTAGTAAGGATACAAGTGAGGCAAGCTTAACAGAAGAAGATGATGAAAAGGAAGATGAAAGTGCTGTGGCTGATATTAAAAAAGAAGCCATTGCTGCGTATTACGGTGAAAAAGTATTACTGAGCTGGCATGCACCACAGAATGTTAGCATAGGTTACCACATCGATTATTATATTGAATATGCAAATTTTGTTTATGATAGTGATGCAACTAAAAACCGTGCGATTATAGTTGGTAATGCCGCTAATTTAAGGAAAAATCTGTATGAAATTGAAGTTGCTGTACCGGCTAATCTTTCGCAACAGGATGATAAAAGCAATCTGTATCAACTTGTTGTGGTATTAACGCATTTACAAACAAAAGCAGTTATTGCCGAACAAAAATTGGCTTTTCAACAAAGAGTGAGAGTAAAAAAACCACATTTAGAACAGATAAATTGTTTTAGCCGTAATTTAGCGGTTGAACATAATAAAATGAGTAACCAACTGGAAGCTACATTTAATGAAGAATTTATCTTAACTTGGCAAGCGCTTGGCGAGTTCGATGAATATCGCTTAACTGCAGCGGGGCAAACACAGCCGCTTGTGTTGCCAGGCAATCAAAAAAGTTATCGTGCAAAAATAATCGCAGCAACTAATTATACCATACAAGGGATTGTTAAATTACCTAGTAATAAAATTTTTAGGCAACAAGCAAGTGTAAATATAAGAGTTAAACACCCACAACATATTGCAGCAACACTACCTTTTCATACCAGAGGTGCTGCTATTGCAGCCATTGAAATTTCTGCAGATACCAAAACATGCTATATTGCTGATGAGCACCAAGTGACTATTTTGGATAGTGTATCACAGCAACAAATAACGCAATTTAGTTTAGCTAAAAGTATTAATTTTGCAAACAATATCTTGCTTGTTTCACCCGATCAAAAGAAATTATATGTGGCAGTCATTGAAAAAGGTAAAAAAGCCGATATTGTTGGCGTCATTCAGGATACGATACAAGTTTATGATATTCAGGATTTGCATAAAATAAAGCTTATCAAGGAAATTAGCGTTGCCGCGAATCCGCATGATCTTACCTTAAATGCTGAACAGGGTGTTTTTTATGTTGCAACAGAACAAGATATTAGCATTATTGATATTGCTACTGATCAACTGGTTACAACCTTAGCCATTGATGAAAAGCAGGGCTTGCTTAGCCCTGGGGCATTGCTGTTTGTACCATCACTAAAACAGCTTTTCGTTGCTAATTATCGTCATAATACGATCAGTGTTATTGATAGCAATAGGCAGGTGATAGTTGATTCAATAACATTAAAAGATGGTTTTGGTTTGCCAACAGCATTAAATTACTTACACAAATTAGGATGTTTGTTTGTGATTGCGGCAAGCCATAACAAAATATTAAAAATTAATTTAAACAATTCACAGCAACAATTTGAAATGCCAATTAATGACTTGCAATGCTCACAAATTATTTATGCAGAACAATTGCCAGAAAACCGCTATTGTTTATATTTCAGTGGTGGTTATCAACATAAATTTTACGTGGCTGAATTTACAGGTGCCGCAGATCGTGAATCGAATTTAATTTCTGAACATCCTACGCTTATTTTTGAAGGCTTTAATCCACATTTATTTAAAGTAACAGCAGATCATTTACGTTGTTTTGTGGCTTGCCAAAAACAAGTCATGTTTTTTTGGACCCAAGATTTCGGTGATGGCTTATATGCGCGTTTGCAAGATCAAAAACAAAGGCCAAAAAAACCTACACATAAAGCGAAAGATAGTGATTCTAATGATCTTGCTAATATCACTGATAAAGAAGCTTATGAGGCTGCTGCCAAAGAGGCAGAATTTCGTAAGCGTATTTTAGCCGTAGATGATAATTTAAGGAAGCAAGGTTTAGGGATTGCAGCATTACCAAAAGATATGCTGGATAGCGAAACAAAGGATAAGCAACAACCTAGCAGTATCGATGATTTATACGCTTCTTTTGGGAGTGGGGCAAATGCAACTAATTCTAGTACCCTGTCAAATAAGTTTTTCCGAGTGTCTGATGTAACTGCATCTGGGATTTCTGTATCAACAGCATTATTCAATTCGGAAAAACTTTCTGGACGGAGTACTAGTTCAAGCTCAGCAACTGCCTTAGCCGCGCTAACAGATGCTGATGTTAATGATATTTTTGCAGCACCGAATACTACTAAGTCACCACAAAAAGCAACAAGAAAATCGGGTTTATTTTCTGGTTTTGGATTTTCTTCAGGCAGGAAAGGCAAACCTGATCCTGAAAATGAAGATGAATCAAAAACTTTTGATAAAAAAATGTAATTTACGTATTAACAAGGAGATTTAACATGCATGGACATACTGTGACTTTAGGTGGTGGTTACCAAACCATGTCTAGGACTTGCTTTAGTAATATTGCCCTGGATGAGAAGCAACTAAAAAGCCAATTTTTACCCCCAACTGTTCATACTGCGGAATATTTTATTAATGAGCAAAAAGACATTGATAAAACATTTGATTTAAATAGTGATAGTTCATTTGGGTTTCACGAAGTAGTGGCAGCAGTGAAAACAAGAATTACATTTGCTGAAAAAATGAAAGATGTTTTAGATACTAAAAAAGGCTTATATGTTTTAAGAAAAAAAATTGAAGTTGTACAAAAATTAGAAACAGCTTACTCATTTAACAATGAAGTATTAAGACAGTTTCTTACACAATTTAATGAAAATGATACTAGGGATAGTTTTTATGGCCTTTATGGTGATAGCTATGTTGATAGCATTACTTATTGTATACAATTTATTGCATTTGTAGAAACCGATTTAAAAGGCAAATCACACGATCATGTTGATGCGGCAGGTGTTGAAGTTAAAGCTTCTGCTTTAGGCACGCTGAATGCCGGTACCAAAGATACAGTAAAAGATGGGCATCATAAATTTAGCGCAGATAACCAATGTGGTTATTTTCTATATACAGAATCACTGCCAAACAGTGTTAATTTTATGCCTGATATGAGTAGCTTTGCTAGTTTGGTACAATCACTGCGCGAAATGTTAACCACAGTTTTAAATGATACTAACAGAAATGATATGCAGCCTATTGCATTTACCAGTAAACCATATCGCATGGTACCGATTAATAGCAGAGAAAGTCGTTTTTCTAGTGTAAGATTGCAAATAACAAACTTTGATACCAATATGGCATTTTTAAAATACAGTGTAGATATATTAGATAATTTTTTACGCAGTGTGAATAAACGTGTTACCGTAATGCGGCGCTATCAAGATACGGCATTAACGGATACTTATATCATTGAAGGAATGCAACAAGGTAATAGTATTACCAATAACCAACTTATACAAAGCATTGTGCAAGATCTTAATCGCTTAAGGCTTATTCAGCAGGCAGTTTCTGAATTGCGTGATATTATTCTCACGCGGCCATCTTTATTACTAGGCATGTTAAATGAAGAAAAACAACAAATACTGAATAGCCAGCTTTATCGTAACAACCCTGGCTTAAAAGTGTTCTTTGAAAATAAAGATTTAACAACAGCAGTGAGTGATTTTGTAGCGCTACAGGCACAAATATTAAGTGCTATTATTCATGAATTTCCCTATCATTTGTTTTATACAAAACTTTATACAGTATTTAATGCTAACAAAGCGTTCTCATTGCCAATAATTCAGCATGGAGTAAAGTATTTATATTTTCTCATTGAACAATCCACAAGAGTAGCGCTAAATACCATAGCAAATGCCGCGCTTAACGAAGAAGAGGAATTAGTAGAAGATCTTCAATCAGAAAATTTTATCCCAATGCAACCGCTAACTGTCTCTGATCAAAGGCCTGTACTATTAAACCCTGTAATGCAAAGCAGCCCAGCGGTTAATGACTATGATGAAGAAGAAAAATCAAATTCTGCTGATAACGATCAGCAACAACAATCTGCAAAGCTACAAGCTACTTTTTTGCCCATACAAACGCAAACTATTCTACAGCGCTTGGCAACTGTTTATGATAATCCTGTGACTAAAAAAACACCTCTCGTGCAAGAGATTAATAAGGTTGTTTCGCAGCCACAAGCAAGTTATGCTTTTAATTTAAATAAGCGTAGCAGTCGCCAACATTGTTGCTTTTTTCACAAAACTTCAACCCATAATATAGAGCGTAATATGACCGCTAAAAGCTATGTAGCTGTTAGTGATCTTAATGCATCTAAAAAAGAAGAAGTTGAGTTAAGTTTAACGGGATCTAATAAACAAACACGAGACTTGCTTAAAAAGCACCCATCATCTTTTAGGATTACTATTTTTGAAGTGCCAGGTGATAATTACCCAACACCTAAGAGTAGTTTAGATAAAGAATTTGCAGAAGGTAAGGCTATAATCGCTAAGTTAAAATAATGTGTTAGCACGTGCTGATTATTGATTTACCCATTTTATAATGTAAAGGGATTATTATGTTTACAATAAAATCTGTGTTAGATATTGCTGATCAAGAATTTATCTTAGCACAATTATCTAAACTAAATACGCAGGGTGCCAAGCGTATTAAACTGCACACAGTTGCAGATTATCAAGCTGTGTTTAAACAATATCCTAATTTAAGCCCACATCCTATTTTTGATTTAGCTTATTATGAAACCCAATTAACAGCCGATCAACAGCAACAACGCCTAAGAGAAAAGCTCACTTTAGTTGAATATTTTGTAAAAAATCTCATAGAAAAAACAGTGTATCCTACCAAACCTTCACCTTTTTTCGATTGGCAGTATTATGCAGATCAAATAGATGTGAATGTAGAAGTAGGATTAGAAAATTTTCTATTACGCACAAAAAGAAAATTAAGCTTAGCTGCCGCTAGCCATAAGCCGCAGCATGCTGCTGAAAATTGGGTTGATCCATCCCCTTTATTTAATGCAGCATATTATCGTGATCAATTAAGCGAAATCATGCAGGCTAGGCAAACTGATGATCCGATTGAACTATTTAGAAATTTTATTTTAAACTTTTTAAGTCCTACTTTTGATCAAGCGGTTAGTCCTTCTCCATTAATAAACCTGGCATATTATGCAAAGCAACAAGGTTTAAAGATTGAAAATGCGCTACAGCATTTCATTTACACGGGCATGATAGGCGGTTGTAGCCCCTCTCCTTGGATTGATGTGAAATATTATGCCGCATGCTACCAATTAACAACTGTGGCAGCGCTGCAGCATTTTTTTACTACGGGGTTAACAGCAGGCTTATCACCGTCACCATTTATTGATCCAGAATATTGCCAAATTGTTTATAAAGTACCACGCCAAGCTGTGGTAACTGAATTTTTTTTAAAAAAACTGGTTACTATTGATAAGGCTATTTTAGAAGAGTTTAACCCAGTAGAAAAACGCTTAGAATATGATAGATTAAGTCCGTCTCCCTTATTAAGCGTTAGTTGTTGTCATCGCTTAGATAAAAGTTTAACCCAGTATTTAATTGAAAATATACAGCACACTACATCACCAAATGATTTTTTTGATTTAGATTTTTATGCTAATGAATATACTATTGCAAGAAGTGATGCCGTTATGCATTATGCAACGCTTGGCATGCAGCAAGGAAATCGTCCTAACCTATTTTTTGATCCAGCATATTATGTAAATCAATATCAAGTAGAAATAACAACTGCATTTCGTGATTTTATGATTAAAACACTTATGCCAGATTATAGTGTTAATGCCTTTCCTTTACTCGATGTGCCATTTATTAATCATAAACTAGTTACTGGTAATAAGCCTGTTGTAGCAGAACGTAAACCTGCTGCAAAGCCTATTGCAGCAAAATCATTTATTTACGCTGATTTTATAAAGATTCATCGTGCTTATTCACAAGTTAGTACTACAACAGTTGCTAACTATTGGTCACCTTGCTTAGCATTCGATGCTAAATATTATGCGGCACAAGCTGGCATTAGTGAGTCACAAGCTTTAATGCATTATATGTTGCAAGGACGGTATACGACTCATTTAAAAATTCATCCTTATATCGACTTAGAATATTATTATTCGCAGGTTAAGAAGAAAGTTGCGCTTGGCATTATTCCTGCAGAAAATAACCTATTTGCGATAGAAAATGCGTTTATACATTTTTTAACCTTTGCCGATCAATTAAACATAAGTCCTTCGCCTTTTTTTGATTGGAATCATTATAGTAAGCATTATAAAGTTGAGGAAAAAGTATTTAATCATTTCTTAGTTACTTTATTAAATCCAAAACAACATAAAATTTATACAAGCCCATTTTGCTGTTTAAAACGCGCTAAACCACATGATGCATGGCAAGTTGAAGCAAGTTTACTTTTTGATAGCGCGTATTATATTACGCAAGCTAACTTGATCACAGTTGAACCAATAGCAGCGCTATCACATTTTTTAACGCAGGGCCAGTATGCAGAACTAGATCCGTGTTTATTTTTTAACAATGAATATTACAAGGCGCAATTACCGCGCAAGGAAAGACACGCAATTCAAGCAGCGGGCAGTAGCTTGATTATGCATTATATTTCAAATGCGCAAGAATTAAAGACAACAACATTGCAGCCTTGTTGTTTATTTGATGCAGATTATTACCACCAGCAGCTTGCATTGAATTCCAGCATACAACCAGCTGCAGAAAATTTTTCCAATACACTGTTAGAAGCGTTTCTTTACCAAGTACAAACTTTATCACATACAGATGATCAAACAACAGTTATAGCAACGCTTGCATTAGCTTCGCCATATTTTGAACCCGTATTTTATGCAAATCAGGCAGGCATTAGCATAAAGCAAGCATTATGGCATTTCTTATCTACAGGCATTGATAATGGCATAGCCTGTTTTTCATTATTTGATACAGCATATTATGCGGCGAATAATAATCTTGCCAGAAATAAAGCCATTCAGCATTTCTTAACAGTGGGCGATCGGCAAGGCATTTCACCTTCACCATTTTTTGATAGCCATTACTATGTTAGCGAGTTAGAAAAAAAATTAAAACAGCTACAAGTGCTGCAAACTTTAACTAAAAAAACAGCAGCTAATGAAGAGGAAGAGAAAAAAGAAGCAGAAAAAAAAACTGGTGATCATTCAACATCACCAAGCCTAACCGCGGCAAGTCAAGAAGATATTACAAAAAAAATTGATTGTATTTGCGAATTTTATCAGTTAAATAATCAAAACTTAGCCAAAGAGTTAAAAAAAATAATTCCTGGCTTAAGCGAAGATATTCAACTCATTCAAAAAAAGGTGATTTCAGCCTGTCATTACTTTTTAAGTAAAGGCCAGTTTCAACACCCAACGCTTAGTATATCACCGCTTATTGATATACGTTATTATCAATACCATAATCCACAACTTAAACCAACTATAGCCGCAATACTGCATGATTGGCTAACCCAAGCTGCCATGCTAGCCAAAAGTTGTAGCCCGTTGGTTAATGCGAATTACTATCGCCAACAACTAAAAAGACAACAGTTTGAAAATGCCGATTTAATAGCTAGCACTAACATTATACGGCATGCATTTAGCTATGGTATTGAAAAAGGCATTGATCTATCTGGTTATTTTCAAGTAAGCTATTATGCCAATCGATATAAAGTTGCTGCTAAGCAAGTTTATAATGACTTTTTCACACAAACAACACTGGCTAAAGCACCGTTTTTTTTATTTGAAACAGATTATTATTTACAAGAATTACAAAAGCAAAATGACGCTGAAAGTGAGGATGCATTACTGTGTATTGAATTAGATCTGATTAATCCAGCATATCATTTTATTTGTGAAGGTAATGCAAAAGGTTTATCACCTTCAATTTTATTTGATAGGGAATTCTATGCTAAAACCTATCAAGTTAATCCTGATAATGCATTTACCCATTTTATTCACAAAGGGGTATTTTTAGGCTATAGCTGCTTTCCTTTATTTAATGCTGCTTTTTATGCTAAACGTTATGCTGTAGCAGAAAAACAAGCGATACGAGATTTTCTTACTACAGGCGAACGTTTAGATCGTGATCCAGGGTTTTTATTTGATAGCTTTTTTTATCACCAACAATTAGAAAAATTATTAAAAAATCTCACAGATCAGCAACATGATGCTAAAGATGATACCGAGGAAACTGTACAAGCAATACAGCAGCTGAGTGATTTTCTTAAACCTAAAGCAGGTACCCAAAAAATCAGCGCAATTAAATTCTTCTTATTTGTTGCACAGAATAATCCTAAACTTATGTATCTTAGCCCATCACCTTTTTTTGATCCAGAAATCTATTTAAAAAATTTAGAAACCGCCAGGATAGCCGAATTTACTGAGCTTGCTGCAAATTATCAAAAAACAGGGGTTTTTTGCTTAATGCAACATTTCATAGAACAAGGAATGGCATTGGCAATTTCACCTAGCGAATGGATTGATGTGAGCTATTACCAACAAATTTGCCAACAACCCACTTCACAAGTATTGCAACATTTCTTTAGCGTGGGTATGCCACAAGGTGCAAGTGCATCGCCATATTTTGATGAAAACTTTTATGAAAAGCGCTATAAACTAACCGATAAAAAAACTATTTATCAGCATTTTTTTAGTGAGAATCATGATGCTAACTGTAGTACCTTTTTCTTGTTTAATGCAGAATTTTATGTCTTAGTTTTACAGCAAAAAGTGAATTACCAGCAGGATAATCTGCAAGCTAATTTAGTACAAGCTTTGCAAGATATTAAACAAGGTAAGTTAACAGCATTACAACATTTTATGCGTTATGGGCGTTTGCAACGTATTTCACCATCACCCTACTTTGATTATGATTTTTATCAAGCCAATACTACTATTGCCAATCAAGATTCATTATATGATTTTTTAATTCAAGAAGCTAAAAATGCGCTAATCAGCGCCAGTCCTTTTATAGATCTTGCATGCTATGAACAACAATTGCAAAAAAACAGTGCGCTTTATATTGCTTATCGTAATCAAAAAATAAGTTTATTCAGGCATTTTGTTTTATATGGTGAAGCACAAAATATTAGTCCTTGCCCATTTTTTGATGGCGAATTTACGCGTGCACAAGTAAAAGCAGATCCTAGTTATAAACAATATGCAGATTGGCCAATTTTTCGTTATTATTTATTGGCACATGAATTTCAATTAGTAAACGCGCCCAAAATTGAATATTGGTTAACCACACCTTTGCTAGATCAGCCCTTTTATTACCAGCAGTTAAATGTTGCCAATGCACAAGATAAAGCACTTCAAGATGGCAATATGAGTGAATTATATCACTTTCTTAGCTATGGTGAAGTTCATGGTTATCAACTAACGCCATTTTTCGATTCAGAATATTATTTAATACAGTTGCAAGAAGCAAAAATTCCACAAGATAATTTATCGCCAATCCGTCATTTTATTTTGCAAGGTATTTCTTGCTTTGCACCAAATGTTTATTACGATATTGATTTTTATACGAACGCCTTGCAAGCAACAGCAGAGGCTGCATTTTGGTTTTTTATTAAAACAAAAGGTCATGATGGGCAAAGCACACACCCATTATTTCATAATACTTTTTATTTAATTCAATGTGGGATCGATCCATCACACAAGAAAAACATTGCTGGCCAATCACCTATTCAACATTATTTATTAACAGGTGAAAAGCAGAATTTAAGTATCAATCCTTTTATTGATATACAATTTTATAAAAGTAAGCTTAGCGCAAGCCAGCAAGTAGACATAGATCGCAATGATTGGTCGTTATGCAAATTTTATTTGTTAGTGGATCAATACAATGATCCAGTAACGAGTCTTTGCTTTGATTGTGATTATTATAGGCAGCAACGAATTAAGTTGCTGCCCAATACCGCAATTGAGAAAGGATTATTAGCAGATTATTACAAGATTGGCATGCAAAATACAATTCCTGCATCACCTTTTTTTGTGGCAGATTTTTATCAAAGCCAATTAAGCGTTGATCTAGAAGTTATCCAACAATTAAAGTTAAATTGGTTGGAACATTTTGCTATTTATGGTTTAAATGCCGGTTTAGTAGCATTACCCTTATTTAATACGGATTATTATTTAGCACAATTGCACCAACAGCAAATGCCTAATATTCCTGCAAAGAATTTAGCATTTAAGCATTTTATGGCACTTGGGTGTGGGGCAGATTATGCTTATAGCCCATTTTTTAATGCACAACATTATGAACGTGACTTACAAACAACACCTGATGTTGAAAATAAGCGTATTATAAATAAAGAATCACTCACTTATCATTACCTTCGCTATGGTCTTGCAAATAATAATAATCCTTCATTATTCGTTGATTTACGTTACTATAAAAGACACTCTACACAGGCTAATTTTCCGGCAGATCAAATTTTACTATGGCCATGTTTGCAAGGCCTTAAAAATGGAAATCAACCTACGGCTTGGTTTAATAATAACGACTATGTTGCGGAATTAAAAAGGTTAGGTAATACTGAGACTGCACAACAAATTGAAGATAGGCAATTAATTGCAATTGAGCATTTTATTACCCAAGGAATTTCGCAGCAGCTACAGCCAAGCTTTTTATATGAAATTGATTATACAAAAGTAAAAACAGGCAATGATTTAACGCCGAATTGCATTAAATTAAACCCTTTATTTGATATGGATTTTTATTTAGCACAATTAAACCAAAAAACACAGCAACGACTTGGGCGAGATCCATTAAAATGCATTACGCACTTTTTAGAACATGGCCAAAGCCAAGGTTATAATCCTTGTGCCCTATTTAATGTTGAATATTATTCACTCTTAAGTGGGATTGCTTTAGATCAGGCTTTCCAACATTATTTATCCACTCCTGCCACCAGCAAACCAGAACAAGATAAAATGTTATCACCGTTTAACTTAGCTAATATAAATCCTAATAAAAGAGCAAGACAAGTATTGGCATGGCAACAACAATATTATGCTGTTAGTCGCTCATTGATTTTACTTGCTTTAGTTAGTAATCCAGCTGCGACTAAACCCATTTTCACTATTCAGTATTGTCACCAAGACCAATTACCAGTGAGTATTTCCTTAGCACTTGATAATATTGCTGATCAAATTAAACAGCACTCACTGTATCGAGTGCATTTTGAAAACTATCAAAAATACTTACGCTTAATTAAAGTCCAAGCAAAATTAGCCACAAACCAAAATCGTTTTACGCTTAGTTTTACAAGACAAGATGTCATTGATGCTATGACAAAACCTGCGAGCCAATCCTTGAATATCGCGCTTGCTTTTTTTAAGCGCCTTGAGTTATTGGTAAGTCATGATTTTGATTCTATTTTTAGTATTTATGCCACACAAAAAGAGGTCTTCTTAAAAGTAGCTGTTACAATTTTTCCAACAACCCCAAGTTCTTTTATTATTAATTTTTATAATCAAGCAAAGATGATGGGTGCAGAATTATCGTTATTGTTTTTACAAAGCGAACAAATCTTATCACCAATGTCGCAAAATAAGATGTTAGCGCAAGGTAGCAAACAAGCTGCCAGTTCACACCAAGAAATACTTGGCACGCAAGATTATTTAAATTTAGATGAAGACAATTCAATTTACAGCCCACAAGCGTATTTATTTGAATTACTGCGCTTTATTAATAACCCAAAATACCTGGCTTTTAATGATGATAAGTTTTCCCTAGCGGCTAGGCGTAATGATATTCTAAACTTAAAGTTAACCTACGCGAATGCTTATACGACTATTCCTTATTTGCAAATTGTGAATGCAGTGCTAGCTGAAGGAGTACGCAGTGGGTTATATCCTGCTACACCGCCTGCAAAAGCGATTGCTACGGTATTTTTACATCTTATTAGTTCTGCTGCCTGGTTTGCACCACCACTGATGCTACCAACCTTTCAGATAAACCAGTATCTTAATAGTATTAATTTATCTTCTTACGAGCTAGCCCAAGTTGGTCGTACTAAAGTTGCCACTTACGATGAGTTTTTAAATCAAAATTTAACGCTAATATTAACCTATTTAAATATTGATTATTGTGAATTTTACTGGTTACGGCATCAGTTATTGAATGATAAAGCAAAAGATAAAAACCTATTTATGCAAATGCTAGGAAAAAAATCAGCAGATTTAAGCGATGAATTGCTGGCTGATTTTCAATGTCCTGCGCATACTTTTGCTTTTCTCACGCAAATGCAACGTGAGGAATATGCAACATTAATACCGTATGGGCCATTAGCGGCAGAACCACAAAATAAAATCTACGAAAACTATTATATTAATAGTACAAGTGATCAAGATGTGGTACAAGTCATTTTAGATGATAATGGCAAACAAGAATTAGTCGTTAATTTATCCAAAGCGCGTTTGCAGCGTATCGCATTTGTAAGATTTTTTGCACAAAAATTCGCAATATCACTATATCAAGCTGATAACATTATTATGTGTGTGACAGCTAAAAATCAAAGCATAAAAGACGATGCTTCATTAGCACAATATTTGCTGGCTATTTTAGCTGATCTTGCTATCTTAAAACAAATGGCAGTAGCGCATAACTTGCCAATGTTAAGCTTAGTTAATGCATTATTCCATTTATCGCAGAGTGAATATTGCCGTTTGATAAAACCCCAACTTGATCCTGCACAAATAGTAATAAATAAAGGTTATACTGCAGATAGTGATAATTTTGTTATTGCAATTGAAAGCTTATTAAAGGCTAATCAAAATCAAAGTGCTTTGCAATCAGTACCGCAAAATATAATGCAAGACATTTCAATGTTAACACAGCTATTTAATCTATCAGTAGATGAGTTATTAAATCTGTTTGATCAGCCACTTATTCAGCGATTAAATAATAATAAATTGGTTTTTGCGTGGCTATATAAAATGACTACGCTAGCAACGCTTTGCACATGCCATATTACAAATTTAATGCGGTTGTGTGAAATGCAAATAGTAGGCCATTCTGCAGCACCACTTGCAGTTACGCCAACATTGCTTTTTGAGTATTTTACAAATAGCCAATACGCAGATGCTAACCAAGCTTTAAAAAATATGCTTACTATAATAGAGCAAGGTCGTTTGTTAAATAAGAGCAAAATTAGTTTTTCTGAGTTGTATAAAATAATTACGTTACGCGATATGCGTAGTAAAGAAAATCAACTTGGCGATCAAAATTTACTTGATGATATTAAAAAACTAGTGCTACAACACCAAGCAGATCTTGCAACAGAAAAACAAGCCATTGCTGCAACAGCAACAAAGAAAGATGATGAGAAATTATCCCAGCTAGATACGACAGTAGTTGAAAAAATAGCTGCGCTATATAAAGTTAATAAGGATTTAATTTTATTGGTTCTTAGATCATTAGCAGATGTTTGGTTAAAAAAACATCTTGCAAAAGAAGTAGTAGCCGATAAAGAGAGCATCTTACGTAAACATATCATTGCGGTCTTTGTGTTACAAAAAGCCAGCATTTTCCTTGTTGATAATCAAAATCAAGCGGCAGACTCTTTACAAGCAGCACTTGCAAGCATTAGCGTTGCAAGTACAAATTTACTCTTGATCAGAAACATTGCAGGCCTCTTAAATCTACTGAAAATAGCAATACCTGATACCAGTGAAGGTAAAAAAATCATTGATACAGCAAATTGCCATTTATTCATTAATCAAATATGCCATTATTTTAAGCAAGATAATCCTAATATATTAGTCACTTTAGAAGATATACGGTTGCATAGTGAAATTAAGGCATTACGTGCAGAAGATTCTGATGTTAACAATATATTTATTTATTATTTACAGCATTATAAACTTGATGCACTTTCGCAATATTATGGTTGGCCAACTCGAGTAACGCAGTGGCTCACAAATAACAGTTTTGGCTTATCAGCTGAAATGATGGATGTTACGGTTAATACTAGAAAAATTACTTATATTGTCCAACTCATTAAAAGTTTACAATTTGATATCGCCGTGATTAATAAACTGGGTGGTTTCTATGAGACCGTGCAGCATTTTAATCGATTGTGGCAAATGCTTAGTGTGAAACAGCTTGAAATGGCAGATTATACCTTTACTGCATTTTATAAAAAAGCAAACCATATTGCAAAACTGCTTGAAAAAAGCATAGTATTACCACAAAAGAATAGTAACCTTGATTCTTATCGTAATATTAATCGTGTAATCAATGAGAAAATGCGTGACTATTTAGTTGGGATAATTAAAGAAGTTTGGCAAAAACGTCTTGTTAAATTAGCTTTACCAATGGCAGCTGATGATCTGGAAACGAGCGTTATTAATATAGCGAATGATACGTTATCGCAATATATTTTACTTGATGTTGACATGACAGGAGAATTTGATACTTCATACATTAGCGAAGCGATTAATTCATTAGAGTTATTGTTGCAGCGTTGCCGCATGCATGTTGAACCACAGATTAGCATTGTTGATCAAGAAACTTTCGATAAATGGTTCCCGTGGTTATCTGCTTATAAAGTTTGGAAAGCCAATCGCCAAGTTTTAATGCATCCTGAAAATTATTTGGAACCTGATTTACGCAAAGAACAATCTCCTGAATTTATAAACGCTTCGCAAGCATTACAACAATCTAATTTAAGCAAAGAATCTTTGCAGGATCTAACTATTAACTTATTTAATGCAACAGCAAATATTGCCAATTTAGTGTATTGTGATGCTTGTGCTGCGGTATTGCCCAATGCAAGCAACACCAGCCAACTGTATTTTTTTGCGCATACTCCCACAACGCCGTATACGTTTTATTATCAATCAATGGAATATGATAACAATGATATTACCTCTGCGCGTTGGCACTATTGGCAAAAAATTGATTTAAGCATTAATTCTAATTTTATTACACCTGTTTATGCATTTGGTAAACTTTTTATCTTTTGGTCAGAAGCAACTGTTGCGCAACATAAAGCTTCAGAAGTTGAAAAGGGTAATAACTTTGCTGTAAAACCAGATGAATTTAGAGTGAAGTATAAAATTCATTATAGCTGGAAATTAAGTAGTAGTGGTTGGCAAAAAGCAGCATTACTGTGTGAACAAGATAATATAGATGCAACCTCGTTTATTAATATTGGTGACAAAAGCAAAGTTAAAATATTTAATTTTAGGGAAAAAAATGTACCAATTGGCCCTTGTTTGCCGGTAACTTTAGCTAAGAAAGAACAAGTTTTACTACGTTTTGATAAAGTAAGTATTATTAATAACAGTCTTAGTGCTGGTGTTATTATGAAAAGTCATATTATTCAGCCAACACAAATGTTGCAAAGTGTTATTAAATCATTTGCAGATTTGCCAGAAGAAAAGCAATACCAAAACCTAACCAATACAAGCCATAATATTATAAAAAAAGTTCAAGGCTTGAAAGATACACTGATTGAAGCGCTTTTATTACCACTTTTCAATAAAAGGAATCAATTTTCAGCTGCTAATAATACCAAGGTGAGTGAGGTAAAATCAACTGCCGAAAATTTACAAGCAAGCACTAATGGTCTTTGTTCAAAACGTGATTTTTGGTGGTGGGGGCCTTTAGCAATACAAAATATCATTCAATATCAACGTTTGATTGAACTGATTAATGATATGACAACTTGGTTGGCCTTAGAACAAGATTTAGGAGGAGACATTGATCGTGCTAACTTGCCAAAAATGATTCATCAGTTTAAGAAAAATCTTAATCAAAGCCAACAGTTTATCGCAAAATATGCGCAAATTTTTACCGATTTTGAAACTATTTTATTGTGTAATCCAGAGAGTTTTATTTTTTTCTACGATATTTTATATGTTACATATTACCAACAAAAAAGCATATTAGCGGCAAAATTACAAACCTTGAAAAATGGTTGGGGGCAAAGCCTTGCCACATTTGATAAACAGATCAGCCAATTAATTGAAGTCATTCTAGGTTTGGAAAAATTAAAAACAAGTTTAAAAACGACCAAACAAGCACCTTGCCAACAGGCATTAGGCAGTATTAATGTAGTTATGCAACAGCTAAATAGTATTAATTTGGCTTATAATAATCAGCCAGAACTTTCTGATAGCACAACAATTCAAATTCAATTTCCAATTTTAAGCCCAACTTCTACTGCAGCTTTAAGCCAACAATGGTTGCAGCCACAACAATATCAAATAGGATCTGATTTAAAGATAAGTAATCATAACCAAGCTGCAAATATGATTGTTGATAATGATCGCTTAAATAGCCAGTTTTACCCAGCACATTTAGCTTACCCTGAGTTTGCTGTTACAATTTCAAACCAAGCATTACAATTAGGAGTAAGTTTAGCGCATGCTTCTTTAATTAGTGTTAAGGATAATGATTCGTTAGCAATTTTAGTTGATAAACAATTTGCTTATTTAATACAAACTACTGATAATGAAAAAAATACTAAGCTTTATTTGCCATTATCATCGGCGGAAGTGTTTTCAAGTTTAGCAACTGCGCTACAACAAGGACAACAATCATTAATTGCAAAATTGCCACAGGTTAAAAATAGCAGTTTTAAAGACTTAGAACCTAATGCCACGGCAAGCTGTAGTACTTCTGCAGATGGTGAAATTGATTTCAATGGTAGTTTTGGCAATTATTTCTGGGAGTTATTCTTTTATTTTCCTTTCTTAACGGCAAAATATTTAACTGATAAAGGTCATTTTGAAGATGCTCGTGCATGGTATCACTGTATATTTAATCCTTATGCAAAACCACAACAGTCGTTGTTTTTATTTCCACCTTTTCAAAATATTCATAAACAAGCTAATTCACTTGAAGTGAGCCAAAGTATTTTGCGGATTTATCATGATAATTTATTTGATGCAGATGGCATTGCCAGATTAAGACCACTCTCGTATATGCGTGCTGTTGCTATGCATTATATTAATAATTTGATTGAATGGGGTGATTACTTTTTTACCTTAGATACCAGAGAAGAAATTACCCTAGCAATTAATCTTTATATGATAGCCAAAGAACTCTTAGGTGACAAGCCGCAAGCGTTAGGTAAGAAAATGGTTACTGATGATAATGATGCAATGAGTTTTGCTGATTATAAAAGTGGCACTATTAAAATTGATCCTTACAACGCCTGGAAATTTAATGCCTTAGAAAATACACTCCAAAGCTATGATAATAATTCTTTAGGCAATATCGATATTAGTGAATTTTTACCTTATTTTACTATTCCTGAAAATAAAGATTTCTTTAGTTTATGGGAAACAGTAGGAGATCGTTTATTTAAAATTAGGCATTGTTTAAATATTAATGGCATGAAGCAACAATTAGATTTGTATGCGCCAGATCTTGATGTGAGGCAATTAGTGCGCGCGGCAGCAGCTGGTGGTAGTAGTGGTGATTTAATTCGTGCCATGATCCCCGCACCACAACCCATTTATCGTTTTCAGTATATGCTACAAAAAGCGCGTGTAACGGTGAATGCTGTGATGCAGATCGGAAGTGCTGTATTAGCTGGTTTAGAACGGCAAGATAATGAAAGTTTGGCGCAATTAATGAATAAGCAACAATCACAATTATTGGAAATGTTGCTTGCCGTTAAACAGCAACAACTTGATCTGGCCGATCTGGCCTGTGAACAAGCCGATAATGATCAACAAATGATTCAAAATAAAGAGCAGCGTTATAAAAAATTAACCGCTGTTAAAATGTCATCTGCTGAAATAGTAGCGTTAGGACTTTCTTCAGCGCAAATAGAATTAAGCGCTGTTGTTGCAGGGTTAAATACAGCGGCTAGTATTGTGAATTTAATGCCAAGTATTGGTACCGGGTTTTCAGGTATAGGGCCTTATATTGTTACTAAAATTTCAGGCCAAGAATTTTCTCAAAGTATTGCCTTTGCTGCTGGTGCAGTGAGCGCTGCATCTGAAGCATTAGGTTTAGGATCAGAAATAGCATTACGTATGGATGGTTATGATCGGCGTATGGAAGAATGGCAATTTCAGTTAGCGCAAATTGGCTTTGAAAAAAGCGCTGCAGAAAAGCGTGCTAAGATTGCAAAAATTCAGCGTGCAATTGCACAAGCTGATTATGATCAGCAACAAAGCAATATTGATCAATTACAAGATGTTTTGCAATTTTACCAAGATAAATTTACCAATCTGGAATTGTATCGTTGGTATAACAGCCAAATAGGGATTTTTTACCGCCAACTGTATGATATGGCAGTGAGTACCTGTCGTGCAGCAGAGCAAGCTTACCAATTTGAACTGAATGATCCGAAAACTGATATTAGCCAAAGTCATTATAGTGTAGCACGCAATGGCTTATTAGCAGGTGAAGGTTTGCTGGTTGAATTAACGCGTTTAGAAAAAGCCTTTCTGGAAAATAATATTCGCCGCTATGAAATCCGCAAAGTAGTATCATTACGGCAACATTTAGCCAAAGCTAATAACGATAAATTAATCGATCATTTTGATCATAGTGGTTCAATCAACTTTAGTTTTAGCCAGGAATTTTTTGATGCTGATTTTCCAGGTCATTCAACGCGTATGATAAAACAAATTCGCTTTACAACGTTGGCTTTATTAAGTCCATTCCAAAGTATTAATTTATTATGCCGCCAAGTTTCATATAGCATTGATGGTAAAAAAATTACTCAGAATTTGCAAACCATTACGCTTACTTCTGGCAATAATGAAACAGGTGTTGTTGGTGAGTTTCTCGGTAATGAGCGTTATTATCCTTTTGAAAACACAGGTGCAATTTCTGAATGGCAAATTTGTATTGCTAATCCAGATAAAATAGATGATTTGAAAAAAATTAATGATATTGTGATTAATCTTGATTACAGTGCAAAACCAGCTGGGATCCAAAACAATAATGCGGCGAGTGATTCAAGTTATCGTCGTAGTGCAGGTGCAACGTTTTTTGGTGGTTCATCAAGTAGTCGTGGGCCAGGAAATGCTGATCGTGCTGCTAATGACGATGAAAAAGAAAACATGCACTCATTATCTGCAGCGCCTTAACTGGTGGGAAAAAATCCATGAAGTTTTCTTTAGCACAGCTTAGTAAGCCAGAGTTGAAACTTGATAATTATGCAGTGCCTATTTCAGCTGATCAGCCAATGGGTAGCCCTTTTGTCTTTCATTTTGCATTACCTAAAGCGCGTGCATTAACACCGCAACTCAGTGTGACGTATTCTTCAGCGCTTAACAAAGGGATCTGGGGCTTGGGTTTTGATTGCCAAGGCTTAACTACGATCAAACGTAAAACGCGTTTGGGCACGCCGATTTATCAAGATCAACCACAACAAAACGCTGATTGCTTTATTCACAGTGATTATGGTGAATTAGTTGCAATTGCGCCCACAGCAGATCAACCGCAGCAGGGCATGATTAATGATCTTGCTTGCCAAATTATTTATTACCAACCGCGCAGTGCCCAACAAACGATACAATTAGAACATTGGATCCCACAAGCTGTAGCCAGTTTTTGGATCTTACGCCAAGGGGATGGTATAACGCATTTGTTGGGTGATTTACCACAAAGTGATGAGGTTGTTTCTGCGGTTGTGGCAGATCCTGATCATCCTGCACATATTTTTCAGTGGCATATTCGCCACAGCCAAGATGTGGCAGGTAATCAAATTCGTTATATTTATGAGTGTGATGCTAATTCTACGCCAACAGCAAATGCAAATCGTTATCCATCACGCATTTTATACGCAAATTATCAATCTGCTGATCAACAAACACGCTATGCTTATGAAATTGCCTTTCAATATGCTAATGTTGTTAACAATAATGATACCTGGCAACCTGTGCCGCCGTTGCAACGTACAGATGTGATGTATGATTATCGTGCTGGTTTTTTAATCACGACCACGCGTTTATGCCATCGTATTGAATTGCGTCATTATTTTGATCAAGCAAATCCTGCTGAAGTATTAGTGCATTATTGGCAAATGCAATACGATTTATGTTTAGAACAAAGTGTTTTAAGATCTTTTCAAAGTGTTGGTAGGCGAATTAATTCTAAACGAGAAGAAATTCTCCAATCTCAGCCTGCGTTTCAATTTGAATATAGTATTTGGGAAGCAGCTGCTCAACCCTTTCAAAGCTTAACCTTTGCTGCTGATAGTATGACCTTACCTGGCAATAATGGGCAATATCATTTGCTTGATCTTTATCGTGAAGGTTTGCCAGGTTTACTATGCGTGGTTAACGATGCTGTGTTATTTTGGCGATCAGCAGGCAACGCTGCTTTTGCTGCACCGCAATGGTTAAGCCCATTACCCCAACAACACCAAATGAATGATCCGCGTTATCAATTAACGGTGTTAGGCAGTGAGGGCAATTTAGCGTTAGTGGTGACCGATCAAAATAGCAGTGGTTATTATCAGCTACGAACTGATCCCAGTAAACCAAACGGTGATTTAGTTTGGGATGATTTTGTTGCCTTTGCAAATTGCCCTAGTCTTGCGCAGCAGATCAGCGCAAATTGGGTTGATATCACCGGCAATGGTTACGCAGATTTAGTTGATTTACATGCCGGCTATGCTGTTTTTTATCCTGGTTGTGGGCAAGCGGGTTTTGCAGCAGCAGAACCGTTATCCTATCTTGAAGATGATGATGTGTTGAGTTCACCCTTTTTAGCGAGTGATGCAGTGGCCTTACGCACGTTTATTGAATTTTTTGGTGATGGTCGCTTACACCGTGTAGAAGTCACACAAGATCAATTAATTGTTTGGCCTAATCTTGGGCATGGCAAATTTGGTGCTGGCATGGTGTGGGATATTCCGGCTTATGCTGGTGAATTTAATCCACGTTGCATTGAATTAGCCGATACGCGTCATACAGGTGGCGTGGATTTAATTTATATCTACCCTGATCGACTTGAAATTTTTTTTCAACAAGGTTCTGCTTTTAGGCCGCGTAATGCGGTAGCGCATCCTGCGGCAAGAGCGGCAGCTAGAGCAGATTATACGCTGGTATTTCCGAATGGCATTGTATTTAATCAAAACACCCGCTTGCAAGTGATCGATTTATTCAGCGAAGGCGTGGCGGGTATATTTTTAACACAACATAGTAGCAGTGGCGCATTGCATTATTATGCGCGTTTAGCCAGTCAACCTGCACTGTTAGTGCAGCAGATTGAGAACGGTAGTGGCGAAACAACGCATTTGCGTTATCAATCAAGCATTCATGCTTATCTTGCGGCACGAGAAATCGCTTATCAAACTGCAACACCTTTACTTTATCCGGTGTTGCCTTGGGCAATACCCATGATTGAAAGTATTCGCAGTGTGGATAGTGTGAGTGAGTTAACCAGTGAATTACGTCATCAATTTCACGGTGGGCATTATCATTTTCAAGAACGTGCTTTTGGTGGTTTTGCCTTTATTGAAACATGGCACACGGTGATTGATCATAGCCAAGTACCCAAGCCTAGCACAGCCTTTAATGCGCCGTGTGTCGCACCGTTGTATATGCGGCAGTGGTTTAGTTGTGGTGTTTATCAAGGGCAACAACCTTTAGCGCAACAACAAGTGGCATATCAAACTGCTTATGCGAATTTACCGATTCAAGTGCCACTCGTAACTGCTGCTTTGAATTCGCCAACGCAACCGCAAACAGCAGTATTAACCTTAGCACAACAGCGCAATGCTGTATTTGCTTTGCGTAACCAAGTGTTACGCCAAGAAACCTATGATGCGCGGCATTTGCAAATGCCAATCAGCGTACAAGAAAACAGTTATGCTGTTTTTCAATTGCCAGGATTCGTGGCTGAACGAACGCCACCTTTTATTATCGTGCCGTGGGAAACGGTAGATTACACGGTTGAACAACAAACACAAGATCACCGTATTCAGCGGAATATTTTTTGTCGTTGGGATCCCCAATCTTATTCAGCACTGGCGCAGCTACAGTTTTATTATGGGCGTAGCGCAGCACCACAAAATCTTGCCGTGCCGCCAGATAAAAGCGTGCTGGCAGCTGAAATTATAGGCAATGATCGCCAAACCATCTTAGCTGAACAACAAAAAAACGTTATACTTTATACAGTACAGCAACATCATCCTATGTTAATTGAGCAGCAAGCGTTAGCGGCGTTAGCGCCGTTTTTGTTTTATGATGCCCAGCAGCGTGCTAGTTTATATGATGTGACAACATTCTTGCCCACACCTGCTGTAACAACCGCGGCAACACTGCAACAAGCCTTAAGCCAACTTAGCGCAGTGGATTTAGCCAGCCACTGTTTACAACAGGAACAATGGTTTTATTGGAATGGTTTAGCGCAAGATCAAGTATTACCGCTTGATCAAGCTCCTAATGCAGAACCGTTGGTGCACCATCATGAACGATTACTAGGATATGATGAAGCGGTTAAAAGTTGGTATCAACCTTTGTGTTTACGCCAAGAGCATTATGCTACGTTACTTAAAACAGCCGGCTATTTGCAGCATGCTGATTTGGCGGCTAACCAGAGTTGGTGGCAACCGGGGCATGTTTATCATTACCAAAAAGAGCCTGGGCAATTTCGTTTACTAATGGCCATTACGCAAGTTGAAACAGGGCAGCCAGGCCAAGATTTTGCAGCGACTTTATGGTGCCACGAAATGCTGCAATATGATCCGTATCAACTTTATATCACTACACTTAAGCAACAATTATGGCGGCCTAATGCCACGCCTATTAACTTGCAAACCCAAATTGCCTATGATTACCAAAGTGGTTTGCCATGCTATCAAGTTGATGCAAATGCTACAATTACGGTAAATTTAGCCAGTCCTTTAGGACAACCTATGGCAATGACTCGCTATGGTACATTAAACGATGAAGTGATTGGTAATCCGTTGCCAAACGCGCCAAAGCCTGGGCAAGCATTAGTGGATTATCTGAGTGATTATAGTTTCGATTGCGCTAAAACCATTGCAGCATTACCAACCGTTGAAGCTTTATTAAAACAATTGCATGAAACTGATTCAATCCTTGCACCATGGATCAGCATTCATTATTATCAATTTTTTAAATCACCCACGCAACCAACCTGTAGGATCAGTGCGCAGCGTTTTTGTTATAATCTGCCACGCAGTGAGAAGGTTACAGTAGAAGATTATTCACCGTATCAAATTAAGATAGCTTATTTCAATGCTTGCCATCATTTAGCACAAATGAAAGAATGGCAAGCACAGACAGCGGCACTTTCATGGCTTAATCACGGTTTACAAAGGGTTACTTCACAAGGACTTGTTATTGCACAGGCATTACCAAGTGACAGTAACACTTGGCAATTTCAAGAGCAGCTTAATCCTGCCGCAGCATTTACTTATCACTATTATGATTCTCAACAACGCCAGATTGCCAGTGTGGATGCAAAAGGTTATTTTCAACGCCAACAGTTTGCTGCTTGGGCGGTGTTTTTATTTGATAAAAACGATACCTTAGCCGATCGTTTAGCAAACATAACGCTAAATACGCTAGAAAATCAGTTATTGCCAGCGCTAGCTGGGTTGTATCGAGCAACACCGCAAATTCATGCGTTGAATGCGCAAGCTAAGATTTGTGCAAGCATTGAAATCTTAAAAAATACAGTTAACGATCCCGCCAAATGCTTAATTACACGTATGCTGCGCAATGCTTTGGGTGATGTCATCGCATATTATGATCCACGCTTAGCCACACCAAGCCAAAGTTATGTGTGGAATTTATTACGCCAAGTGGTTAAACGTGATAGTCCTGATCGTGGTAGTGAAGTGCGTTTATTGAATCGGCATGAGAAGTTGCAGCGTTCGCGACATAGTAGGTGGCTGCAAGCTTTTGTATATGATAACTGGCAACGCGAATTGCTTAAACAAATCGCAGATCTCACTCAGGCAACTGGTTTTATTGCAACAGAATATTTTTCCTATGGTGAAAGCTTAACTAATCCCGAAAAGAATAATCACTATGGGCGTTTATTAATTAGTGCCAGTGCAGAAGAATATGTGGAATATGCAAGCTATAGTTTAACAGGTGATGCTTTAACGACACGCAAACGACTCTTTTTACCTGATCTAAGCAAGGCGCCGTTCACAGAATTACAAGCTTATAAAACAGCTACTGCAACAGGTTATGAAAGCGTTAGCATAGTACGTGAATTTTCAATTCATGGCGATGTATTAACGGAACAATTGCTGATGACAGGCATGCAAGGTTTGCGTAAAAATCGTTACAATGCGCGTGGCTTGCCTAATGCGTATCAATATCATTCTGGCTCGCAAGCGAATGCGCCGGCATTAACAATCCCTGCGATTAGCTACCAAGCAACAGGGCAACCTGCAAGCTTAGCGTATGGCAATGGCATGCAAACACAATGCCAATATGATCCACTCACTACTTTGTTGCAACAATTGCATACCACTACCACAGCAGGTGCAACAATTTTATCGCTTAACTATCAGCAAGATCCAGTGGGGAATTTAATTCAACAAACACGTGCGGCACAAACGTTATCATTTCAAGCAGGTACTATGGCGTTAGCGGCTACAACGTTAAATGCGCAGTATGATACGGTTTATCAATTAACGCAGGCACAAGGTTCAGAATTACGCCATGCCCCACTTAATTCTAATTTACGTGGTTTACACCTGCAACGTTTAGTGGCGGGTAATAATGTTAATTTAACACTAAATACTTATACGGCTAAGTTTGCACATGATTTGGGGGCAAATCTAACCCAAATTCAACACCAAGGGCTTAGCTCGTGGCAAATCAATTATACCATTGTAGAAAACAGTAATCGCTTACAACAGGTTACATTCGCAAACCAAGCACCCCCTGCAAGCGCGCAATATGATGAAAAGGGTAGTTTAATTACGCTGGCAGCAGATTCGTTCACTTGGGATGCAGAAGGGCGTTTGGCATTGGCTAATACAAAGGTTGCGGCAGATGAAGTAGAAGAAAAAACACCTGAAATTCAGCCGCAAGCGCAGCAAACTCGTTATGGTTATAGCCATAGTTTGCGTGATCACTTTCGTGAAACCCTAGGTACTAGCCAGCAGAAACAAGGCTATTCCGCAAGCTTTTTTGGCAGCCGTAACAACCCAAAAGTGTGCTACGAAACACGCCAATATAAATTAACTGAACGCCCAATTAGTGCTAATACGATTGAAGTGATTGAAGAAGTTTCCTTAAGCGAAGGATACTCGCGCAAACGCATTTACCAATTACCACGCCAAGCCGTGGGTGATCCATTACCGCCCCCAATACTAGAACGTTATAGTTATCATTTACGAAGTGAACACGGTGTGTTAGCCGCACACTTTCACTGGGTAATTGATCGTGATCAACGTGAAACGGCCATTGTTCCCACTGTTGGCCAATCACAAGCGCAAAGCTATTATTATTTGCTGAATCAGTTAGGCTCATTAGTCATGGAGGTAGCTAGTAACTTAACTGTTATCGCTTATCAAGAATATTCTGCTTATGGGCATATTGCATTTTGCTTAAGCCCAGATGAGAAATATTTGCAACGCCAAAATTATCATTATTCTGGCAAAGAGCAAGATCCGAATGGCTTGTATTATTATGGTGATCGTTATTATGATCCACAACTTGCACGTTGGTTAAATCCTGATCCTGGTGGTTTAATTGATTCATTAAATCCGTATGGATTTGTTGCTAATAACCCCTGGACTTTTGTTGATTGGAATGGGGATGCTAGAGTTCGCCCACCTAAAGAGCGAGGCGGTGTGACAGGCGGGTTGGCTAAGAAGAGGCAGACGACAGGTCTTAAAAAAACCAAAGCGCCGGTGCTGCGATACACTTTAAGAAATGGCAAAGTTGTTAATAGTAATGTAGCAGGAAATCGCACCGCTAGATTGGTTCCCAAATTTGGTATGAATACTTTTTTAAACTATGGTGGTACTGATATTGGAGGACATTTTTTGGTTGCTCGGGTTCTTGATGGCGCTAGCAAAAGGTATTTTCGCGTGGGACTTCATTCAGGTTTTGGTAAAGGTGGTAAGCATCAGGGGGCTTCACATACAGAACGCAAGCTTGCCGCAGATATAAAATTTGATCATATTAATGATGAAGTGGTTATGGTAGGACGAGAACCACCTTGTTCTTCATGCCAAAGTGCATTAACTGTCTTAGCAACCAATGCCACTTCATTACCAACGCTTGGAGAGCCAAATACAGTAACGCCTAAGATTGTACGCTATTACAGTTTATTTGAAACACCAAGTACAAAAGGTGATAAATGGGATAAAAAATTTCATAAGTGGGAATTCAATCCTGCACAAGAAAAGTGGGGGCATACTCAGGTGGTGCAAAATTCACCCGAATATAATACTGTAAAAGGGATAGCTGATCACGGTTCAAACGCAAAACAATACGGTCACATTATGAATACAAACGAATACCATGATCAACATGGCGTAATACGAACAGTGCCATAAGTTTTTTGTAACTATTCACCAAGTAGACGGGAACGTCCATATTTGGGCTAAAAACAGCGAAAATCTTTTATCGAAATGCTCATTTATAACTCATAAACTGCGCTTTCTCAAAAATATTTTCGCTGTTTTTATCGCCAAATCTGAACGTTCTCAGTAAATTCAACTAAAATTTGCTGAATAGATACTGTTTTTTAAACCATACAATCCCACGGCATCACCCAAACATTTTCCGTGACAGCATAACTGTTTTCGGTTGGGGCAATGATTAAGCCTTGTTGCACGTTAAGATGCGAGTAAAGTTTACAAAAAGTGTTAATGTTCTTCGCATCATTAGCCGTGATTTTACTTTTAGCTTTGATTTCAATTGGGTAAATTTTTCCATCGCGCTCAAGGATCAAGTCAACTTCCGCACCACTGTATAAACGCCAATGATAAAATATCGGTGGCGTTGTAATTAAATGTGCTTGTTTGCGCAATTCTGTAACGACTGCATTTTCAAATAAGGCACCCCACAATGGATGCGCCGCAATCGCTTGTGGACTTGAAATCATTTGCGAATAACAAACTTGCCCAGTATCAGCAAAATAGCCTTTTGGCTTTTCGCTAATTTTTTTTACCGGATTATTTGAAAAGGCCGGTAACTCAAACCATTCAAAAGTTTGATTAAGCGTCATGAGCCAACGTTTAGCTGTTTGTGAAGTAATACCAATATCACGCCCTAGCTGGCTATAGTTAATTTCTTGTGCAGTCAGCGCCGCCACTAGGCGTACGAAGCGCCCAAATAAGGCTAAATCAGATACCTCGGCTAATAACCGAATATCGCGTTCAATATAAGTGCGTTGGTATGATGCATGAAAATTTGCAATAAGATCCAATGGTAAAAAGTTTGCTTCGGGCAGTGCACCACGCCACAATATTTCATAAAGTGAATAAGGTAACGGTAAACGTTGTAGTGGTTGTGAAAGCAATTTTTCAGGTTCTTCTAACCAATGTAAAAGCCAAGGTTTTGTTATGGTTACATCGGCAATTTCTGCGAGTGAAAACCCCTCCAACGTGATGATAATGGCGCGCCCCGCTAAACTTTCTGCAACATTGTTTAAAACACCCCACTGTTGTGATCCCGTTAGCAGGAATTGTCCTGGGTTTTTATTTTTATCGATAAATCGTTTCAATGCGGGTATTAACTCTGGCGCATATTGCACTTCATCAAAAATAACAGGGTATTGTGTATTATTGAGAAAAAGATCCGGATCATGCCGTATATTTAAAATATCCTGAATCGGATCGAGTAAAACATGTTGTGCTTCTGGAAACAAATTCGTGAGTAAGGTGCTTTTGCCCACTTGGCGCGCCCCAACCACAATGACACAAGCAAAATGGTTAAATAAATGCCTTAACCACGTTGCAATGCTTCGCTGGCGGTACTGATGTTGCATAGCGATCTCTTTTACCTTGAATTTTAGTGATTATATCATAAGAATTCGAGCTTGCATTGATAAATCAGCTTGTTAAGCTGATAGCTTGCTTAAATTTTAAGCTCTTAGCTGCCAAACGTTAGCATTGTTATTTGCGTTTAAACAAAATATCAGAGATCAGACGTGAAACCTGGCGGGCTAATTGGCTGCTTAGCGATCGCGATAAGGCATTCAGCAATTTTTCCCAAAAAGTTAAACGAGGACGGCCGCGTTTTTTAAGTGGGTTATCTTCAGAGTTTGGTTGTCTTTGTGCTTTTTGTTGCAAGATTTCATAGGCAGACTCACGATCAATCGCATGATCATAAATATCACCTACCGGCGAATTCTTCAGTATGATGGCGCGCTGCTCTTCTGGTAATGCGCCAAGTTGCGATTCTGGCAATTGAATTTTTGTTTTCACCACCATGCTTGGGCTGCCTTTTTCATCTAAAAAGGAAACTAAGGCTTCACCGACTTGCAAGGTGGTAATGGTTTTCTCGGTGTCTAAATTTGGATTTTGGCGAAATGTTTGTGCTGCTGCGCGCACGGCTTTCTGATCTTTTGGGGTAAAAGCACGTAAGGCGTGTTGCACGCGATTACCCAGTTGGCCTAAAACATCTTCAGCAATATCGAGGGGATTTTGCGTACCAAAATAAACGCCTACTCCTTTTGAACGAATTAAACGCACCAATTGCGTAATTTTATCTAATAAAATTTTGGGCGCATTATCGAATAATAAATGTGCTTCATCAAAAAAGAAAACTAATTTGGGTTTATCGAGATCACCGACTTCGGGCAAGTTTTCAAATAATTCCGATAAAAACCATAATAAAAAAGTACTGTATAAACGCGTATCGTTTACTAACGTCGTAGCATCCAAAATATTAATGGTGCCTTTCCCGCTCACATCGAGTCGCATAAAATCATTGATATTTAAAGCGGGCTCACCAAAAAAGTGATCGCCACCCGCACTTTCTAGCGTTAATAAATTGCGTTGCAAAGCGCCAATCGAAGTTTTAGAAATATTACCGTATTGTTTAGTGACACTCGCGGTGTTATCACTCATCCAGTTCAATAAGGCACGAAAATCTTTACTATCTAACAAAGGCCAATTTTTTTCTGCAGCAACACTAAACGCAATTGTGATAATTCCTTGTTGCACATCATTGGCATTTAATAAACGTCCTAATAATACCGGACCAACGTCATGCAAAGTTGCGCGTATCGGATGACCACGTTCACCATAGAGATCCCAAAAAACTACCGGGCAACCTTGTGGTAGCATTGGTGAAGCAATTCCGGATAAGTCACCTTTTACATCGGTTGCAAAAACCGGCACGCCCGCTTTGGAAAATTGCTCTGCCATTTTTTGCAAGGTCACGGTTTTACCGGTACCCGTCGCGCCCGTAATTAAACCATGGCGGTTGCTCATCGCTAAATTTAAAAATTGCTCTGTGCCATCATTGCTTTTAGCGATCAGAATTTGTTGCATCAATTTTACCTATTCATTCAGCGTAGCCAAATATTTTTTGACACCCGTGTTAATATCAATAAATTCCGCTTGATAGCCCGCTTGGCGTAAACCACTCATATCGGCTTCGGTAAAGGTTTGATAACATCCTTGCAATTTTTCAGGTAAGGGGGTGTAATTGATTTTACCGATGCCACAACATTGAATAACGGCTTGTGCAATTTCATTAAAACTCACTGCCTTGCCTGTGCCGCAGTTATAAATCCCGTTCACTTCACCATGATCGTAAAGCCACATGTTTACTGCAACCACATCATCAACATGAATTAAATCACGTTTTTGTTCACCTGGCGCACAACCCGGCACTTGGAAAATATCGATTTCTCCAGTATCTTTTAATTGATTATAAAAATGACGCACAACGCTTGTCATATTTTTTTTATGATCTTCACGCGGGCCATAAACATTAAAATAGCGTAACCCTACAATTTGCGCATTGCTATCCGTAACTACTTTATTAACATAACGATCAAATAATAATTTGGTGTAACCATATAAATTCAAAGGACGTTCTTTAGCAAGATTTGGGGTAAAATCTTCGCTACTACCGTAAACTGCAGCGCTAGAAGCGTAAATGAGTGATGTGTCATGTTCTAAGCAATAGTGTAGCAGTGCTTTGGAATAATTATAGTTAACATCCATCAGGTATTGGCCATCCCACTCCGTAGTAGAAGAGCAAGCCCCTTGGTGATAAATAATTTCAATATCATCTGGTAAATCATTATCGAGAATTCTTGCTAGAAAATCTGACATATCAAGATAATCAACAAAATCACAATCAACTATATTTTGAAATTTATGACCATCTTTCAGATCATCAACAATTAAAATATTATTTTCACCCACATTATTAAACGCTTTTAATAGATTGCTGCCTATAAATCCTGCCGCACCTGTTATGACTATCATACTACGATATCCTTCTTTGCCATCTTTTCAACTAATTCTGTAGAAGACCATTGCTTTTCTGGCCCAACTAATTTTACTTCACCACCATTGGCTAAGACAAACTCATGGCCAGCAATGTCTTCGATTTTATAATCCACACCCTTTACTAAGATATTGGGTTTAAGTTCGCCAATCAAACGTGCCGGTGTATCTTCCTGAAACGGCACCACCCAATCAACCGAACGCAATGCCGCTAAAATCGTCATGCGATCCTGTAAATTTTTAACTGGGCGATGAGGACCTTTTAGGCGACTCACCGATTCATCACTGTTAACGGCAATAATCAAACGATGTCCTAATGATTTCGCTTCTTCTAAATAGGCAATATGACCAGGATGTAAAATATCAAAACAACCATTGGTCATCACAACTTTTTCACCTTTAGCACGCGCATCATTACAGGCCTCAATCGCTTCTGCTTCGGTTAATACACCTAGTTGTGACTGTTGCATTTTACGTAATGCGCGGCGTAATTCTGATACATTAACCGCAGCAGCACCGAGTTTAGTCACCACAATACCGGCGCCAACGTTAGCTAAAAACATGGCATCAGCTAAATCACAACCGCTCGCAACGGCTGCAGCAAATACAGCAATCACGGTATCACCCGCACCGGTAACATCGTAAACATCGTAGGCACGTGCTGATAAATGAATAGGATCTTTATCACGACGAATTAAACTCATGCCTTCGCTACCGCGCGTAATTAACAAAGCCCCTATCTCGTGATCTATTAAAGCTTGTTTTGCTTTCGCTTCGAGTTCTTGATTATTTTTACACGGCCCAACGATCGCTTCAAACTCTTTGCGATTCGGTGTTAAGACATCGGCACCACGGTAAACACTAAAAGTTTCACCCTTGGGATCAACAAAAATAGGTACATTCCAATGATTGGCTGCGGCAATAATTTTATGAATATTCTTTAAGCTGCCTTTGTGATAATCCGAAATAATGACTGCACCACTATCTTTTATGTGATCGATAGCTTGTGATTCAATATCGATATTTGCCGCTTCATAATAAGACTCTTCAAAATCAAGACGGATGAGTTGTTGATGAAAGCTTAACACGCGCAATTTAGTGACTGTTGGGTAATTCGCTAAATTCTGCAAGTGAGTTTCAATATTGTGTGCTTGCAATTTTTTTTGCAGACAAAGACCTGCTTCATCGTTGCCAATCACGCCAAAGAGTTTTGGCATAATTCCCAAGCTGGCTAAATTAACCGCAACATTACCCGCTCCACCTGGGCGCTCATCCAGTTTATTTATTTTTACAACCGGCACCGGCGCTTCGGGCGAAATACGTTTGGTATCACCAGTCCAGTAGCGATCAAGCATCACATCGCCAATCACTAAAACACGCGCCGTCGCAAAATTTGGTATGTTTATCATAGAGTAAACCTAATGTCAGACAATGGGCACAATATTACCTTACTCTGCTTACTTCGGCAAATGGTAACTACTCACTCCGTATATGGGAACGCCCATATTTGGGCTAAAAACGGCTAAAAGGAACGAGTAGTTACGGCAAATGCTCTAATGCGGCTTGTTGAATAATATCTGCTATTCTTTGGCTGGTGGCTTGCCTAACATGTTGTTTTCGCCACAGCATGCCAACAATGCGATTGGGATAAGGCTTTTTAAAGGGTTTAATAACGGTGAGTGATTCTTTTTGCTTGGGTAAGGCTAAATGTGGCAGCAACGTGATCCCCGCACCGGTGCTCACAATGTGGCGTAACGTTTCTAAGCTGGTTGCTTGCAACGCTTTGTCTCTTTTAATGCCAACTGATTGGCATACTTCTAAGGCTTGATCGCTTAGGCAATGACCTTCGGATAATAATAATAATGTTTCATCGTTTAAGTCTTTAATGCTAATTTCCTTGGATTGCGTTAAATAATGGTCGCGCGGGAGTGCCACATAAAAAGGTTCTTTGAATAATTCGCGCTCAGCAAGCCCCTGATTTTCAACCGGCAGTGCCAGCACAATCGCATCTAAAGCGCCACACCGTAGCTCATGTAAAATGTTTTCGGTTTTATCTTCGCTAATCGATAGTGATAACTTGGGCAGCTGTTGTTTGATTTTAGGAATAAATAGCGGCGTTAGATAAGGCCCCAGTGTAGGAATAATGCCTAACCTAAATTTGCCGGCAAAGGGATCTTTACTTTGATCAGCAATGACTTTTAACTCACTGACCTTATTCAAAATATCATGCGCTTGGGTAATAATCTCATGGCCTATATCGGTAATAAGAAATTGTTTATTACTGCGTTCAAAGATGACGATCCCCAGCTCATCTTCCACTTTTTTAATTTGGGCACTTAACGTAGGTTGGCTAACACAGCAAATTTCTGCCGCTTTGCCAAAATGCTGCAACTCGGCCACAGTGACTATGTATTTTAAATCGCGGATATTCATGTTAGCTGCCTATTTGCCATTCATTCTTTTATTGTATCTGCTCACCCCCTTAGCTCAGCAATTCCCGGTGTAGCGAGGAACAGCCATATTTGGCGTTCCCTGCTACGGAGTGAGTAGTTACCTTTTATTTTATCAAAACTAATGAATTAATAAACAAAATAGGACACCCATATCATTTTTTGCTGAATGTATTCCCATTTACATTGAAATAGCAGAGAATATTACGCTTTTAGCAACGGCTTACAGATAATGATCAATAAATTTGTGATTGCCTCGAGCAATCTTGGCAAATTGCGTGAAATTGGCAATATGGTGGCGCCTCTTAATATCTGTGTGCAAGCACAAAGTAACTTTGCGGTGCCCGATGTTGCTGAAACAGGTACGACTTTTGTTGAAAATGCGATTATTAAGGCACGCCACGCTTGTGCTTATACGCAGCTGCCCTGTCTTGCTGATGACTCAGGCCTCGTTGTGGATGCGCTGGCGGGTGCGCCGGGCATTTATTCCTCACGTTTTGCAGGAAGTAAAGCAACTGATGCCGAGAATATAAAAAAATTATTACACATGATGCAAACTATTCCAGATGAACAACGCAGCGCACGTTTTGTGTGTGTGATGGTATTGTTAAAGCATGCGCAGGATCCTTTGCCGATTATCTGCCAAGCCACTTGGGAAGGTAAAATTACCCATTCACCACACGGTGATAATGGCTTTGGTTACGATCCAATTTTTTATGTGCCGGAAAAACAATGCACCAGCGCTGAATTGCTAGCAACAGTAAAAAATAGTATTAGTCATCGTGCGAAAGCGTTAGATTTATTATTAACTGAACTTGCTGCATCATGAGAGAACCGCTATCTGAACTCATTGAAGAAGCCTTGCTGGCTCACCAGCAAGGTAACTTAGAAAAAGCGAAACAAGTGTATGAGCAGGTTTTAGCTGAATCGAATATCCCCGAGATCAGAAATAATTTAGCAAATATTTTATTACAGCAACCTGATTATCAAAGTGCGATTTTTCATTTACAGCAGGCATTATTATTAGTGCCTGACTACCAAGATGCGCTATATAATCTCGCGCTAGCTTTTTTACAAAGTAACGAAATGACAAAAGCCCATGAACAATTAAATTTACTTTTACAATCTCATCCTGATCATAAAAAAGCCCTACAATTATTGGCAAAAATTCATTTTGAAAAAAAAGAATATCAATTAGCACGAGAATATTTTCACCGCTTATTAACGCTTGATACTCAAGATCATTTAACCTTATTTAACCTTGGCTTATGTTATTTGTTGCTAAAAAATCTTGAAACGGCTTTTCATTATTTTCAGCAAGCTCACCAACTAAGCCCGCATGAAAAGGACTATTTATATCAATTGGCACTTACCGCCAACCGCTTAAATTACGCGCATAATGCGATTGAATATTATGAAAAAATTTTAGCACACGATGATAATGACATTATTGCTTTACATAATTTAAGTATTTTGTATAAGAATCTCAATAAAACAGATAAAGCACTTGTTTATTTAAAAAAACTGTTATCCATTAATGGTGAAGATATGGTGGCACAGTTTCTATACGATTCATTAAGCGGCCAGGCCTTACCCGAAAAAGCACCAGCCGAGTTTGTTGAAAATTTGTTTAATACTTATGCGGATAGTTATGATCAGCACATGCAGCAAGTGTTAAATTATCAGCTACCACAAAAAGTGGGTTTATTATTACGTAAATTAGCCAAACCAGCATCACAATGGGTAATTTTTGATTTAGGCTGTGGCACGGGTTTAATGGGTAGCTTCTTAAAACCTTATGCCTCACAATTGGTTGGCGTTGATCTTGCTGATCAGATGTTAGCGATTGCGCGTGAAAAAAACGTTTATACGAAGTTAATTCATGCCGATATTGCAAATATACTAAAGCTTTATCGTAGCAAGATTGATCTCATTACCGCATTAGAAGTATTCAATTATTTTGGTGAGTTAAGCTCGATTTTTAATCTGGTAAATCAAGCAATGCGCCCGGGTGGCTACTTTATTTTTAGTATTGAAGAAACACGCCAACACAATTTCAGCTTGCAATCTACCAGTCGTTACAACCATCATCAGCGTTATATTAAGCAGCTTGCTAAAATGGCCGGTTTTAAGATAGTTAAAAATAAGAAAGTATTATTGCGTAAGCAAGAGGATACAAATGTCTTGGGTAGGTTGTATTGTCTCAGGAAAAGATAAGATAGCAGTAATTCCCGGCGTGATGTTGAATAACTCAAGAACGGTCAGATTTGAGGCAATCTCACATTAAAAACACTAAAAAATGTGCTCATTTATTATGTATAAACTCCGCTATTTTTTAGTGTTTTTAATGTGAGATTGCCCAAATATGGCTGTTCCTCGCTACACCGGGAATTGCTGATAAGATAGTTATTGCGTCGGGAAACAACTTGTTCTAAGGTAAGCATTGTTATAAAAAGTAGCTGACTGGGGTTGAGCGTGAAAACTTTAAAGTTATTGGTACTTGTAATTGTCGTGGCATTTACAGGCTATTTTTCTTCTGCACAAGCAGCAATCTTCCCTAGTAACACCAGTACACGCACAGTGACCAATTTACGGCCTTTTCATAATATCGTGTTAGATATGCCGGTCACGGCAACCATTATTGATAATAACGCTCACCCGGCCATTCAAATTAGCGGCCCTACTCAGCTCATTTCACAAGTCAGCATGCGTATAAAGAAAAACACGCTTATCTTGCAAATGCCCCACCATACAATATCACCTTCCTATGTTCATCTGAAAATTAATCTTCACCAGCTAAATTGCTTGGCTCTTTATGCGGTTGCTAATGTTAACGTTCTGAAACACCGCGCCAATCCCTTTATCATAAAAGATCATCATGCTGGCAGTTTACTGGTTAATGGCCGAGTTAATCTGGCGCAATTCATCTATGATGGCAGTGCCAATGTTACGATTAATAATATTAATACACCACAACTAAAAATACTTGCCCGTGGTACCGGCAATGTTTTATTGCAAGGATCCCGTGTTGCTTTACAATCGGTGTTTTTTACTGGCCAAGGCAATTTAACCGTTAAAAATATTACGCATGATGAACCACTTACTGTAAATAGTAATGCCAGTGGTAATTTATTCTTAACGGGGCGCAAGGTTAATCTTTATTCTTTAAATTATAACAACCGTGGCAATGTTACAATTCAACATATTAATAGCCAGTACTTAAAAACCAATATCGCAGGTTCTGGCGCGGTAGATTTAAGCGGTAAAATGAATTTAAAACAATTTACTTACTCTGGCCCTGCCAACGTTCATATTACAGGTATTGATAGTGATGGCTTGAGTGTTTATGCGCAACAAGGTGCGGGTAACGTTTTTTTAATGGGTAAAATTAATTTATTTAATTTGATCGCAGGTGGTACGGTAAATTTTTATATTGAAGGCATTAATAGCGGCGAAATGATGGTTGATCTGCATGATAATGCCAAGGCACATTTAACCGGCAATGCGCGTATTTTAAATGCACGTACAAATATGTTTGCGGTACTCGATGGGTATTATTTAGCTGTGGATGAAATCTATGTTAAAACCTTGGGCGCATCAAAAGCAGATGTAAGACCCATTAATTTGTTAACGGCTTATGCTAAAGATAATTCTAATGTTTATTATTACCAACAACCCAAATTTATCGCACCGTACATGAATTTATCGGGATCGGTTTTACCCATGTTTGATGCAGCACCACCCTATCCCATCTATTGGGATAAAGCGGGTGAATATACGCCGCGCATTGCCAGAGCGGATTTTGAACATAATTTTTATCGGTAGTTAGTCAGCAATTCCCGGTGTAGCTGGGAACAGCCATTACAGCGGGAATCGCTGGTGTTTGACCGATCAGCTAAAAGCACACCGTCATCGCGAGCCCGTAGGGCGAAGCGATCCAGGAGCGAGTGGCAGTGAGCGTGAAATAAAGATAATGGTAACAGCAATTCCCGGTGTAGCGAGGAACAGCCATATTTGGGCAATCTCACATTAAAAACACTAAAAAATGTGCTCATTTATTATGTATAAACTCCGCTATTTTTTAGTGTTTTTGTATCTATTCAGCAAATTTTAGTTGAATTTACTGAGAACGTTCAGATTTGG
>CAYGTS010000003.1:0-41048 GCA_964352905.1 uncultured Legionellales bacterium | reverse complement strand
GTTTTTAGCCCAAATATGGGCGTTCCCATCTACATGGTGAATAGTTACGCAATTTTTATTCTTATTGAATTATTGTTCACCTTAAATTTTATCAGCCTCTAAACTAATAGAATAGTGGTGAAAACTACCTAATCATTGCTAATAATTAATAACAGTAGGAAAAATCTCAAAAAAGAAAGCATTTTAATTTAACCATGATCGACATTTAGCTTAATAGAGTAATATTACATGCCATATATTTTGAAAACATCTAAGACACAATATACACTCACTGATCAAGAAACTAATCAGACTGTTCTAACATTACCTTTATTAAAACCACTTGAACTTTGTTACAAAATTGTAAAGCAGTTACTCTACAAATATGCGTGGAATCGCAGCCCTAGCTTACCTCAAGAAGTTAAAAGCCAACATGAACTACTGATTATAATGTTGTCATGGTTAGCTAAAAAACCTCCTGCAAATCCAACGATTCAAGCTGCTTATGAAGCCGCTAAAGAAAATCGTCAGGCTTTAAAAGCATTTCTAATCACACAAGAAAGCACTCGTAAAGAACCAATTGCTTTTGACAGCGACTATTCTGATGACTCTGATGATGAAGCTGAAACAGCGGATAATGCTGCAAATGATTATAGGGGCAGTGATGCGGCATTTCAAAATCCGCGTTTAACCACAATTCGCAATAGATTGAAACAACGCTTACGATCTCAAACCCTAAGCCAAACAAGCTTAATCAAAAATGAAGCTCAGGCTTTTCGAAATGCGATTGCCCTTCCTTATCAAGCGCATTTACAAAGCATCTTAGCTGAACGTGCCAATAGCATTACCCGGATTGATGCTATTCGTAAAGTAGCTAATGGTTATGCATTAATTTGTCGCGATGCTGATGACAGAGAAGTTAGCATTCCTATCCAGCACGAACCACATATCTTGCTCAGTCGTGGCATTGGTTATTTTGCAGACCGATGGGATAGCAGCGCACGTCGCGCGCATAGGCAAGAGTTGTCACCTCATCCTTTATATGCGCAAGCAGTATTGATGCGCTTATTTGATCCAGGAGCAAGTTATGCAGAGGCATGGACCGATCTTGAGGAAGAGCAACGTGAACATAAAGCGAAAATTCTTCATCGCTATGCAAAAGAGCTAAAAGGTAATTTAATTCGATTAAGACGATCCATGCCACTTATTGTGAAATTAGGTAGCAGTTATCGCATTTTTGATAATTGGTTAGCCTATTTGCAATACCTGTATACTAATGGCATTGAGCGGTTTATTCTTTTTGTTAAACAATTGCAAGAAAAAGTACAAGAATTAAAAGGGCTATTCCCTGAACTTGGCAATATGTTTAACTCTTGTAGTGAACTATTACCGCATGCATTACGCTATGCTATGGGAATTAAAGAACCTTATTCTGAAAATGCATTGGATATTCGACGTGATAATCAAGGTAAACCTGAAAATCCCTATTTGGGAAAACTCTATACCACTTCGCATCCACTTAGTGATTTTTCGACTTGGTCAAGACCTCATGTTGTGCGTGAGCTAAGCTATAAAAAACAAGTTACAACCACAAGTTTTATAGGTCCCGAACTCGAAGTTTCTTTTCTTAGCTCAATTCCACAAAGTCATTTTGCTTCAGCACAAAAAGTACGTCTTCCAAGCTTTGCCTATGCTGCTTATCCACCACATTATCAAGTTAAATATGGCATCGATGCAGAACTTTATACTTTAATATATCAAGTTTGTTTAAAAAACAATTTTAACCACCCCAATCGTATTGCGCTTGAAAATTATTTGCGCGAGTACATTGCGTTTTATCATGCAGTGCGCCACACTTTATTATCATTTTCTGGCGTTAGCGCCCAGCAAAAATTAATTTTATTTTTAAATTCACAGGGTGGTTTCACGACAAAACTGCCAGTTTGGCAACGCTCAGGGAAAAGTGACTTTTCACAGCAACATACTGAAGCTAAACGCATTTTAGAGACACATTATCCGTCTATTACTTTTTACTCGCCAAAAGATGAAACATATGCAAGCAAGGCATTAACCATTTATATAATCGAACCTGAATGGTTATCAACAGAATTCAAAAATATTTATGAAAACAATCGTGCTGCATTTTTTGGGGACCGTAAACCACGTGATTCATTGGATAGTAGTGATATGCTTGATGACTCATTCGATTTTTCTAAGCCAGATCAAAGTGATTTATCGCGAAATGATGATGACACTAGCTTTTTATTTAGAGATTTTTCTGATTACAGCTCTGATGATGAAAAAAGCTTTACAGATGGGTTATCACCCATGATCGTAAATTTACCGGATGAAGAGCAAGCCTATTGGGATATTGATGTAAAAGGTGATGGCAATTGTTTGTTTTATTCATTGATTGTTGGATTATTATTACCACACATAAATAATCAAGATCAATTTAATCATCGCTATTTTCGATTGTTTGGTGAAAATGATAATGACGGTGCTGCTGATTTATTTCAAGCATTTCAATCCTATCAAGGTCATCCTAGTTGGGCACAAGGTAATCTACAACATCGCGTGACACGGTTACGGGAACATTTGGCCAATTGTTTAATATCCGAAACAGATGATTCATTTATCGCAAATGTTAGGTATGCCTTTCAAAGTGATGATAATACTATTGAAGCTATAGTACGTCACCTTACTGATCCATCGCGTAGCTGGAGTAACGAAATGGAGATGCTGTTATTTATGCGTTATATTGGCGTAAGGATCCGCGAATTTTACCGAACCCCAGATGGGGAAAATAGACTTGCTGAAAATACCAATGAACTTTTGCAAGTAATACAACCCACACAAGGTATTGAATTACTTGACGATGAAGTTATTGTTTATTTCACTTCACCAGAAACACGTAGCAACAATAATCATTTCCATTGTTTTATAAGACAGAGCAATGTTCCGGAATTTAGTCAACGTGTGCAAGCTGCTCAATCTGAAATAGATGGAGTGAGTTTTGTAGCTAGGTCTTGTAAACCTTCATAGTAATTGACCCACTGTGCTAGAAAAAACCTGGGGGTTTAGATCAGAAAGCATAACTTTTTCCTTATTATCCTTGTTAAATAGTAATAGCGTCTAAAAACTTATCTTTATACTGAGTGTCTCAATCTTGTCTGATGAGATAAGGTAGGCTCATCATGAGACTCTGCATTGGGCAGAATACGTTGCAATAATTCACTTACGCGCTCAATGAATTGTTTAATTTTTTGGTAAAGCGCTTCAAGAATGTTAAATATTGCAGTGGACTTTTGATTTACGATCGCTATAGGCTCCCCGCTTTCTTGAAGTGGCTACACTAACCCGGACACAAAAAAAGTAGTAACCTAGTAAAAATGAACAGGAGTTAAACATGGCCAAAAGAAAAGTCACACAGTATACAGAAGAGTTTCGCAGGACGTCAGCAAAATTTGCTTATGAATCAGATGAGACGTTAAAACAAGTTGCAGAGGATCTTGGTGTAAAGGAGCCTACGCTAGCTGGTTGGATTAAAACCTATTATCCTGTGGCAAAAAAGCAGAAATCAAGCTTGAGCAACAATGAAATGCAGCTGCTACAAGATGAGTTAAAGGTCTTGCGAAAAGAAAATATAAAATTAAAGCAGGAGCGTGAAATTTTAAAAAAGGCCGCAGCGTACTTTGCGAACGAAATGCAGTAAAGTACGCATTTATAAAAGCACATCGCGGGTATTTTACGGTTGAACAAATGAGTGAAATACTGGAAGTTGGCCGTAGCAGTTTTTACGCCTGGTTAAATTCAGAGCCATCGCCACGCGAGTTAGATAATCAAGAGATTGCCGAGCTAGTAAAAAAAATTTTCCATGAATATAAAGGGCGTTATGGCTCAAGAAGGATTAGAATTGCTTTGCAAAAACAAGGTAAAATAATAAGCAGAAGGCGGGTAGCTAAACTCATGAAACGCAGTAATTTACACTGTAAAGTGAAAAAATCATTTAGAAAGACAACGGATTCTAATCATGAGCAAGCAATATCACCGAATATTCTAAATCGAGATTTTCATGCTGAAAAAGTGGATCAAAAATATGTGGGTGATATTACGTATATTCAAACCCATGAGGGTTGGTTATATTTAGCGACCGTGATTGATTTGTTTTCTCGAAAAGTTGTCGGTTGGTCAATGGCTAACCATATGAAAGCAACCTTAGTTAATGATGCTTTATTAATAGCAATTTGGTCTCGCAAACCAGCTAAGGGGCTTATTTGGCACACTGATCGCGGTAGCCAATATGCTTCTCAAAGTCACCGTGACATTATTAAAACACACGGCATTATTCAAAGTATGAGCAGGAAAGGCGACTGCTGGGATAATGCTATTGCGGAAAGTTTTTTTCACTCATTAAAAAATGAATTAATGCATGGAAAAATATTTGCAACCAAGGAAGAAGCTAAATGCGCTATATTTGAATATATTGAAATTTATTATAATCGTAAACGATTGCATTCAGCCAATGATTATTGCTCACCTGCTGAGTTTGAATTATTGGCTCAAATAAATTAAGGGTTTTGTGTCCGGAAAAGGGTTGCCAGATCAAAACGCATACTAGGGCGACTTGCTGCTTCCGTGATGGCTTCTGCGTCATTTTGATCATTCTTATTCGTTTTTACAAAGGGTTTTACAAACTGTGGGCTAATTAATTGAACTTCATGCCCCAATGCTTGATAACGACGTGCCCAATAGTTAGCTCCACCGCAGGCTTCCATCACAATACGGCAGGCTGGGAGATTGGCAATAAAGGGCAACAGCTTTTCTCGTCTTATTTTTTTACTGATCATTTTTTTCCCTCTTTCATCTACCCCATGCAATTGAAACACTGCCTTTGCCAAATCAATACCTAATAATGTAATATTACCCATTGGACCTGCTCCTTTTTTGATATAGGAAATCTCTATACTGGCTCATTACGAAGCCTTTTTAAAGTGGGTGGGTCCATTTCATTTATTCACCCTGTAGATGGGAACGCCCATATTTGGGCTAAAAACGGCGAAAATCTTTTATCGAAATGCTCATTTATCACCCATACACTGCGCTTTCTCAAAAATATTTTCGCCGTTTTGATCACCAAATCTGAACGTTCTTGGTAAATTTACAATTAAACTTACTGAATAGTTACAAAGGAGATTTAGTTTATGCGACAGGAATTTGTAAATAAGCGATCAGTAAATTGGGTTGTTTTCAAAAAATTACTCTTACTATTGCTGGCAATGAGTACGGGGTATCTTCTACTCAGGCAGTTGTTGAGTATTTTAGGCGCTGAATTTGAGCTTGGGATTGATGCAAGACGAGATATGGATGTGGGGAGTACACCTCAGGCATCTCCGGTTGTAAGTTATCTTGATGGAATGGATCTGTCTAATACATCTCAGCACAATACCCTTTTTCCAATTACTAATATAACCACAGGCCCAGAAGCAATAGGTTTTCGAATAAGTAGCACGCCTGATGGGGGATTTGCATACATTCGAGCCCGTAGCGACATAGTTGGTTATAACAAATACTTGCCTAATGGAACTGGTTTAGCAGAATTAGCGGTGAGCAATAATCCAAGCTTTATGCAGAGCGGAAGCGATGTAATACTCGTTGGAGAATACAATGCTGTTACTTGGTTTCGCGTGCAGGGAGTGATGACCGGTGTTTTTATACAATATGTGATCGCAAATAATCTTACTGATCCATTAATTACTGTTGCGACGAGCACAGCGCCAACCAACCTTGGGATATCTCAACTAACTTCTACTCGGCTGAGTCATAATGGGGTGATGGTTGCTTACGTTAAAGATTCTGATATTTTTGGCAGATGTTACAACGCAAATGGTTCAGTGCGACAATCCGAATTTCAAGTTAATGGGTTGGGGCAGTTTGTTCAGGCCGAACCCGCGCTGCGTTATTTCAGTGATGAAAAAATTGTCGCTGCTTGGTTAAATGGAGGCAATTATGTCACAAGATTTATTACAGTAACGCCTAGCAGTTGTGTCACCACCACTGAGCTTGAAGTGCAAGTCAATGAAGACACGTCCAATGTAATGCTTGTTACACCTTTGGGAATGACGGTGTTAAGTGATGCGCGCACGGCTTTTATATGGACTGAGCGTAATGAAACCAATTCGTCTGCACTTACCAGCCAAATTAAACTTCGTTATTTTGATAAGTCTCTTGTGCCAACTGGACCTAGCGATATTATTAGCGAGGATGCAACCGCCTCACAAGAAAAACCTTACCTTATCAGTTTGGTTGATGACAGTCTGCTGGCCAGCTGGGTTATTAAAAAAAATAGCGAAAATCTTCGAGAGGTTCGCGCACTTCGTTATGCAGATGGCGTTCATTTGATGCCTGAGAGGCCAATCCCCCAACCGCATCAACCGCGGCAAGTAGATATCACTGCATTATCAATGGGGTGTCGCGTTGCCATTATTTCTAATGAGTTAACGGTTGGTCCCGCACCTTTTGGCCAGGTTGAGGGAGCGATTTATGGCTATCATCCAAGATCGCTAGACTTGCCTACTTATATTGTTCCTCAAGATACCTATTTTCAAATCACTTTTAATGGGACTGATTTACAAAGCTTGTGTTCTTCTTCAACGAACGTCACTGATCAATTACTATCGGGTGATTTGGTGCCTGACCCGCTTATTTACCACCCAGAAAATTACACGCTTAATGGTCATATCAGTGATCAAATACCTGCGGGCAATCATACACTTGATTGGGTTGTGCAGTATGACGGTGAAGATCAGCAGTTGTTTCATATTCCTATTACCGTGACTGCCGTGGCGGATTTTGATTCCAGCAGCACCGGAATGGATCCGGAGTCTTCAACGGCAGATGACCCGACAGAAGAATCGAGTAGTGGTGGCGCTAATCCAGATTCACCTGGTGATGATCAAGCGGATTCTGGCAGCACTAAACGGTGGTTGATCATAGCGGGAGCAGGAGGAGGTGTGGCTGCTTTATTGGCTGCAGGCGGTTTTTTTGCGCGGCGGCATTGTCAACATCGTCATAAGAAACCCTCTTTGGTCGCATTGACTGCATTAAGCGACGAACTCGCAAGAGAAAATCAACTTGAGCAACGAATTGAGGCATTTATTGCGGATCCTGCTCAATTTGAAGCGGCGGTAACGCCCTATATGATCTGTTTAATTGTGGAGAGTTACAAAAAAGGTCAAAAAGCTAATCAAATGAAGAGAGCAGAACCGGTTGAATCAAAAAACCTTGGGCAAAAGTATGATCAAAAAGAAGTACTGAACCAGATAAGAGAAACTGAACAACAACTAAAACGCATCTATACGGCATTAAAAATTTGGTTAGAAACCACTGATCAAAATGCGTTGATTGCGTTATTCCAGCTTGAGTATGAAGATGAGGCCTTTGGCTTGCCGATTGGTAAATCGCATATATTTTGTAAATCCTTAACCAGACTGTTTGCCGAAGTTCCTGTACTATTTGACTTGCTAATTAATTTATCGGCTAATCGAGGTTTATACCTCATCAAGCCGAAAGCTAAAGAACTGGCTGCTTATGTTAGCGAGTTAGTGAAAAAAGGCATGATTCAACCACAAGATTTTGTAGACTATGTGAGATGGATTAAAATTCAGGTAGGGGATACACATGTTTTCAAAAAACAGGTCCATGAGGTTTTTGCGGCAGCACTGAAATCGTTACAGCCCGATGCAAATTTATTAGTGGCGTCTGCTCGTTCTCCAAGCCCCAGATTTTTAGCACCACCTGCAGAAGTGGACATCAGTGATGCGAGTCTATCAGGAGGTGGTGCTAACGCACCCTATGATGCAGGTTTACCGATGCAATTGGCTGTGTAGCCTGTTTAAAAAAAACATTCTGGAGTTTCGCGGTTGTTGCAGTATTACTGTGAAGCTCCTGAATAAAATACTCTAATGCCTTCATTTGAAGATGCATATCAACATTTTTACCAAACCAATCATCCAGCTCTAATCTTTTATTTAAGTATTTTTCATGGTTCTTTTGATTAGCCGTGTCCCTTAATCCAGAGTGTGTATCAATTGATGCTAAGCTAGTGGGATTATTGACTGTCTCTTCTAAAGAACTATTTACGGTGAGACTTGATGGTTTATGGAGATCTACTAAACTTGCACTCCAGAAATTATCGCTAGCCCCGTAACCACCACTAAAATCATTGTAACTATTTGATTCTGCTGGTGGGCCCACAAGGACTTGAACCGAGTACCCGAGGATTATGAGGCTCAGCGTTAGCTTTTATCTTATTGATTTATATTATTATTTTTACGGGACGTCTATAGCAAGCATCATAACAACGCTGAACTGCGTAGCACTCACTTCCACAAAATTTCCACAGTGGAAAGCTGTGTTATTGGTATATTTTATATGTAATTTTTCCCTTATTTAAGGAATTATCTAACTTAATATGTAGTTTTTTATTATTAATGATATATAATATATGTAACCATTCATTTATTAAGTGTAATTTTGCATATGAAATCTAGCAATCAATCTGAGCTTGCAGGACTTGGCGCTATTGAAAGAACTCGACTGGCTCAGGCTATTCGCGCCACACAAGCAACCATTTCAGTTGCAGAAGCAGCTATGGTTTGGCAAATGGAACCACAACAAGCCGCAAAACAATTAGCAAAACTGGCAAAGAAAGGTTGGCTCACTCGCGTTAAACAAGGCATTTATTTGCCGATAGCAATAACTGCCACAACGGCTGATTCCGTTGCTGAAGATCCTTTTGCGATTGCTGAAAAATTATTTTCGCCTTGTTATATCGGTGGTATGAATGCCGCAAATTATTGGGATTTGACTGAGCAGCTTTTTCAAAGCATTACCGTTATGACAAAAAATAAAATCAGAGATCGCAATCCAATTTTTGCAGGTCAAAAATATCGAATTCATACCATTAAGTCAGATTATTTTTTTGGTGTAAAAATAATTTGGTCAAATAGCTTAAAAATTAAAATTTCTGATCCAACAAAAACGATTGTTGATATGTTAATATTTCCACAGTTTTGTGGTGGCATGAATTTCATTAAAGAAGTGTTTTCAAATTATTATCAATCGCAATATAAAAATATTGAATTGCTAATTGAGTATCTACAAAGAGCCAATAATGGTGCTGCGATTAAAAGAGCAGGATTTTTAGCTGAAAAATTATTCCCTGATGAAAAATTATTAATTGATTTTTGTCTAGATAATCTTACCCAAGGCTATGTGAAATTATCACCCTCGCTTGATTGTCCAAAAATAATAAGCCGCTGGCGATTAAAACTTCCGGAAAATTAAGGTAAAAATTATATGATCAATAAATATGAAATAATGACTTTAGCAACGAAATATAATCTCCCTGCAAATACCATCGAAAAAGATTATATTTTAAGTTGGATCCTGGCTGGCATCAACGCTTCCTTGACCTTAAAGCAGAGCTGGGTTTTTAAAGGTGGTACTTGTCTAAAAAAATGTTATTTTGGAGAATACCGCTTTTCTGAGGATTTAGATTTTACCATTATTGACCCTGCGCATGTAAATCAAGCATTCCTAAATGACACATTTCCTCTAATTTGCGAATGGATTTATGATCAATCAGGCATTACTATACCCGCCGACAAACTCAAATTTGAAGAATATAAAAACCCAAGAAACAAGCTATCCATTCAAGGGAAAATTCCATTTCAAGGGCCAATGCAGCGCAAAAGTAATCTGCCAACTATTAAATTAGATTTAAGCCATGATGAAATATTAATTGAAAAACCAACTATTAAACTCATTCATCATCCTTACACTGATTATGATGAAAGCTTATTTATGACTCAAACTTATTGTATAGAAGAAATATTTGCTGAAAAATTACGCGCCTTGGTTGAACGAATGAGACCACGCGATTTATATGATGTCATTCATTTACACAATGATTCACGTATTATCCCGAACAAAGAAAAGCTATTATCAATATTGAAACAAAAATGTCATTTCAAACAAATTGCCTCACCAACAATCGAATTATTACAGTCTATGTCACAACAGAATGAACTTCGTGCTGATTGGAATGATATGTTAACTCATCAAATCGCTAATTTAGAAAGCTTTGAATATTACTGGGAGCAATTGCCAGCTGTTTTTGAGTGGTTGTATAATTAGGTTAATTCATAAGGACTTACAGTGAAGATATTGATGCCCCAAAAACTATTAATGAACTGTAAAACTTCAGATTTTCAACTTACAAAAGGGGCTGTTGACAGGTAATAATACGCAAGTGCCACTGTTTAATTATAATACAGAAAATGTTTCAGTTGATATTGAGATTAGATCCCTAAGTTATCACTTGAAAAAAATATAAGACTCTTGGTTGCTATTGGAGCCAAAAGTCTTTTTTTATATTTTCATTTACAACAAAGTATTCTTCACTGAAAAAGCGAGTTCGTCTATTGAACTCATCTACTAGTTCGTCTTTGGGGATGGTATAGGCATATTCTGCTGGTTGATTACTGTCGCTCCAAAAAAAGATTATAAGTTGTTTTGGGGAAATTGGGAGTGTTATTTCAATGCTAGGACAACCGAGCGCAAGATACTTGCTACTATACAGCGGGTCAAACATTATGCATGGGTTATCGCTAGTAATAAAGCCAGGGGTATTTTCAGTGCATAATATATAGATATTCATTTGAGCTAAAATCTTTGCAATGACTTTGGTTGCCACAGGTAATGCGCTTTGAATTGGTTCCTGAGCAATTTTTTTTACTTCCTCATGGCTTAAAGAGTTTTCAAAATTAGAGGACTGGAATTGGGGAAAGTGTCTAGTGGGATTAGTTTTTATTTTCTCAGCCATATCATCCATTATTTCTAGTACATGATCCCATAGCGCTTTTTCTTTATTCCTGTGCAGCTTTGTTCGATACATCATGGTTGCAGCAAACATTATTATTTCAAGTATTTCTTCATTAGACAGGTCTTGAAGTTTATCGATTTTGTTGCGGCAAAGTCTAATGAAAGCGTTTTCAATTTGGCATAAAGTGGCTTCTAATGTTAAGTCTCTTGAACCATCGTCAGCTCTTCGGGTATAAAAATCAGGTTCACAGAAAATATTCTTAGGCGCTTTTCTCTTTACGGTACTACCACCTTTATTAAATACCCAAACGTAGCCTTCTTGTCCAGGAGGGGTATTAGGGTCAATCCATCCTGCTAGATATGACCTGGTTATCCAATGTTGATTTTTGTTTTCCATTTAAAATTCCCTAAAAAATAAATCATACGCTCATTGTATGTCAATATGTTACAACTCCAAAATCTAACATTTTTATTAATCCCCCAACCAACACTGCAACACTTCTTGCAGCTTTGCAAATTCTAAAGGTTTTTGATAAAAATCATCGCAGCCTGCATTCAAGCAGTCAAAACGGATAGAATCATCTAAAGCGGTTAAGGCTATCACAACGGTTGGATTCAGTTTTTTTAGTCGCTCAAGGCTACGAATAGCACGAGCAACATCAATGCCATTTTTAGCAATGCCGTTACGACTGGGTAACTCAATATCAAGCAATACCAAATCATAACCTGCAGTGAACATGTTAACTGCTTCAAAACCATCTCCTGCTATATCAACGGTGCAACCTAAGCGTGTTAAAAAATCATTATGAATAAATTGTAATAACTTCTGATCTTCCACTAATAAAACACGGGTTGATTCTTTCGATTTTGCGATATCATCTGCGTTAATAGCTTGGGTTAAAGTACCTTTTTTATTAACATCAATCTTGTTATTAAGTTGTGTGATCATATCAATTTCTCCTATTTCCTTGTTACGTTTATCCTTGATCATTGTAATTTTCGAGCTGTCTTACCAAAACTGATGCAAACATGATACGTTTGTGTTTGTTTACCGTGGAAAACCCATTGCCAGAATGCTGAATTCGGGTTGGAAGCACGCTAGAGCACGAATTGGTTTAGCTGAACTCAGAGTCCATGATTTGAAACACACTTTTGGCAGAAGGCTACGCGCAGCGGGGGTGAGTTTTGAAGATCGCCAAGATTTATTAGGACATAAGTCTTCGCGTATTACGACACACTATTCTGCAGCGGAATTAAAAAATTTATGGGATGCTGCAAATACAGTTGTTGGAAAGCGAAAAATTGCGGGTGATCTTGTGTTATTACGCACTGTGCCCACTCTAGCTCGCGTAAATGTCGCGTAAGCCATGTTGGGATTTTTGGGAAGTGGCTGAGATAGCGTTGTAATCTATTGATTATAATACGATTTTCTGGTGGGCCCACAAGGACTTGAACCTTGGACCAACGGATTATGAGGCTCAGCGTTAACTTTTATCTTATTGATTTATATTATTATTTTTATGGGATGTCTGTAGCAAGCATCACAACAACGCTGAACTTCGCAGCACTCACTTCCACAAAATTTCCACAGTGGAAGGCTGTGCTTTTGATATATTTTATATGCTGTTTTTCCCTTAATCTTGACAAAACGCTGTGTCTGGTTTAAAAATTAACTAATAGTTAAACTAAAAGTTTATGTATGGCTTCAAAAATAAACTGGCTTTTAAATAATATATCCTCCGGCGATCAGTGAATATTCTTAACAAATAATACCATATGCTTTTAATGCCTTCTCTAATCTCTTACACTCTTTCCAATTTTTATGAAACTCTTTATAGTCTTCTTCACTAGGAACAACAGAACTAGTGGTACCTATTCGTACAAAAGGACCAACATTCATTAAATTTTTCCGAGCTTGCTTGTATTGCTCGAGTAACACTTGCTGAATAATGTATTTCATTATTTGCATCCCTACTGTATAAAAATACATCTGATAGTCATAAAAATCTTGTTCCCTGCCGTACATTGAAAGCATATTAGCTGCCGCAATTTCCCAAGCAGGTAGTAACTTGCTTTGCATCATTAAATCATGTACAGTATTTTTCTTCATGAAGAATGTCTCCAAAATTTAAAATACATACATTATATGTAAAAATTACAAATGTCAATAGGTTACATGTCAAAAATCTAACATTTTTATTAATCCCCCAACCAACACTGCAACACCTCTTGCAACTTTTCAAATGCTAAAGGTTTTTGATAAAAATCATCACAGCCTGCATTCAAACACTCAAAACGGATAGAATCATCTAACGCGGTTAAGGCAATCACAACGGTTGGATTCAGTTTTTTTAGTCGCTCAAGGCTACGAATAGCACGCGCAACATCAATGCCATTTTTAGCAATGCCGTTACGGCTGGGTAACTCAATATCAAGCAATACTAAATCATAACCTGCAGTGAACATGTTGACTGCTTCAAAACCATCTTCTGCGATATCAACCGTGCAGCCTAAGCGTGTTAAAAAATCACGATGAATAAATTGTAATAACTTATGATCTTCAACTAATAAAACATGCGTTGCTTTTTTCGTTTGTGCAATATCATCCGCATTAACCGCATGGGTTAACATAGATTTTTTATTAATATCAAGTTGTGTGATCATATCAATTTCTCCTATTTCCTTGTTACGTTTATCCTTGATCATGGTAATTTTCCAAAACTGGAAGTTTAGCCAGATCAGCAGATGATGGATCGGGATGAAGGTATCCCCAACGAATACCTTCAAATACCGCTTGGGTTAAATTTAAACAGTTGAGTTTACGTTTTATTTGTTTGCGATGTGATTCAACGGTAGAAGTTGAAATATTTAATAGACGCGCCGTTGCTACTGACGTTTTTCCTCTGGCTGCTAAATACAGGCAACTGATTTCACGTGATGTTAATCTTTTATCAAAAGCCAGTGTTTGTTGCGTTGTGATCTGGCCCAAAATTGAATCCATCAGATCAATATGTCTACGAAGGGGCTTAGCATTGCCTAAGTTTTGTAATAATTCTATGGCCAACGGTTCCAGTTGACTCATCCGTTTATGCGCCTTTGTCAAAACTTTCTACTCCTAGTAATTCCATGAAAAAGCTGTCAAAGGCGTGTTGAAAATTATCATCAGCATTTATTATTGTTCTATCATAGGTGTGTAATGTTCATACACTATCCTTTGACGGGGTGTATTAAACATTGAAAAGCAGTTGGTTGGTAGAATCATTATCGAGAGCAATCTAAGCGCACAAATTTTGCTATCAATATTTGAGACTGAAATTTTAGGGCCTATCTTTGTCTATATTGAGGTATTATGCCTCCCCAATTATGGGGATTATTTTAACCAAAATAATAACAATTAATATTGAACATGTGGATAGTAAATTAAAATGTTTTTTTCTGAAACACGTGAAGCCGAATTAAAAAGAGCTGACCAATCTCATTCAATACCTGAACTTAGTACTGTTGATGCCATGGTTGCTGCAATTAAAGAAAATTTTCCTAAAGATATTGATTTTAGCAAAGTTGCTATTGTTGCCATTCAACATAATTTAGAAACGACTGTCACACTGTTTAAAGCACTGCAAAAATTGGGGATAACAAAATTTCATACGCTGGGTAAATGTTATTCTGATTCACCAATTATTGTGCAGGCTATGCGTGAACAAGGGATTACGGTAATGCCTGGAAGCAAACCAAAAAAATTAGGTGAATATAGGACAGCCTCAGAAAAAGATGTGCGCATGTTATGGGAAAGCTTCTTAAAAGATATTGCAAGTGATAAGTATATTGATAACATCGTTGTGCTAGATGATGGCGGTCGTTGTTTAGAAAAAATGCCAGCTACTCTTTCTCATAAATATAAAGTTGCTGGTATTGAACAAACCAGAGGAGGGTTATATGTTGATAGATTTAAAACATTACTTTGTCCTATTGTTAATGTCGCATCATCAGCGCTTAAAAGGCATGTTGAATCGCCTTTTATTGCAAAAGCAGTGATTGAAAGAGTAAAAAAAATATTAAAAGCACAAGGACTTATGTCTGAGGATGAAAAGCCTAATTCTGAGATTGCAATTGGGATAGCAGGTGTAGGTGCTATTGGTTCAGCCATTGGGCATTATTTAATATCCCTAGGTTATAATATTAATATTTATGATACAGATGAACAAGCCATCGTAAATGCCAAATTGCAAGGTGCTGCTCGTATTAATAATTTTGTATCATTAGTAGCTAATTCACATTGCGTATTTGGTTGCACAGGTCATGATCTAACCGAAGACTTACCGCAAGGAAAATCACTTGAAGATTTTCTTAGTCAAGACACTATTTTTGTTAGCTGTTCCTCTGAAGATAAAGAATATCTTGGTGAATTGCAACGCATTGCTAAGGTTCATGAAGACATCGATCCACTTGCCACATTTACAGTATCTAGCGCTAGCGGCAAAAAATTAACCTTTGTACGTGGTGGTTTTCCTGCTAATTTTGATGGTGAACCATGGAATGTACCTGCAGGCGAAATAGAACCAACTCAATGTGCGCTTTTAGGTGGTGTTGTTCAAGCAATTTCGGTCGCTAAGACTCTTATTAAAGATGGTATTACACCCAATGACAATGCTATATTAGCGCTTGATCCTCATATACAACAATTTATCGTACAAAAACGTTGTGAATTAGGTACTGCTAGTGATCATGAAAAAATTTTAGAACAACAATTTCAAGATCAAGGTTGGGTCATTGATCAATCCATTCAACATAGTCAATTTCAAGCTAATAAAATTTTAGATACCTGTTTCTCAGCTAGGCCTTCTCATACTTACAGAGTTAATTTGTAATAGAACTAATCCGAATACATCCTCGCCAAAAAGGACTAGTTGCGCAAAATACTCTAGCAGGATATTGTCGCTTCTCTTTTAGAAACCCAGAGTCTTCTATGGCAATGGCTTTACTTAGTTTAATTTCATTGTATTTATCAGGCTCAACATGAAAATAATCAAATTGCGTCTTTTGAAACTCATTATGATTAAACTTTTTATTTCCACCAAAACTATTCTTTAAAATTTCTAATAATAGCTTAGCATCTCTTAAATCCAACATAATTGTGGAAGAGCTTCGGTTATTGGGTGATCCTTCTAATAAGGTTGGAAAATAGAGTGAATAATAAATAGGTGAAAATTGGCTATTTTCATAGGAATCTACATGCATAATTGTTGGTAAGTATTGTTTTAATGAATAGACTTCAGTAATAGCTTTTTGTAAACCGGTAGTTGGCGCAATTTTTTGCAAATCATCAGCAGGTTTAAATCCTGGCCATTTACCCGATACAATTAACATAATATGTTTAATTTGATCAGCTAAATAAGGCGTTGGTTTTAATCGTCTTGAAGAAATTGCCTCGGCAAAAGTTTCCCAACAAAGGCTCAAATCCACCTTACCAATTGCAAAACGAGATTGATGCCAAGCATGTTTGAAAAGATAATCATGAAACTCAACCCAATGTGGATCGCCATTTCTTTTTACTAACCATTCTTTTGTAAAAAAGAGTACTTCATTATGCCAAGTTTGTGTGAAATTTTCATGCGCAGCAATTAACTTGAATAATTGCCAATGATCTGAAAAATGCTGTATCTTCAAATCATAGGGCAAGTGATAATGAAAACGTAAGCGCTTTAATCCGCTGCTCTCATTAATTTTTGGTAACGTGAAAATTGTTCTTGCCCCTGCAGACATGCTCCACTTTGGTTTTACTTGCTGACCAAACATGTAATCAACTGACTCAAACAATCCCAGTAAGCTGCCTGGCTGAAATAAGTTCAATGGAATAATTCGCTTTCCGGTATCAATAAAGACTTCATTGCAGTTATGCAAGGTAAGAAATAATGGAATTTGGCTATAACTTAATTTTTCTTTGATGGATTTATCAAGGAGCGGATCATCGATTGGCAATAACTGGCGATCAGTCATTGGTAATTGCAAGACACCGTCTTTTAAAATCAGATCACCGTAGGAATAAGCAACTTTGAGCAGTTGATACGATGGATCGGGATCAATATTATCAATTAGGTCAGCAAGCTTTGCATCGACGGCACGCACTGAATCACGCACGTCCTTCCAACTTACTTCCTGTATTAATTTTGTGTCACTGTTTTGCATTACTTTGCCATTTTTTATAGTCTATTTAAAATCTTTCCCTATCAAGAGGCTACTTATCTTAGTGCAATAGCAGATAATGGGTCATTCAATTTTGTAGAAGCGCAATCTTAATGTTGTTTTATTGTAAAGGCAACCACAGGCTTTTTCTGGTTATTAATTGAACAATCTCATAATGATAATTACGGTGAGGTGCCTTTCGATCGCACATAATTAATCAATGCCGAGCAAATTGTGAGCATAAACAGAGCGTCTTCATAATAAAGCTCTTGCGATTGCTCGGTTAGAGCGTGCCTCACACCACTTTCATCGGAAGTATAATTATATAAGTTCTTAATGGCTTGCTGAAATTGTGAATGTATTGGCAGTCTATTACATAAGCTAGATACAATGAGTTGTCATATTATAGAACCAGTAGCTAATATTTTAATTTTTTATTGACTAAAATCCCATCCCAAATTCATGCTCTGATTCAAGGCTAATCTCCAAAGCATGCTCTGGTTCACGATCTAACTTAAGCGCTTGCTCACGTTCATCAATTAGCCACTCATAACGTTCTTCCCAGTTTGACACCAGCCAATAACTGCCATCATCGCGATCAAAATAAAATAAATTGGCATCTTTAAATTCTTCAAAACGCTCAATCATCGCTTCCGCATACTCATGCCCAAAGCACTTTTCATGATGTAAGAGTTGTGGTGCACAACCAGTTGCTTTCACAAAATCCAACGTGTCATCATCGAGTTTTGAGTAAAGTGTGTTTTTTAAGTGATCCAAATCACCATGACTTTCGACACTTAAATAACTGACTCGGGTATCATCCGCACGCGTATAATGATTGCGTTCAATAGTGACAACATCACCGTTGCGATAAACACCTTCATCGTGTTGCTTGATCATATTGTTACTGGCTTGTAGATAATGTGCTTTGCCGTCGGTACCTTCTACGATCAAATAACGTTTATCATATAGTTCATTTTCAAGTCCCATGCCAACGACTTTTCCAGTAAGTGGGCTGTCTTCGTCAATTTGAGTGGTTTTTAATTCTTCACGATACGTCACCTCAATACCGTGACGTGCACGCGCTTCAACGATGCTGTCTTCAAACTTTAATTGATGCAATGTATTTTCTAATTGCGGACTTAATTGCCACACTCTGGGTTCCAATTGTTTCGCAAGATCCATCGTGGCTAAATATTTTAGGCGTGCAATTTCTTGTAAGCGCCATTCACGTGCCATGGCATTATCTGCGACTTTTTGTTTAAACGAAATCACACCCTCATCATTAGCACGATGGCGTAAACTGTAATCAATTTTAGTAACTTGATCGCGTTCAACTTGCTGTTGACGCTGTTGCACAAGATCTTGATTGCGTTGAAAACCCAATTCACGTGAAGCTAACACTTGGCTGCGCTCACGAATACCTTGTTTAAGATAACCTGATTCAATACGTAATTCTTTACCTTTTTCATCAAGACCACGCACCACAATATGTAAGTGTGGATAATCAGTGTTGTGATGATCGATAGCTGCCCATTCTAGTTTTGTGTCTAAATCAATTTGCATTTGTTGCATTAAATCTTTCGCGTGCTGATGCAGATCCATTTTGTAACCATTTTCAGGCGAGACAATAATTTTAAACAACAACGGATCATTGGCTTTTTGCCATGCGCGCAGTAATTCTTTGAGATCAATATCGTCGCGTTCAGCATTCAAACCTAAACCGCGTTCACCCGGTGTTTGTGCGTGTTCACGTTGCAAATAATCACCGTGCGCTGCCCAGGCTCGTGACTGACCATTTTGAATATACGAGACTTTCACCACACAACGTTGTTGATATTCACGCAACAAAAAGAAGGTACCACAACCGTAAAGCGCATCATTAAAATTTGCAAAGCGGGATTGACGTCGCTTGGTCACTGGCATTTTTTCAGTGCGAATGTGAGTGGGTTTGAGTTTAATGGCATGTTGCTGACGCATGAAAGACCTCGTTTTTAACGTGTTTTGCTAACAATTTTGCCAATTGTTGGCAACTTAAATTAGGGGCCTAAAATCCTAACTAAACTACATAAAGTCCTTCAAAAATTTCTTCTTGCTCAGGTAGTTAACACCACCCTGGGCCCGCGCCTTTATCTTGCAGTAAGATTACTTCAGGCTCTGATAAACTATTTTGTGATTTTTTGAATAAATTGTCAATGATAATTGAGGATTAATTCTCTAATAAAGATTAATCAAGCTGTTGTTTAAAAATAGACAGTAAATTTTTAGATGCTCCTAATTTGAATACCGATTGACTCATCGTTAAGATGGCCGTTATCCTATCAAGATATAAATTCTTTGGTGTCATTTGAAATGAAAATCTATCTAGGCCATGCTACAAGCTTTGATTATGAAAATGAGCTTTATGCTCCCTTTAAAAAATCGAAGCTTATGCAAGATCATGAAATGGTTTTACCTCATTCAGAATTTAGGATACCCTGGTCAACACTCGATGTGATTAAAAGCTGTGATCTTTTTATAGCAGAGGTTTCTTATCCGTCAACAGGATTAGGTATTGAATTGGGGTGGGCTAATATCTTTAACCGTCAGATTTTATGCATTCATAAGACGGGCATCACACCTTCAGCTGCATTGAAAATAATAACCAATCATTGTGTTGAATATAATAATATTGAAAACTTGATTAAGAAAATCATAGAGAATAAATCCTCACTTACTATTGACATCATTTAAATACTCTGCCAAAATCTTAACTCTAGGATCGTGGAACTATCGATTCACACCAAACTAGGACTTCCAACCTTATCATTTCACGGGAGTCCGTTATGCAACCCCGCCTTATTCGTTTACGTGATATACCCTCTTATCTTGGCATGGATATTAATCGCTTTAATCAAGAAGTGCGTCCGCATTTAATGGCGATTCCGATTGGCAAGCAAGGCATTGCCTTTGACAGGCTTGACTTAGATCAATGGGTCGATCATTATAAGCGCTGCTATGGACGTCCCTCTGTTAAGAGGAGTTAAATCCTATGGGACGTAAAGTATCACCAGGGCTTTTTAAACGCGGAGAGCTTTGGCATGTTGATAAGCAAATTTTCGGTATACGCATTCGTGAAAGTACTGGAACACATTTGCTCTGTGAAGCAGAAAAATTTTTAAATTTTAAAGTGGAGCAGTTGCGGCAAGCATTAATTTATGGTGTGCGCCCAAAACGTATTTTTCGAGTAGCAGCAACCCAATATTTGATTGAGAAGCAGCACAAAGCAACGATCGCTAGAGATGGTTATTTGTTGCAAGAGCTTAATAACTATATTGGCGATTTGCCACTTGATGAAATTCATATGGGCAGTTTACAACCTTATATTCTTGCTAGAAAAAAAGCAGGTGTTAAAACGCGCACGATTAACTACGGTTTACAAGTTGTGCGACATTTGTTGAATCTGGCAGCAGGTGAGTGGATTGATGAGCAAGGCTTAACCTGGCTTGCACATGCACCCAAAATTAAATTGCTGAGTGAGCATGATAAGCGCAAACCTTATCCGCTAAATTGGGATGAGCAGCAGCGTTTATTGCAAGCATTGCCCTCGCACTTAACCAAAATGGCATTATTTGCGGTTAACACGGGTTGCCGTGATCGTGAGGTGTGTGGTTTGCGCTGGGAATGGGAAGTACCTGTACCCGATTTACCGGGTGAATCGGTGTTTATCATTCCAGGTGAGCACGTTAAAAATCGTGAAGATCGTTTAGTGGTGCTAAATCGTGTTGCGCGATCTGTGATTGAAAGTATGCGAGGCAAACATGATACGTTTGTGTTTGTTTACCGTGGAAAACCCATTGCCAGGATGCTGAATTCGGGTTGGAAGCACGCTAGAGCACGAATTGGCTTAGCTGAACTCAGAGTTCATGATTTGAAACACACTTTTGGCAGAAGGCTACGCGCAGCGGGGGTAAGTTTTGAAGATCGCCAAGATTTATTAGGACATAAGTCTTCGCGTGTCACAACGCATTACTCATGTGCTGAATTACAAAGTTTATTGTTTGCAGCGAATAAAGTGTGCGCGGAAAAAGGGGGTACGCCGATTGCGGTGTTGCGTGTTGCCAGTCAAACTAGCGATCCCCACAAAATTTCCACAAGCACTCGATAAGCTTAAAAAGTAAACGGCAAGGTGATAAGATAACTGATTATTTTTAAAAGGATTCTACTAATGGGCCCACAAGGACTTGAACCTTGGACCAACGGATTATGAGTCCGCTGCTCTAACCAACTGAGCTATGGGCCCGTCTGTAAACGAATAGCGATGATAACAATTTCTGCTCAATATGCAAGCTTGCTTGTTATAACAGCGGCAATCAGGCCTATTCTTACGACTTAGCCTCATTGCCTGGCACGGTAGCACGATTCACGACACTTTCATAAAAAATCCAAGTTAATGCAGCAATGATAATGAAGCTGAGCGCTAATGGGATCGCATTTTGATGTGGTAGAAATGACATCATGCTGCCAATTACGGCCGCACCTCCTATTTGTAGTGATCCATATAATGCCGCCGCACAACCCGCAATGTGCCCAAAGGGTGTGAAACTACTTGCAAAGGTGTTGGGCCAAATAAAGCTTATACCAAAATAGAATAAACAAATGGGAATAATAATGGCTAAAAGGTTATTTCCCATAAGCCAAAAACCCAGTAATAAAAGTAAGCCTGCTATAATTGTGATTGCCCAACCAAAACGTAACATAGTAGGCATGCCAAATTGTTTTACATATTTTGCATTGATTTTGCTGGCCAAGAAAAGAAAATACCGTAACTAAAAAAGGCACAAAGACTATGCCCTATGAAAATACGACTGGTTAATAATTCTTTCATTGCTGCAGTGTAAAATGCTAAATTCATTTTTTCTTTAGAGCGATGTTGGTTGGTTTCATGTAAATAAAACGCGCTCATAAACCAAGTTAACAACGTGTAAATTAACAAGAAAACAAAAATTGCGCGCCAACTAAGGTAGTGTGTTAAGTAGCCGCCCACTGTGGGTGCTGCAGGAATAATAAAGGTGATAAATACAGCAAAGTAGGTACCGTATTTTGATAATTCAGCTCCTGTAAATAAATCACGGAACATTGAACGCCATAGCACAGCGCCACAGCCTTGAATAAATCGACCCGCTAAAAGTATATCAATTTTGGGCGCTAACACGCAGATCACTGTTCCTATTGCTGTCAGTGTTAACCCTGCTGCTAGCAGCGGCACTTTACTGCCAAGGCTATCAGACAACGGTCCGTAGATTAACTCACTAAGACCTACGCCTAACATATAGATTGCCATGTTAAATTGAATCAAAGAGATAGAAGTTGCAAGGGATTTTGCAATGGCTGGCAAAGCAGATGAATAAACATCCGAACCAAATTGTGCTAAGCAAGCAACCAATAAAATAATAAAGAAAGCCATTTTACGATGATGCATGTTTTTGCCTATTGTTTTAATGCTAAAAAATAACTATATTGACCGATTAGTCAATAAATGGGGGAAGTGAAATGCAAAACACTAAAGCACAATCAACCAAAGAGGCCATTTTAACGGCTGCTAAGACATTGTTTATTGAACATGGTTATGAAGGAGCTTCTATTGGGAAAATCGCTAAGTTAGCGAAAGTAAATCATAGTTTAGTGTTTCATCACTTCACAAATAAACAGCAGTTATGGTTAGCGGTAAAGCTTGCTATTGTAAAAGAGGCTAAGTTAAAGCAAGCGATTCTGCCAAGTACTGAGCTGAATTTTGCAGATTTTTTACAACAATTATTCCAAAATAATATTCACTTTTATAAAAATCACCCAGAGTTAATCCGCTTGCTCAATTGGCAACGTTTAGAAAAGCACCAATCTATTGAAAATCCTGCAACACAATCCGAAGAGCTGCAAGCGTGGCTAAATGCTTTTCAATATTACCAAGTACAAGGTGATATTAATCCTGATCTTGATATTCGTTATTTGATTAATATGCTTTTGGCACTAACGACATCAGCAGCGCTCGATCCTAACTTATTATCGTATAGTGAAAAAGAATTCGAGCTTTATTTGCAATTTTGTATCAACTCGCTGTTAAAGATTGCTTATTGATTTATGAATACTTAACATAATTCTTATACAAAATAAAAAGAGTATAAAAACATGTATTCCCACACTAAAAATTTCTATAACTATATTTTCTTTGATGACACAAATCCTACAGGTCATAACCTGGTTTATATTGAACTAAACGACCGTGATATTTTTATTCGTCTCATTGTTGCTACTCATGTTGTCCGAAAATATCAGAAGAAGAAACTTGAAGCTATGTTAACCGCTATTTTTCCTGCAGATAAATTCCCATTTAGTTTATCCACTGAGAATAAAGGTGAACTTACGATTTCAAAATTATCTGATCTCTCTGCTTTATTACAATACTTAAGTCAGGCGCAATTTGAACCAGACGACACACTCAATGCTGAAGAAAAAAAACTTTTAACTCAACTCGCTTGTACTTGTGAGATAAATTCGGATGATTTCTATGAAAAAGACAGCTTAGAAGAAGATGATGAGGAAAAAGAAAGTGAGAATGAGACCAAAAGTCATCCATTGGTTAAAACTCGATATCATGAAAAGCTAAATCCTGCAATAAAAAAAGCAAAACAAGATTTATTTGCTTATTTTTCATGCTTGCGCTCATTATCAGTTCAAAAAAAACATATGCCTACATACAGAATGTTGTTTGGCAGCTATTCTTTGCAAGAAAAAGAAAGCCAGGAAAACCCATCTAAAAATGAAATATATTTTCAAGGATGTGATAATAACCACATGGGAATAGTTTATCGTTTTTTAAAAAAGAGGCTTAGCTTCCTTACTGAACTATACTCTAACTGTTGTGATGTGAAAGACAATGACTACCTGCTTGCTGGGTTTGCTCAGGTAACTATAAATATTTTTCGTCAGGTTGATGAGTTAATAAAGTATCTTGGCAGTTTCCATACTGTGCCTAATATAGCAACGATTATTAAAGCAATTATCGCTATTTTAAACCCTGTTAAGACTATATTTTCCGAAGAATTTTGCATAGTCTTTCCGGTCGGCAGACAGTATTTCATTGAGCATCATCAGGCTATACCACAGTTGCCTGAGCAATTTCAAAAAGCTTGGTCGTATTTTTTTAGGCCAATTAATCAAAACCCTCATGTTACTACTGACGGAAAAGCAGGGGGAAAACGGACACACTTGCAGTTAACGCTCATTGAGAGTGCGGAGGAAGAATCAGGCTCAGCTAAAAAAAAATGCTAACGTTAATCTTTTATAACATTATTTAGATAAATTACAATTCTTTATTGCATAAATTATTATGTTTGATATAATTAATATGCTTTAAAAACAAGTGGGTAATGTAACAAATATGAAATATGCTCTTTCAACCTCTAGCAACACTTTAAAATTAACTGCCATTATCAGTAATCAGTATGGGCAATATGTTAAAGCAAAGTTGAAAAAGGATAATAAGTGGGTAGATTTAATTGTGAAAGATGATCCTGATACGACTAATCAAATTCAAAACCACATTCATGCTGCATTAAGCTTATGGCAGCTCAGCGGCAAAAAAATAGATTATATTGTTGTTCCTGCTTATTTGTTTTGTCTGAATAAATAAGGCGTAAGCGCTAACCGAATTGGTATTCTGGCTTGCCAATTTTTAGCTACTCTCCCGTAGAGCAACTCTACGGGTTGGGTGCTAACTAGTGACTGTTTAAAATGTATGACAATACTAAGAGTTGACTTGAATTATTTCTTCTATATACATATAATAGCCATGGTTGCTTCTAAAAGGTGGCAAAGTCACATCATCCTAATATCTACTCTAAGGAAAAAAAATGAAAAAAGTCATATTAACACTTACTCTAGCAACTTGTTTTGTTAGTGCACCAGTTTTTGCGAACTACATTATGGTTCAATGCCCTTCTTATTCTAGCCTAACAAAAACACCCGATCCGAAAGCGCCTGGTCAATATAATCTCTCAGGTAGATTGGTTGTTAAAGTTGGCTCTGCTAATTTCAGCACTTATTTAACAACACTTAGCTCCTTCCCAGGCTCTACGGTTAAACAAAATTTACCGTTTTATTTCATGGGGTTAGATGATAATTCTCCGGGTAGTTACTCACATGTTAAATGCGCATATGGTGATGAGAACAAAGGGGTATCACTCTTTGCAGAATATTCATTCCCTGGTTACATTATGCCGAATGGCATACATGATAAAGGGTATTCTGCTTGTACTACTTTAGATAACACTTGCTTTATTACGCCGCCAAAAGCCTAAAAAACCTGAGCAAAAAAAAAAGCACCTTTAGGTGCTTTTTTTATTTTAGTTAGTTTCATTTTTTGTTAGAGGGTGATTCATTAATATTAATTTTATAGGGTAAACTAAGTGAGTAAGCACCTGCCTTCTTACCATAACCAATAGTTCGGTAATGCCCTAACGAGCTAGGCAGAATACCGGCACCTACTTTTACTGCAACATAATCAGTACCGTCACACACGACTACCCCTTTAAAAGATAACGTTGAAATTTCACCTCTGGGATAAGTAAAAGTAATAGCAAATACAGGAGGATGACTATACCCACAATGCGGAAAATGCAGATGCGGCGCTATGCTAACTGAATTACCCGGCTCAATCGTGCCAACAGGATAAGGTTTTATTAGTTGATAGTTTCCAGTGAATGCATAATGAACTTTAACATTGGTTAAGTTTGCGATGATAAAGGGTGGGCTTTGGTTACCATACGCAAAGGCTTTAAGGCTAATTAACCCCAACAAGATAACAATCCAAAAAGATCTCATCATAATTTTTCCTTATAAGTTTTTACTCTGTAAATGGGTGGTGTTTACTTTAGTACGCAATTGTCGTACAGCCAATTTATACAGATAAATATTACCTTAGTCAAGTTAACGTCTTGGCCGGTGTTGATCCGCCATTTCATTAACAAAAAGCTTCGATCAAAAATGATCGTATGCGGGTAAAATAGTCACTGCCCGCATCTTTTTCGACACTATGGCCTGCATTTTCTATGAGATAAAATGCGTTATTTGGGATCTGCTGGGTATATTGTTTAATATAACTTGGATCAACAATCCAATCATTTTCTGCTGCAATCGTTAAACTCGGAATAGTAATGTTATGCAGCTGATCTTCAAAATCAAAATCCTGTAAGAAGCTGCTAAAACCTTTGCGTAATGGTTCAAAACTATAATTGGTTCCTTTCAAATTGATACTAGCTAGTTCATCTTCTTTAAGTGTAATCGCATATAATTTGCTGGTTAAACTAAAGAATTCGTTCAGCTCTTGCTGTGAATGGATATCTCCTTGCAACATGCGCATCACCGATTCGATTTGCTGAGGTGTGCCTATTTCCTTAATATTGCGTTTTGCGTAATCCAGAAAACGATAGCTTGCTGGCCCGCAAGAAAAAATAGCTTTACTAACATGCCGTTGGTATTTTAAACAGTAGCCGATTGCGCAACTGCATCCATAAGACTTGCCCAAGATTTGAATTTGATTGAGTGCTAAGTGTTTTCTGATCGCTTCAACATCTTCAATGTAATTAGTCATGGTATAGCTATCTTCATCACCACGATCGCTAAGCCCAACCCCGCGTGGATCGTGGAAAACCAAATCAGCAACATCTAATAGCGTTGCATAAGGTTGATAGATTGTGATCGCGGCACCAGGACCGCCCGGTAAGATCAAAAGTACGGGACGTTGACCAAAAGTATTTTGATCTTGAGCAACAATTGAAATATTAAGGGTAGTTGCCGGCGCATTAATACGCGCCGGGATACTAATTTTAATCGAAGTGTGAATAGAATTACTCAGGTGCACCTTCACGTTCAACTAACTCAACGTAAGCAAGGGGAGCGCTATCACCTAAACGAAAGCCACATTTCAAAACGCGCAAGTAGCCGCCTGGGCGTTCTTTAAAGCGTGGGCCAAGTGTATTGAATAATTTTGCAACAGCATCTTTATTACGCAATTTTGCAAATGCCAAACGGCGATTTGCAACACTATCATTCTTGGCAAGTGTAATTAATGGCTCTGCATGACGCCGTAATTCTTTCGCTTTAGGCAAAGTAGTTTGAATTAATTCATGTTCAACAAGTGAAGATACCATATTAGCAAACATCGCTTTGCGATGACTGCTGGTTCTATTTAATTTTTTTCCTGATTTACGGTGGCGCATAGTAATTACCTTTCGTTAATTCATTGTTGCTTAAAAAGAGGACTCATCTTCTTTTTCTCTTAAACTAGCAGGTGGCCAACTTTCCAGTTTAGTACCTAAAGATAAGCCTTTAGAAGCCAATACATCTTTAATTTCAGTGAGTGATTTTTTACCTAAGTTAGGTGTTTTTAACAATTCAACTTCAGAACGTTGTACTAAATCACCAATGAAGTAAATATTTTCTGCCTTTAAGCAATTGGCTGAGCGAACTGTTAATTCAAGATCATCGACTGGCCGCAGCAATATAGGATCAATCGCTTGTTCTTCTGCTTCGTATTTGTGCTCTTGGCTACTTTTTAGCTCAACAAAATAAGCTAGCTGTTGCTGCATAATAGTCGCTGAACGACGGATCGCTTCTTCAGGATCGATCGTGCCATTGGTTTCAAGTTCGATAATTAACTTATCTAAGTTAGTACGCTGCTCAACACGCGCACTTTCAACTTGGTAAGCAACGCGGCTAACGGGTGAGAAAGAAGCATCTACTTGTAAACGACCAATGACTTTACTTTCTTCTTCGCCTTCTTCAACAATCATTTTGCGTAAATTTGCAGGCGAGTAACCACGGCCACGTTGAATTTTGATGTTCATTTGCAATGAACCTTGTTCTGTCAAGTGCGCAATCACAAGTTCTGGATTAATGATTTCAACATCATGTTCCAATACGATATCCGCTGCTGTTACAACACCTTGGCCTTGCTTGCTTAAGCTTAGTGTCACTTCGTCACGACCCACTAAGCGCACGGCAAGATTTTTAAGGTTCAACAGAATATCGATAACATCTTCTTGCACACCTTCGATGGTACTGTACTCATGCAGAACACCTTTGATTTCCACTTCTACAACGGCACATCCTGGCATGGATGATAATAAAATGCGACGTAATGCATTGCCTAAAGTATGACCAAAACCACGTTCTAATGGTTCTAGAATAACTTTTGAATGACAAGAATTAAATTCCTGTACTTGAATGTTACGTGGTACTAAAAATTCAGTAGCCAAATTATGCATAGGTATTTACTCCGCCTTTATTATTTCGAATAAAGCTCAACAACTAGGTTCTCATTAATTTCTGAAGGCAATTCATTGCGCTCCGGCAACCGTTTGAATGTACCTTGCATCGCTTTCACATCAACATCTAGCCATTCACAATCAGCTCGCTCTTTAGCTAGTTCCATAGCGGCTTGAATACGCATTTGTTTTTTAGAACGCTCACGCACTTCAACAACATCATTAGGGCTTACCTGATATGATGGTATGTTTACAACTTTGCCATTAACAAGAATGGCTTTGTGCGAAACTAGCTGACGTGATTCTGCACGCGTTGCACCAAACCCCATACGATAGACAACATTATCTAAACGTTTTTCAAGTAGCGCTAATAAGTTATAACCCGTAGCACCTTTCATGCTGGCAGCAGCTTGGTAATAATTACGGAATTGTTTTTCCAAAACACCGTAAAGACGACGGATCATTTGTTTTTGGCGTAACTGCAAACCATAGTTTGATAAACGACCACGTTTACCACTATGCTGCCCTGGCGTTGTTTCAGCCTTGCACTTAGAATTTAACGCACGTACGCCACTTGTTAAGTAGAGATCAGTGCCTTCACGACGCATTAATTTACATCTTGGACCTGTATATCTAGCCATTCATTATTCTCCTATACGCGGCGTTTCTTCGATGGACGGCAACCATTATGTGGAATGCCCGTCACATCAGTAATTGAAGTAATTTTTAAACCTGCCGCTGATAAAGCACGAATAGCAGATTCACGTCCTGGGCCAGGCCCTTTAACGCGAACATCAACTGTTTTCATGTTAAACATTTCACAGACTTGGTTGCCAACTTTATCTGCTGCCACCTGTGCTGCGAAAGGAGTACTTTTACGCGAACCTTTAAATCCACAACTTGCCGAACTTGACCACGCCAAAACGTTGCCTTGGCGATCAGTAATTGTGATTAATGTATTATTAAAACTCGCATAAATATGTGCAATACCGTCACTGACGTGTTTCTTTGCTTTTTTACGAGTCGCTGCTGCTTTTGCCGCTGATGCTTGAGCCATAATGATTCCTACTTAATTAATCTTTATTTACTAACGGGTTTACGACGACCTTTGCGAGTACGCGCATTGGTACGAGTACGTTGACCACGCACAGGTAAGCCACGACGGTGGCGAATGCCACGGTAAGAACCAGCATCCATTAAGCGTTTGATACTCATTGATACTTCACGGCGTAAATCACCTTCTACAGTAAATTTAGCAACCTCTTGACGTATATTTTCAATTTCTTCTTCACTTAATTCTTTGATTTTGGTGCTAGTTTTGATACCAGTATTTTCACAAATTTTGCGCGCACGTGTGCGCCCAATACCATAAATAGCGGTTAGTGCTATTTCAGCATGCTTATGCACTGGAATGTTTATGCCAGCAATACGGGCCATACCCTAAAACTCCTAAATTTTAACCTACGCTAAGTTGTTGTTTTTCTTAACATTGGTAATTGTCTAAATTTGTAACGGAAAATGCGATAGGATAACTGTTGATAAGCAATTTATCAATAGTATTTATGCATTTTCAGCCTTGGCGTTGCTTATGTTTTTGATCTTTACAGATCACCCTAATGACACCATTGCGTTTGATAACTTTACAGTGGCGGCATATTGTTTTTACTGATGCTCTTACTTTCATTTTGTGTACTCCTCGCCTTTCATTTTGCAGCTTTGTTGCACGCTTAATCTTATGTATACACTCCGCTGCTCGATTTTATGTCACATGAGCAACACGAAACCCAACGAGTATACTACCTGCCTATTATCGCAATAACCCACCGCTTCCAGGGTTACCGCGCAAGTTTGATTTTTTCATTAATGACTCATATTGGTAGGACATTAACAATGCCTGCATCTGAGCCATAAAGTCCATAAGTACTACGACTATAATTAACAATGATGTCCCGCCAAAAAAGAAGGGCACATGCCATGCTATAATCATAAATTCAGGTAATAACGCCACGATTGCTAAATAAATTGCACCAATCAACGTTAAACGTGACATGACTGAATCAATATATTTGGCAGTCTGCTCTCCGGGGCGAATACCGGGGATAAATGCACCTGATTTTTTCAAATTATCTGCTGTTTCTTTAGGATTAAAAACTAATGCTGTATAGAAAAAGCAGAAAAAGATAATTAAAAATGCATAACACATCATGTAAAGTGGCTGTGTTGGCGATAATAATAACGAAACATTGCTAAGCCATTCCAACCCTTTGGTATTACCAAAGAATTGCGCGAGTGTGCCAGGTAATAAAATTAAACTTGAAGCAAAAATAGGTGGGATCACACCCGACATATTTATCTTAAGTGGTAAATGACTCGTTTGGGCCGCATAAATTTTCCGCCCTTGTTGGCGTTTTGCGTAATTAACAGTAATTCGGCGTTGTCCTCGTTCCATGAAAACAACAAAGCCAGTTACGACTAATATTAATGCAATGATTAATATTATAGCTAACACTGACATTTGCCCTTCGCGCACTTGCTGTAGTGTACGTGCTATCGCAGACGGTAATGCAGATAAAATTCCCGCAGTAATAATCAGGGAAATTCCGTTACCAATGCCGCGTTCTGTCATTTGCTCACCCAGCCACATTAAAAATAAAGTACCTGTAACCAAGGTAATTGTGGCTGTAAAATAAAAGGTAAAACCAGGATCGAGTGCAATGCCTTCACTTGCTAACCATTTGGAAATGCCTAGCGCCTGGAAAAATGCTAAAACCAACGTGCCATAGCGAGTATATTGATTTATCTTGCGGCGACCTGATTCACCTTCTTTTTTCAACTGTTCTAACTTTGGCGATACTGCTGTTAAAAGTTGAATAATAATCGAAGCAGAAATATACGGCATAACACTCAAGGCAAATACCGTGAGTTTACTTAACGCACCACCCGAAAACATGTTAAACATGCCTAAAATAGTATTGGTTTGGTTGTTAAACAAATTTGCTAAACGCTGAGGATTTAGCCCTGGCACAGGCACATGCGCACCTAGGCGAAAAACGATTAAACCTAATAGCACATAAAGCAAGCGCCGCTTTAATTCAGCAAGACCGCTACGTGCTACGTTTAATCCAGCTTTTGCATTTGCCATTGTTACGCTTCCACTACCTTGCCACCGGCTTTTTCAATCGCTGCTAGCGCACCTTTAGTGACCTTAATATTTTGCAATTTAATATTAACTGCTCTACCTAGTTCACCTGTGTTAACAATTTTTACAAATTTAATTTTGGCACTGATGATATTTGATTCGCGTAGTGCACTAAGGGATATCTCATCAACAGCGCATTTACTTAATTCGGATAAGGTAATTTCTGTGCGTTTTAAAGCAGCTAGTGAAGTAAACCCAAATTTTGGTAAACGACGCTGAATCGGCATTTGGCCGCCTTCAAATCCAACTTTGCGGTAACCACCCGAACGTGAATGTTGCCCTTTATGGCCACGACCACAGGTTTTACCACGACGTGAACCAGTGCCACGCCCGACTCTTATTTTGCTTTTTTTCGCACCTTCTGCTGGTGATATTGTATTGAGGTACATGTTAGATTTCCTCAAATTTTAATAAGTATGAAACTTTGTTAACCATACCACGATTCGCATCCGTATTTTCTACTTCAACGATATCATTGATCTTGCGCAAGCCTAAACCGCGCACACAAGATTGGTGCGATTTAATGCGACCACTAATGCTGCGGATTAATTTCACGCGTAAGTGTTTACTCTTGCCCATCACGACGACCTACTAATTCTTCAACTGTTTTGCCTCTCTTCTCCGCATAATAATCTGGAGAAGCCATATCTTTTAATCCTTTAATCGTTGCGTAAACAACGTTTGCCGGATTAGAGGAACCAATAACTTTAGCTAGTACATTATTGACACCTAATACTTCAAACACTGCACGCATTGAACCACCAGCAATAATACCCGTACCTTCTGCAGCAGGTTTCATGAAGACTTTTGTTGCACTATGGCGCGCCGTAATCTCATAGAATAATGTATCGCCATTAAGTTCAACATGAAACATATTGCGACGAGCCGCTTCCAAGGCTTTCTGGATCGCAACAGGTACTTCACGTGCTTTACCACGACCTACACCAATCCGACCTTTACCATCACCAACAACGGTTACTGCTGCAAAGCTAAAGATTCGGCCACCTTTAACTACTTTGGCATTACGATTAACTGCGACAAGCTTTTCATACATGCCGTCGCTTTTTGTTGAAAGATCAAAACTTGACATATTTATAAACCCTTAAAATTCTAAACCGCTTTCGCGAGCAGCATCAGCTAACGCTTGAATGCGACCATGATATTTAAACCCTGAACGATCAAACGCAACTTGTTTAACCCCTTTGGCGATTGCTCTTTCTGCAATAGCTTTACCAATCACTTTGGCAGCTTCTTTTTTGTTTTTAGCTGCTTCAACTGCATTTTTTAGCTCTTTTTCTAAGCTATTTGCATAAGCAAGTACTTGTGATCCATCTGCAGATATTACTTGCGCATAGATGTGATTAAGTGAACGATGAATATTCAAACGAACTTTGCCGTCCTCATAGATTTTTCTACGAACTTTTGTCGCTCTGCGCACTCTTGTTACTTTTTTTTGTAACATAACCGAATCCTCTTAACTATAGTTTGCCCGATTATTTCTTCTTAGTTTCTTTAAGAATAATTTGCTCGTTAGCATAGCGAACACCTTTACCTTTGTAAGGCTCAGGTGGACGAATGTCACGTATATTAGCTGCAACTTGCCCAACTAATTGCTTATCAATACCTTTGATTAGTACTTCAGTTTGGCTTGGGGTTTCAATATTAATGCCTTGTGGCACATCAAATTTTACAGGATGTGAGAAACCTAAGGTTAAATTGAGCACGTTACCCTGCGCTTGCGCACGGTAACCTACACCAACTAATACGAGTTTAGTCTCAAAACCTTCACTAACACCTTTTACCATATTGTTAATAATGGCGCGCGATGTTCCCGCAAGAGCACTGTTACTTTCTTTTTCATCATTCATTGCAAAGGTAATAACTGAATCTTCAAGCATAACTTTTACATGCTTATGCAATTTATGATTTAATTGCCCTTTAGCACCTTTGATTGCAATAATAGAGCCATTAATATTAGCTTCGACACCTTTTGGCAAGGTAATCGGGTTATTGGCAACTCTTGATCCCATCTCTTAACCTCATTATTCAACTGTGCAAAGAATTTCGCCACCTTGGTTATTCGCACGCGCTTGGCGTGACGTCATAACACCGCTTGAGGTGGATACAATAGAAATACCTAAGCCATTTAAGATTACAGGTAACTCATCTTTGTTTTTATAAATACGTAAACCTGGACGAGATACGCGCTTAATTTTTTCAATAACACCTTTACCTTGAAAATATTTCAAAGCAATCATCAACTGGGGTTTGCCAGCATTTTCATCAACACGATAATCAACGATATAACCTTCGTCTTTCAACACGCGTGCGATAGCAATTTTAACTTTTGAAGATGGCATATTAACCTCAGCAAATTCCGCCGCTTGCGCATTGCGAATACGGGTTAACATATCAGCTACTGGATCTTGCATGCTCATTTAGCAAACTCCTAAAAAAAATTTTATTTTTCTGCAATGATAAATCATAAATAAATTACCCTGCTACCAACTTGCTTTAACTAAGCCCGGAATATCACCGCGCATTGCAGCTTGGCGTAAACAGATACGGCATAGGCCAAACTTGCGATAAACACTGCGTGATCGGCTGCAAAGACGGCAACGACGATGCAACCGCGCCTTACTGGCGTTTCGTGGCAATTTATTTAATGCTTGAGTTGCAGAAAAGACATCAGTGTCGTCTTTCCCATTCAGATCATCAAGAATTGCCTGCCTAATAACTTCTTTGATGCGTGCTGTTTTTGTAGCATAACGCTTAACTGTTTCACGTCGTTGCTTTTCACGTGCTGTGACCGAATTCTTAGCCATTACTCTTAAACTCCACCCTATTTTTCTTTAAATGGAAAATTAAATGCGCTCAATAAAGCAAAACCTTCTTCATTGTTTTTTGCGCTAGTTGTGATACAAATATCGAGACCGCGTAATTTATCAATCTTGTCATAATCAATTTCAGGGAATACGATTTGCTCTGCTATGCCTAAGCTATAGTTACCTCGCCCATCAAATGATTTTTTGCTGAAACCACGAAAATCACGAATACGTGGAATAGCAATACTAATCAAACGATCTAAAAAATCATACATGCGATCGCGGCGTAATGTGACTTTGCAACCAATTGGCCAGCCCTCACGGATTTTAAAGCCAGCAACAGATTTACGTGCATTATTAACAACCGGCTTTTGACCAGAAATTTTAATCATATCTGCAACTGCTGCTTGGATAATTTTTTTATCGGCAATTGCTTCACCTAACCCCATATTAAGCGTGATCTTTGTGATCTTTGGGACTTGCATAATGCTATCAAAGTTAAATTGTTTTTGTAACTTTGCTGCAATTTCATTTTTATATACTTCGTTTAATCTAGACATTATCTCACCATTACACATCAATTACTTCATTGTTACTTTTGAAGTAACGAACTTTTGTGCCATCTTCAAGGTATTTGAATCCAACACGATCAGCTTTACCCGTCGCATTGTTGTAAATCGCAACATTAGAAATGTTTAATGGTGCTTCACGATCTAAAATACCACCTTGCTCATTAGTATTAGGGTTTTGCTTGACATGTTTACGCATCATGTTGATACCTTCTACAACGACACGTTGCTTTAGAATACGTAATATGCGACCACGACGGCCTTTATCTTTGCCTGTTAAAACGATTACTTCATCACCAGTTTTAATTTTATTCATTCCAAAATCCTGCCTATAATACTTCAGGGGCTAATGAAATAATTTTCATAAATTTTTCATTACGCAATTCTCTGGTCACCGGACCAAAAATACGAGTGCCAATCGGTTGATCTTGGTTATTTAGCAAGACAACTGAATTACTATCGAAGCGAATTAATGATCCATCAGGACGACGCACACCGGAGCAGGTTCTCACAACAACTGCTTTTAGGACATCCCCTTTTTTTACACGCCCACGTGGTATAGCTTCTTTGATGCTGACTTTAATAATATCGCCAATGCCAGCATAACGACGATGGGATCCGCCCAACACCTTTATACACATGACTCGACGCGCACCACTATTATCTGCTACATCAAGGAGCGTTTGTGTTTGAATCATTTTTCATCTCCAACTAATCTGTCTTTCATCAGCGATTTCCAGCTATTTTTGGAATACTCACTTTAACCTAAACCGCTGTTTCTTGTGCACGCTTTAGTTACAAAGGGACAAGAGTATAACACTTTTTTTTTAACTATATAACAAGTTATTAATTATTTATTAAAATTACTCTGCAGATTCGACAACTTCAACTAACTGCCATGACTTAGTTTTAGAAATCGGTCTACATTCTTTAACAATAACTTTATCACCCTGTTTACAAATATTGTTTTCATCATGCGCATGAACTTTGGTGGTTTTTTTAATATATTTCCCATATTTAGGATGTTTTATATTACGAACTACCAAAACGGTAATCGATTTGTTCATAACAGCGCTAACTACTTCTCCAGTTAGGGTACGTTCAATTTTTTTCACTTCAGCATTCATGATTGCGCTTCACCTGTTTGCTCGCGTTGTTTCTGATTAATGATTGTTTTTAACCGTGCAATATTTCTACGTGCAACGGTTAAGGTATGCGTCTTTGTTAATTGGCCAACGCCCTTGCGAATGCGTAGATTAAATAACTCGCGTGTGGTTGCTAATAACTCTTTTTTTAAGTCTGCTTGAGACATTTGGTGCAATTCTTGTGTTTTCATTACATTATCGTCCGTTCTTCAAAAGTTGTTTGTACGGGTAACTTGGCAGCAGCAAGTTCAAAAGCGCGCTCAGCAATATCACGTGACACACCTTCAACTTCAAATAGCATGCTACCTGGTTGTACTAAAGCAACCCAGTACTCCACATTACCTTTACCTTTACCTTGGCGCACTTCAAGTGGTTTTTTTGTAATAGGCTTGTCAGGAAATATACGGATCCAAACCTTACCACCCCGTTTGATATGACGTGTAATGGCACGCCGCGCCGCTTCAATTTGGCGCGCTGTGATTCGACCACGACCAATACACTTAAGGCCAAAATCACCAAAGCTGACTGAGCTGCCACGCACTGCCAAACCTCGGTTGCGGCCTTTTTGCTGTTTCCTAAATTTTGTCCGTTTTGGTTGCAACATGACTATGTCTCACAAAATTATATGTTCATTCTTAGCCCCTTGAGTTTTTATCAACAGGGGACTTACCTTTTTAACTCGCGGCTGTTTCTTGTTTTGGTTGTTCTTCCTTGCCAAGAACTTCACCTTTGAAAATCCAAACTTTAACACCAATAATGCCGTAAGTTGTTAAAGCTTCAGCCGTACCATAATCAATATCCGCCCTGAAAGTATGCAATGGGACACGACCTTCGCGATACCATTCGTTACGCGCAATTTCAGCACCACCTAAACGACCGCTGACATTCACTTTAATACCTTTTGCGCCTAAACGCATGGCATTGGTTACCGCTCTTTTCATTGCACGGCGAAACATGACGCGCTTTTCTAATTGTTGAGCAATGCTTTGCGCAACTAAATTAGCATCCAATTCTGGTTTGCGTACTTCCTGGATATTAATATGAACCATCTCCGCAGGTAATTGTAAAATCCTGCTTGATTGGTTTTTTAATGTTTCAACGTCTTTACCACTCTTACCAATAATGACACCAGGACGCGCTGTGTAAATGGTGATCACGGCATTACGCGCAGGACGCTCAATTTGAATATGACTTATTGCAGCATGCGCAAGCTTTTTGCTTAAGTATTCACGAACTTTAATATCGCAATAGAGGGTATCAGCAAAGTCTTTATGATCAACATACCATTTTGCTTTCCAATCTTTAACAATACCTAAGCGTATACCAATAGGATTAACTTTTTGACCCATTATGACCTCGCCTTTTTGTCAGATACTTTCACGGTAATATGTGAAGTACGTTTTAAAATTTTAGCGCCACGGCCACGAGCACGTGCGTGCCAACGTTTCATTGTAGGGCCTTCATCAACATAAATGGTTGATACGCGCAATTCATCAATATCGGCGCCTTCATTATTTTCTGCATTGGCAATCGCGGAAGCTAGAGCAGACTTCACGATTTTGGCTGCGCGTTTGCGGCTAAATGTTAGAATATCTAGCGCTTTATCAACGGGTTTATTACGAATGAGATCAGCGACTAATCTTACTTTCTGTGCTGAGACTCTTGCGTGTTTATAGACTGCCGCAATTTCCATCATCTTTCCTCTACACTATTTCGATTTTTTATCACCAGAATGTGACTTAAATGTTCTTGTTAATACAAATTCGCCTAATTTGTGACCTACCATGTTTTCAGTAATAAAGAGCGGCACAAAGACTTTCCCATTATGAACAGCAATGGTGACACCAACCATGGGCGGAATAACCATTGATCTTCTTGACCAAGTTTTAATTGGCTTTTTGCTATTGCTAGCAACTGTTTCTTCAACTTTGTTTAGCAAGTGGTGGTCAATGAAGGGACCTTTTTTTAATGATCGAGCCACAATCAATACCTCTTTAATTAATTTTTGTCACGTTTGCGCACTATCATTTTATTAGTACGCTTGTTATGTCTTGTCTTATAACCTTTTGTTGGCATACCCCAAGGTGACACAGGATGACGCCCACCAGACGTTCTACCTTCACCACCACCGTGTGGATGATCAACAGGGTTCATAGCAACACCACGAACTGTTGGACGACGACCACGCCATCTTGAAGCACCCGCTTTACCTAACGAGCGTAATGAATGCTCTGAATTTGAGACTTCACCAATAGTTGCACGACATTCAGTTAATATTTTGCGCATTTCACCAGAACGTAGGCGAATGGTTGCATAACTACCTTCTCTTGCAACAAGTTGCGCATAACCGCCAGCACTTCTGACTAGTTGCGCACCTTTTTTAGGTTTTAACTCTATACAGTGAATCGTCGTTCCAACAGGTATGTTGCTAATTGACAAACAGTTACCCGGTTTAATAGGAGCATCGTTTCCTGAAATTATCGTTGCGCCTACTTTTAACCCTTTAGGTGCAATGATATAGCGTCTTTCACCATCAGCAAATAAGATTAGTGCAATATACGCGCTGCGATTAGGATCATATTCTAGCCGTTCAACTTTAGCTGGAATACCGTCTTTCAAGCGCTTAAAGTCAATAATACGATAATGCTTTTTACTACCGCCCCCACGATGACGCACAGTAATGCGCCCTTTGTTATTGCGACCATTGATGCGATTTTTTCTTTTCAATAGTGCACTATGGGGCTTACCTTTATGCAAATCTGGATTGACAACTTGCGTTACAAATCGTCTTCCTGGTGAGGTTGGTTTTCGTTTAATTACTGGCATTGCTTTTTCCCACTTAATCTAACGCTGCAAAGTTAATGTCATACCCTTCTTGCAAGCATACATAGGCTTTTTTCCAGCCTTTACGCTGACCTATAATTTGCCCACGGCGTTTTACTTTACTTTTAACATTATTGACTTGCACAGAAATAACTGCGACATTAAAAAGTTTTTCAATGGCTTGTTTAATTTCTGGCTTTTTAGCATCTTTACGGACTTTAAATACAAACTGCCGATTTTTTTCCGCTAAGACTGTGCTCTTTTCTGATACAACTGGCGCAAGAATAATGTTTAATAATCTTTCTTCTTTCATGCCAGCATATCCTCTATTTTCTTTAATGCATTAACGCTTACAACAACGTTTGAATGACTGATCAAGCTCACTGGATCAACTCCTGATACATCAATGACGGTTACGTATGGAATGTTACGTGACGCAAGATAAAGCTCATCAGTAATATTCTCAGAAATAATCAACGCATCTTTCAAACCTAACTCTTTTAATTTTGCGACAAGCATTTTTGTTTTAGGCTGCTCAAGCGTTAACTCATTCACAACGATTAAACGTTCTTGCCTAATTAACTCAGATAAAATTGATTGTAAGGCACCACGATACATTTTTTTGTTAACTTTTTGTGAAAAGTCCTGTGTTTTTGATGCAAAAGTCACGCCACCAGTACGCCAAATCGGGCTACGATTCGAACCCGCACGAGCACGACCCGTTCCTTTTTGTTTCCAGGGTTTAGCACCACCGCCACTGACTTCAGCGCGAGTTTTTTGTGCGCGAGTACCGGCACGACCACCTGCTAAATACGCGGTAACAACTTGATGAACTAATGCTTCGTTATACGCACGACCAAAGGCTGCTTCAGAAACAGTTAAGGTCGTTGCTTTTTGATTGCCTATTGCTGCTAATGTTAATTGCATTTTTTATTCTCCCTTTTGGCCTTGTGCTTTCACCGCATGTTTAACGATGACATTACTACCAGGCGCGCCAGGTACGACACCTTTAACCAATAAAATGTTGCGCTCTTTATCAATACGTACGACTTCTTGGTTTTGTACAGTGCAACGTTTATTACCAAGTTGACCAGCCATTTTTTTACCTTTAAAAACACGGCCAGGCGTTTGGTTTTGGCCAACTGAACCATGAACACGGTGCGATAATGAGTTACCGTGACTTCTATCTTGCCCGCGGAAATTATGACGCTTGATAACACCTTGAAAACCTTTACCTTTCGAAACGCCTGTCACATCAATTAACTGACCTGCTTGGAATAATTCTACGGTTAGCGTATCGCCAAGATTTAATTTAGAAAAATTTTCTTTTTCTTGTTCAGATTCAATTCGGAATTCCCATAAACCTCTACCAAGCTCAACTTTTGCTTTTGCATAATGCCCTGCTAGGGGTTTGGTAACTCTTGATGCCTTTTTGGAACCTGTCGTAATTTGAATTGCTTCATAACCATCACTATTAAGTGTTTTTAGTTGTGTTACACGATTAGGCTCAATTTCAACAACAGTCACAGGAATAGATTGCCCACTTTCAGTGAACACTCTTGTCATCCCACATTTTCGACCGATTAAACCAATTGCCATTTTCAATACCTCTTTTCAGAAAGTAACCTGCGCTACATTCTGCTCAATTATTCGACTTTATCCACACTAATGTGAACATTCACACCCGCTGCTAAGTCTAGCTTCATTAAAGCATCAACTGTTTTATCAGTTGGCCTAACAATATCGACCAGTCTTTTATGGGTGCGAATTTCATATTGATCACGCGCATCTTTATCAACATGCGGAGAAATTAATACGGTAACTCTTTCAATCTTAGTTGGTAATGGAATTGGGCCACGAATTTGAGCGCCCGTACGTTTTGCGGTATCAACTATTTCACGAGTTGATTGATCAATCAAACGATGATCGTATGATTTCAATCTTATTCTGATGCGTTGATTTACTTTTTCCATCGCCAATTAACCTCGTTAACTAAAAGCAATTTTATTTATTGTTGCTTTTCAATTTGATTTTCTTACTCAACTAAAAAAGGCAATGCTGTTTTAGTAACATTGCCTTTCACCTGATTACTCAATAATCTTTGCAACGACACCCGCACCAACAGTACGACCACC
>CAYGTS010000002.1:0-56525 GCA_964352905.1 uncultured Legionellales bacterium | reverse complement strand
GCCAAATCTGAACGTTCTGGTAAATATAAAGCTAAAGGGGGTGAGCAGATACATTCAATTAAACTCAGTGGTAATAACTTTAATAATCCTGTGCGGCCCGCCAGTGATTGTGTGATTTCTTGTTGTAATTCTAATTGATGACTTGCTGTTAAAATAAACACGCCGTTCTGATCATGTTCATCAACAATGGCCTGAATATAGGAAAGTAACTGTGGCACACGTTGAATTTCATCTAAAATAGCACCTTTAGGAAAACGCGCCAAAAAACGTTTGGGATCACTTAAGGCAAATTCACGTTCTTCTGGAATTTCTAAATTTACGTAATCCTTATGTGCAAATTCTGTTCTGGCAAGTGTTGTTTTTCCTGATTGTCTTGGCCCAATAATTGTGACCACGGGATAAGAGAGGGTACAATCTAGGAATTCTTGTTTAATGGCACGATCGATTTGAAACATATTTTATGCAATATGACTAGTTAACTAGTCATATTGTAGCAAAATTAGGGGAAAAGGCAAGTTTTTTTATGTAGATTGACTAGTTATGTAGTTATATTACATAAGGTTTGCTGTCCTTTATGCAACGCCAAACACTCTGCCACAGTAATAAACGATCCAAAAACAACTAACACTTCATCTTCTAGCAATTCGCTACTTGCTGCTTGATAGGCTGTGGCAAGATTGTCATAAGCATGGAAGGACGTAATATGATTTTCAGCTAAAATTTTAGTGAGTTTTTCAGCAGCAGCACCGCGCTCAACATTTAACGATGCCACATACCAACTATCGATAATATCGCTCATGCTTAATAATGATTTTTTAATATCTTTATCTTTAAGCATGCCCACTAGTGCTTTAATTTTATGCTTAGGATAGCGTTGTTGAATTTTCTTTTTTAAATTTTCGCAAGCAGCAGGATTGTGTGCGACATCGAAAATAATTATTTGTTCATTTTCGATTACTTGAAAGCGTCCTGGTAATGTGGCTTTATCTAAGCCTTGATAAATGGCTTGTTTAGTAACACTCATTTTGTCCTCAAGTAATTTAACTGCCATTAAGGCAATGGCAGCGTTAAACAAATCAATATTGCCGAAAGGTAATTGGCAATATTCACAAATCCCTTTAAAATTCCAATACCATGATTCATTATCACTAGCATAAGAAAAATCTTTATTGATCAGATATAATTTTGTATTAATCTTATGGGCATAATCTAATAATGATTGCGGCGGATTAGGATCGCCACAAATTGCAATTTTTTGTGACCGGAAAATACCTGCTTTTATTGCAGCAATTTTATCACGCGTTTCACCTAAAAATTGCATGTGATCAAGATCGATGCTGGTTATAATGCTGATGTTAGGTTCCACCACATTCACAGCATCATCACGCCCACCCATGCCCACTTCTAATAAAATTAAATCACAATCGGCTTGCTTTATTAAATACAGTGCTGCAAGCGTTATAAATTCAAATTCAGTGAGTGGCAGATCAGCGCGGTTATTATTGATCACGTGTAATGCATTAACAAGTTCGTCTTCAGTGACAGGTTGCTGCTTAATTTTAATTTGTTCAGTGAGTGTAAATAATTTGGGTGAGGTGTAACTGGCAACACGATACCCTGCTGCGCTAAAAATGGATTCTAAGGCTGTAACAACCGATCCTTTGCCATTAGTACCAGCAACCATCACGACAGGACAACTAAAACGTGTTAACTGTAAAAAGTTAGCAACAGTTTGAACACGCGCAAGCGTTAGATCAATTTCCTTGGTGTTCAGTTGCTTAATGTAAGTTAGCCATGCATTAAGATTCATCATTTGCATCATCTTATCAGCAATTCCCGTTCTTGAATCATTCAACATCACGCCGGGAATTACTGTCATCTTATATGCTTAGATTTTCATTCTGCGGCACGGTGAGCGCTTTTTTCAGGTTCAAGACTAATAGCAATCTGATTACCTTTAGTTGTACTTTTTACTATTGCATTACCCTCTTTTTTTTCACATCCTAACATAAAAGGCAACTCGCGATAATTACAGCGCCAATGCCCTTCAAGTATTGTATTGTCATTTTTTACCACACGAAAGTAATAGAGTACGTTTTTGATCGTGTGTGGCTTACAGTAATCATAGCTAACATTTGTTATATTCAGAATAGGAACCGATGTTTCAGCATACGCGACATTAACTTCTTTTGGAGTAGGCGGAAAAATGCAGTTAATTTCAGGGTCTTGACTAACTGCTGTGACAGATAATTGACTGGCAGGGATATCATTTTTAACAGCTAGATAAAATTTAAATCCACTATTAGGGTAAGCAGTGCTTGTAATGAGAATACCCATACTTGATAAAAATAAAAGTATACTTTTTTTCATGTCATGCTCCTATTGATTAATTTTGTAACTGTTCAGTAAATCCAATGTTTACCATGAACGCCCATATGTGGGCTAAGACTATCACAACAACTTATATTTGTGAAACGGTAACTATTCACCATGTAGATGGGAACGCCCATATTTGGGCTAAAAACGGCGAAAATCTTTTATCGAAATGCTCATGTATAACTCATACACTGCGCTTTCTCAAAAACATTTTCGCCGTTTTTATCGCCAAATCTGAACGTTCCGGTCAATATAAAGCTAAAGGGGGTGAGTAGATACCGTTCATATTTGGTCTAAAAGGGGGGGAACAGATACTGTGAAACTTCTATACTGTTTAGCCAAAGCTATTTTCAAAGCCAATTTAACAGGTTAGCAATATTGAAAATCAATTGTAACCGTTCTGTAAATTACTTGCCAAGTCTATCGACAAGCTTGTTAAAAGATGCGATTATGCCCTTTTTAATCAGTTATTTTTAAAATAGTATGACAGCATCTTATTCTGCGCAAAGTATTGAAGTTTTAAGCGGTTTAGATCCAGTGCGCAAGCGCCCTGGCATGTATACCGATACCTCTAAACCCAACCATTTGGCTCATGAAGTCGTTGATAATAGTGTTGATGAAGCTTTAGCCGGACACGCTAAACACATTGTGGTGATTCTTTATAAAGATGGATCACTTGAAGTGCAAGACGATGGGCGTGGTATGCCGGTTGATAAACACCCGGAACATAAAGTAACCGGTGTTGAATTAATTTTAACGCGCTTACATGCTGGTGCTAAGTTTAATTCTAATAATTATAAATTTTCTGGTGGTTTGCACGGTGTGGGTGTTTCGGTTGTAAACGCGCTTTCTAAAAAATTAGAGGTGTGGGTTAAGCAAAACGGCGCGCAATATCACATGAGTTTTGCCGGCGGCGATCCTAAAACCGCCTTGAAAAAAGTTGGCGATGCGCCGAAACGCGAAACTGGAACTACTATTCGTTTTTGGCCGGATGCTAAATATTTTGATACCGTTAAATTTTCTGTTAATCGTTTTAAACATTATTTAAAAGCCAAAGCCGTTTTATGCCCTGGCTTACATATTAGTTTTACAGATGAAAATAGTGGTGAAACTGAATCTTGGTATTACGAAAATGGTTTGAAAGAATATTTGCAATCCTATTTAACGGGCGTGACAACCCTTCCCGAAGAGCCGTTTGTTGGCAGTATGAGCGGCAACGATGAAGTTGCTGAATGGGCCGTTGCGTGGTTGCCCGAAGGTGGCGAAGTGATTGCTGAGAGTTATGTTAATTTAATTCCAACACCACAAGGTGGCACGCATGTGAATGGTTTGCGTAGTGGCATGTTAGAAGCTATTCGTGAATTTTGTGAGTTGCGTGATTTATTACCCAAAGGCGTGAAAATTGCTGCGGAAGATATTTGGGATAATTGTTGCTTTGTTTTATCAACCAAATTGCTCGATCCACAATTTGCAGGCCAAACTAAAGAACGTTTAACTTCGCGCGAATGTGCTACTTTTGTAGCGGGTGTGGTTAAAGATGCGTTTAGTTTATGGCTAAACCAACACGCACAAATTGGTGATGCGATTGCGCAAATGGCTATTGAAAATGCGCAAACTCGTTTACGTAAAGCCAAAACCGTTAAACGTAAAAAAGTCACCAGTGGCCCACATTTACCTGGAAAACTTGCGGATTGCACAACCCAAGATCCAATGCAAGGTGAATTATTTCTAGTAGAAGGTGATTCAGCAGGTGGTTCAGCTAAACAAGCCCGTGATCGTGAAACGCAAGCCATTATGCCGCTACGCGGAAAAATTCTCAACACTTGGGAAACCGATCCTTCACAAATTTTAGCTTCACAAGAAATTCATGATATTTCCGTGGCGATTGGTCTTGAACCCGGTTCAAGTGATTTATCACAATTGCGCTACGGTAAAGTGTGTATTTTAGCCGATGCCGACTCAGATGGTTTACATATTGCAACTTTATTATGTGCTTTATTTATTAAACATTTTCGTAGCTTAGTTGAACACGGTCATGTTTATATTGCAATGCCGCCGCTGTATCGCATCGATATTGGCAAAGAAGTTTTTTATGCCTTAGACGATGGCGAAAAACAAGGCATTCTGGATCGTCTTGCCGCAGAAAATAAAAAAGGAAAAGTTTCCGTGCAACGCTTTAAAGGTTTGGGTGAAATGAATCCCTTACAACTACGTGAAACTACAATGGCAGTTGATACACGTCGCTTAATGCGTTTAACTGTTACTGATAATGATGACACCCATAAAATTATGGATATGCTGCTTGCCAAAAAGCGTGCAAGTGATCGTAAAAGTTGGCTAGAACAAAAAGGCAATTTGGCAGAGGTTATATAGATGACAGATGATGTTATAACGTTCGATAATGGTATTGAAACAATCCCCTTAAAAGTTTTTTCAGAAAAAGCCTACCTTGATTATTCAATGTTTGTCATTTTAGATCGCGCACTGCCGAATATTGGAGACGGCTTAAAACCCGTGCAACGCCGCATAGTTTATGCCATGAGTGAACTTGGCTTAAAATCAGTTGCTAAATTTAAAAAATCGGCACGTACTATCGGTGATGTGTTAGGTAAGTTTCATCCGCATGGTGAAACTGCCTGTTATGAAGCTATGGTCATTATGGCGCAAGACTTTTCTTATCGTTATCCTTTGATTATGGGACAAGGTAATTGGGGATCGCCAGATGATCCCAAGTCTTTCGCTGCGATGCGTTATACTGAAGCCAAATTATCCGCTTATGCTGATGTATTATTAAAGGAATTAGGCCAAGGTACTGTGGATTGGGTGGCTAATTTTGATGGTACATTAGATGAACCTGCGATTTTACCGGCGCGTTTGCCGAATGTCTTATTAAATCCAACGACGGGTATTGCAGTTGGCATGGCCACTGATATTCCACCGCATAATTTAAAAGAAGTCTGTGATGCCTGCATTCATATTTTAGATAATCCTGATTGCAAAATAACCGATGTCTTTAAATTTATTAAAGGCCCAGATTACCCGACTGCGGCAGAAATTATTACACCCCGTGCTGATATTAAAGAAATGTATAAACATGGCACCGGTTCTGTTCGCATGCGTGCAGTTTATAACAAAGAAGATGAAAATATTGTTATTACAGCCTTACCACACCAAGTTTCTGGCGCAAAAATTTTAGAGCAAATTGCCAAACAAATGATCGAGAAAAAATTACCGATGGTGGAAGATTTGCGTGATGAATCCGATCACGAAAACCCAACACGCTTAGTCATTGAACCGCGTTCCAATCGCGTTGATGTTGAAAAACTGATGGCACATTTATTTGCAACCACCGATCTTGAAAAAACCTATCGTGTTAATTTAAATATGATTGGTTTAGATGGCCGTCCTGCGGTTAAAAATTTACTAACAATTTTAACGGAATGGTTAGAATTTCGTAAAAACACTGTTACACGTCGTTTGCAATATCGTTTAGAAAAAGTACTCGATCGTTTACACATTTTAGAGGGCTTATTAATTGCCTTTTTAAATATTGATGAAGTGATTGCTATTATTCGTCATGACGAAGATCCTAAAGCCAGTTTAATGAAAAAGTTTAAATTAAGCGATCGCCAAGCTGAAGCAATTTTAGAAATGAAATTGCGGCATTTAGCAAAATTAGAAGAGTTTAAAATTCGCACCGAACAAGCTGAACTCGATCAAGAACGCGATACCCTTGAAAAAACCTTAAAATCCGCCACACGTTTAAAAAATCTAGTTAAACAAGAAATTCAAGAAGACTGTGATAAATTTGCCGATAAACGCCGCAGCAAAATTATTGAACGAGAAGCAGCAAGCGCCATGAGTGAGACTGAAGTCTTACCCACCGAACCTGTCACAATTGTGTTATCGAAAAAAGGTTGGGTAAGAGCGGCCAAAGGCCATGAGGTTGATGCGAGTAATTTAAATTATCGTAGCGGTGATGATTTATTAATGACCGCTCCTGGCAAAAGCAATGAACAATCGGTTTTTGTTGATTCAACCGGGCGCAGTTATTCATTAAGCAATCATGGCTTACCATCTGCGCGTGGCCAAGGTGAACCCTTAACCACCAAATTAGCGCCGCCTGCGGGCAGCCATTTTGTGGGTGTAATAGCTGGTCATAGCGATCAATTAATTTTATTAGCAAGTGATGCCGGTTATGGTTTTGTTGTACCACTAAGCGAATTATATTGTAAAAATCGTAACGGTAAGGCCGTGATTAAACCACCTGCAAATAGTATTGTCTTACCACCCAAAATTGTGACTGATCTTGAAACACAATATCTTGCGGTAGCGACTAACGATGGCCGTTTATTAGTCTTTCCAATTGCTGATTTACCGCAGTTAAATAAGGGTAAAGGCAATAAAATTATTGGCATTCCTCCCGCAAAAATTACGAGCCGTGAAGAATATGTGATCGATATTGCTATTTTAGGTGAGGCCGATAAATTAACCATTTATTCAGGCAAACGCCATATGAGTGTTAAGCTCGCTGATTTAGAACATTACCAAGGTGAACGTGCGCAACGTGGTCATAAATTACCACGCGGTTATCAAAGCGTTGATCGCTTGGCAGTGAATGCTGAGTGATTTTTCTAAAACGATGGTGAAGGTGGTACGGAGGCTGCAAGCGTAGTAACAGAAACACTTTCATTGCGCGGTTTTGAAAATAAGCATGACTTGCATTTAGCAAATATCGTAGCAGGAGAAGATCCTGTCCCCTTCAGTGTGTTAGCCAAGCTTTGATGATTGTTGATCATCCCTGCCAACATACCACCAAAATAGCAGATAACACCAACCATGATAGTAAAGGGCGTGGGAATAGCTACTAAAAAATAGCGTGCTAAAGCAAGGAACTTTACTAATCCACTCACAAAGCCATGTATAGAATTAACGACATTCAAACTCGTTAGTTTAATAAATTGTTTTTCTTTTGTTGTTAAGGGCTTTTTGGGATCTACGGCATGGCTTGCTGGATCTGGCTGATAAAATTTAGCAGACAAGTTACGGAACACATTACGATTTAAATAAACATGTAAAGCGCCTAATATCACACCAACACAAGTACCAACAATCGGTGGTAAAATTAAAGTATAAACAGCAACTGTCATGAGAAATTGCCCTAAAAATGCAACATCTTTAGCAGTATGTTCTATTTTAAAATTATTTTTTATTATTTCTGCTCTATCTAAATCAGTTTGCGTGGTAATTTCAATCTTTGTCATCGCTTTACGATACAATGACGGAATATACGTGCGTAAATATTTCACTAAACTCACACAGCTTGCAAACGCAAACACAGCCCCAAGACAGATAAAAGTGACCACAGGTAAATGAATATTACATTTTTTTAAGCCTTGATTAGCTAAAATTAAAAATCCAGCTAATATACCAAGAAATAGTGAGGCAAATGTCGCAAGAGCAATAAAAAATAGTAATATCCCCAACAAAATAGAACGCAAATTATGTTGGTATTGATACTGCTTGTCATCTTGTACTTTTTGATCTGCTTCTTTTGCCTGTAAATAAAAAGTAATACTTTGATAAAGCGAATTACACAAAGCAAACAAGCTAATAACAACGCCAAGCTCGTTCGGTATACGAGGAATTGCATCAACATCAGCAATGGTTAGCAATGCCATACCAGTAAAAAAAACCACATCGCCTGCAAGAGCCACTTCTGTAAGAACGACTTGTTCCTTACTCATCTTTCTTCTCATAACTACCATGAGCGCTGATTATCATCAGCGAACTTTAGCTTGTCAACACCCGTAATCTCCCCTTTAGCAGGGAACGCTTATCTTTGGGCTAAAAACAGCGAGAATAACCACCGTAACTGCTCACTCCGTAGCGGGGAACGTCCATCTTTGGGCTAAAAACGGCGAAAATCTTTTATCGAAATGCTCATTTATAACGCATAAACTGCGCTTTCTCAAAAATATTTTCGCCATTTTTATCGCCAAATCTGAACGTTCTTGGTAAACAGCAAGCTAAAGGGGCGAGCAGTTACTAACCACCTTAGTATTATACTGATTGCGCAACATTGCATTCACCACGAGGACAACTTACAATGAGAACAATTCAACACGGTGTAATCTAATATGAGCTATATTGATAACCATTTATTAGCGAATGAGCATGTTCTTTATCGCACCCACACGCATTGGGTAATTTTTTTATCTAGCCTATTTTGGTTTATTTTATCAATTGTCTTACTGGCCCAACATGAAATGATTGCACTTGCGGGGGTAATTACTTTAATCGTTGGCCTTTATGATTTTTTACATTCGGTTATTCGCTATAAAACCTCAGAATTTGCCTTAACCAACAAACGCGTCTTGGTGAAAATAGGTTTTATTCGCCGCCAATCCGTTGAAACTTTTCTACAAAAAGTTGAAGGCATTCAAGTGGATCAAAGTATTTTAGGCCGGCTATTCAATTATGGTAGCATCATCATCGTTGGCACTGGTGGTACACGTGATCAATTCAGTATCATTGCTGATCCTTTACAATTTCGCCGCCAAGTGCAAGAACAAATAGAGCAGCTTGGTCCTCATGAGTCTCATTAATCCTTTTTCCGCAATTCGCCCACAACCAAAGTATGCGCAAGACTTGCTTGCACCACCTTACGATGTGGTAAGCCGTGCGCAAGCCTATGAACTTGCGCATAATGCACCATTAAGTTTTTTGCATATTTCAAAACCTGAAATTGATTTACCCCTAGAAGTCGATCAATACGATGCGCAAGTTTATGCTAAAGGCATGGAAAATTACCGCAAACTGTTGAGCGATGGTATTTTGCAACAAGATCCTGAGCCTTGTTTCTATTTATATCGCCTGGGCACACACGATCACCAACAAACTGGGTTGATTGCTGCGGTTTCAGTTGAAGCCTATAACAAAAATCAAGTGCGTAAACATGAATTAACTCGCCATGATAAAGAAGAAGATCGCGTTAAACATTTATCTTCAATTAATGCGCAAACATCACCGGTCTTATTAGCACATCGCGATAATACTGAAATTAATACCTTAATCGCGAAATTATCACAACAAAAACCGCTCGTGAATGTCACGGATGAAAATCAAGTTCAACATGAGTTCTGGTGTATTAATGATCTCGATAGTATTAAACAACTCAATCAACTTTATAACCAGCTGGATACATTATACATTGCTGATGGTCATCACCGCAGCGCTGCCGCCAGTATTGTTGCGGCAAAGCGTGATAAAACGATGAAACAACACCATGCGCCGCATCATTATTTTTTAAGTGTGTTATTTCCAGCGAGTCAACTGCGCATCTTAAGTTACAATCGTATCGTTTCTGATTTATACGACTTAAACTCTGAGCAGTTTCTTGCCAAATTGCAGCAATGTGGCGATCTAAAAGAATGTGCGGATCCTGTGTATCCTCAGCAAGCCGGTGAAATTGGGCTTTATCTTGCAAGCTGCTGGTATTCATTAAGATTTAAGCCAAACTGTTACCAAGCTGGTAATATGATTGCCAACCTCGATGTTAGCTTAGTTGAAAAATACCTGTTTAATGATCTGCTTGGCATTCAGGATTCACGCAAAGATCAGCGTGTTAATTTTATCGGTGGCCTAAATAGTATTGCAAACATGACTAAAGCGGTGGATGCCGGTGAAGCCGCATTAGCAATTAGTTTATACCCAACACGCATCGATGATTTAATGACAATTGCTGATAAAGGCAATATAATGCCTCCTAAATCCACTTGGTTTGAACCCAAGCTAGCAGATGGTTTGGTTTGCTTAAGCCTGGATGATGACAGTAATTCCCCATGTGACCTTGAATCACTCAAGAGCGATCACATTTGAGGCAGTATGATTAAAAAAATTTTCCAAAATCTTCTGTTAAGCGTGCTACTACTTAGCGGCTGTGCTACCACTCATGCAACTAAAGTTGATCCTAATGATCCTTTTGAACGTTTTAATCGTGAAGCATTCCTGTTTAATCATGATGTTGATCAAGTCTTTCTAAAACCTGTTGCTGAATTGTATAAAAAAGTGACCCCCTGGCAAATCTGCCGCGGCGTGACCAATGTCTTTAGCAATTTAAATGAATTACCAACGATTGCCAATGATGTACTACAGCTTAAATTATTGCAAGCCACCTCTGATGCCTGGCGCTTTGCTTTTAACTCGTTTGTTGGTATTGGTGGTATTTTTGATGTGGCCACACAAATAGGTTTACCTCATCATAAAGAAGATTTTGGTTTAACCTTGGCACGTTGGGGTTGGAAGAAATCAACTTATTTAGTATTACCTTTTATTGGATCAACCACCGTGCGTGATGCACCTAGCATCTTTATAGATTACTATGCATTTACCATATTCCCGCATATTGATTGGCAATGGCGTTGGGGCTTATTGAGTCTAGCTGCCGTGAATTATCGTGCGTCACTGTTAAGCGTAGAAGGTGTGGCTGATACTGCCGCCCTCGATCAGTATGTGTTTTTCCGTAATGCTTATATTCAAAAACGCCAACAACAAATTGCACAAAATGATCATACAACTGCTGCGAACCATGCCAATGAGAATACAAGTACTGCTGGAAGCGATGATGATATTTTAAAAGGCATTGACCTAGATAGTAATGGCTGATGCTAGAAGTTACGCTATATCAACCTGAAATTCCACCCAATACCGGTAATATCATCCGGTTATGTGCTAATTCTGGTGCGCGCTTAAATTTAATTAAACCGCTTGCCTTTGAACTAGATGATAAAAAAATGCGTCGTGCCGGATTAGATTATCATGAAGCAGCTAAAATTAATCTCTTCGAGAATTTTGATTCTTTTGTAAACGCACGATCTTCACAACGTATTTTTGCCTGCTCCACTAAAGGTGAATCGTATTACAGTGATGTGACCTTTCAAGCCAACGATATTTTATTAATGGGCCCTGAAACCCGCGGTTTGCCGAATGACATTCTTACTCACGACAGTATTACTCAAGTCATTAAAATCCCAATGCATCCCTCATCACGCAGTTTAAACTTATCCAATGCCACTGCGATTGTTTTGTATGAGGCCTGGCGGCAATTGGATTTTAATCTGGATAAATCATAGTATTTTCTTTGGAACCATTCCAAATTTCATCTTCACTTAAATCCGTTTCAATAAATTCAATTGGCATGCCTTGCTCTTCAATGATTGCTACTTTAAATCCTGGGAATGGAAAATAGGGATCTAACAACAATTGCTTACCTTTAATTGCCTCTGTAATCGATGCTACTTTAAAGGCGACGTGTGTTTTAGTCTGAATCAAAGGATGTAAAGGAGAATCTGGTTCGAAGCGGTGATATTGAATGCGAAAAACTTCATTTTCACCACCAGATGTATACATTTTAAAAGTAGAACTATATTTTTCACCCGTTCTTTTTTCTGTGATGGGTATGCCAACATGATGAAATTGATAACCTTTTGTTTTGAAATTCATTTTTCAGCGCTCACTTTAAATTAACTGATTAGTTAGTTACTATAATAACCAATATTGACTGATTAGTCAATTAATTTAATAGGCTTACCAATAAATGCGTTCCATTTTTTAGGGCGAGAAGAGGAAAAATTAAGCCTTGACATGCATGCATGTATAACAGTAGCACATGCACAAGCTGCTTTTAGGCAACTTAACATTTTATAGAAACAATAAAAGGAAAGTTCGTATGCAAATTAAAAATATTCTCATCCCCGTTTTTTCTTTATTCCTTACTACCGCCACATATGCCAGCCCCTGGTATTCTTTTGAATTAAGAAATAATACTAACCTCACATTTAATTTAAAAAAAGTTGGGCAAAGATGCGTGCATAATGGTAAATATTCTGTACCAAAATCAATTGGGCCTCACCAAACTATCTCCATCAAATATGATCAAGATTCAAAAGGTGGTAATTGCGATTATAATTCAAGACTTAATGTTAAAATTAACCCCGTAAATGGGAAAGAGCTCTGTGTACTAGAATTAAAACATTATAAAGAATATCATCCTCGTCCTCATCCTGACATCGTAGCTTTACAAGATTCAAAGGATTATTTGGAAGTTAAGCTTGCCAGTTGTAGCGTTTCATCCTATCTTGTTTCTGTTATGCAAAATCAGAGTGCTCATCCTATAACAACATTGTTAACTAATAATTCGTAACTATTTAGTAAATTTGAAGCTGAAGTTACCGGGAACGTTCAGATTTGGTGATCAAAACACCAGTCCTCTTGATAAGGGGTGATCAGGGCGTTCCCATCTACAGGGTGAATAGTTACAATAATTCTTAAGCTTTGAAGACTTTATTCAGCTTTGGGATCGCGCGCTAACAATACTTTAACAGCATCTCGTGGTGTAACATTTTGGTAAAGAACATTATAAACTTGTTTGCAAATTGGCATGTCAACATTTAAGCGTTTTGCTAAGTCATGAATTAATTTTGTGGTTTGAATACCTTCAATGGTTTGTTTAATTTCAGCTTGCGCTTCTGAAAGGTTTAAACCACGCCCCAAGCATAAGCCTAAACGGCGATTGCGAGATTGATCATCGCTGCAAGTTAAAATTAAATCTCCTAGTCCTGATAAACCCATAAAGGTTTCTGGTATTGCACCTAATTTTTCACCTAAGCGTAACATTTCGGCTAAACCACGCGTAATCAGTGCAGAACGTGCGTTAACACCAAAATTTAAACCATCATTAATACCTGCCGCAATCGCCAAGACATTTTTAACGCTAGCGGCTATCTCAACCCCAACCACATCCTGGCTAGTATAAACGCGAAAATAATCATTATGGAAAAATTGCTGCCACAATTTTGCAACATGAGAATTATATCCCGCAATCGTAACTGCAGTTGGCATTTTTTTTACGACTTCTTTAGCAAACGAAGGGCCTGATAATACCGCATACTCATTGCTGAATTCCTGTTCAACAATTTCATGCAAAAATCGACTATTGTTGCTATCTAATCCTTTAGTCGCCCAACAAATAGTTTGTTCTGTTGTAATATGATTTTTGATTTGGGTGATCAGATCAGCAAAAGCGTGACTAGGGACTGCAATCAAAACATGATCAGCATGATCTAAGACTCGTGTTAAATCATGATCAAAATTAAGCTGGTTTGGTAACGGTAAATTCGGCAGATACTTTTGGTTGCACTGTGTTTTTTTCAGATCAGCAATCAGCGTTTCATCACGTGCCCATAATAGCACGTGATGATGATTATTCGCCAAAACTGTCGCGAGTGCGGTACCCCAAGAACCCGCTCCCAGCACAGCAATGCTCGCCATGAATTAATGCTCTTTTTTGGTTTGTTGCTGCTTTTTATGTTCTGCATAAACCATGTCAAAATTAATCGGCGCTAAGTAGAGTTGCGGGAACGAACCACGCACGACGGCATCAGAAACCGCTTCACGTAAGTAAGGGAATAAAATAGAAGGACAAAGACTACCTAATACTGCATCTCGTTGTTCACCGGCAATGCCTTTTAAAGTAAAAATACCTGCTTGTTTGACTTCAACGATGAAAGCGACTTTTTTGTCAACTTCTGCCGTCACTGTCACTGATAACACAACTTCATGATTTTCATCATCTAAGGCTTGGTTAGCGGTGTTCAATTCAAATTTCACTTCTGGTTTCCACTCGCCACGGAAAATCGCGGGTGATTGTGGTGACTCAAATGAAAGATCCTTAATATAAATGCGTTGGATCGCAAACTCTTGTTTGTTTGCATCATCTTGTTTATTAACTTCAGTCATAATCATGTCCTCTCTGTAAAAATTGTCACTATTCACCATGTAGCCGGGAACGCCCATATTTGGCGATCTCCATCCATAAGACTGAGTGCGCCACTAATCTTTAACGACCGGCAAATCTGCTGCCTGCCAAGCATTAAAACCGCCATGCAACACACGTACATCTTCAAAGCCCTGGGTTTTCAGTGCTTGTGCAACTTTAGTGGCCTGTTGCCCCACATAGCAACAAACTATGATGGGTTTTTTTTTATGTTTTTGCAACTTACTCATTTGCTGGTCAATGTTTGCACTTGGAATATTTAGCGCATTGATGATATGCGCTTTTTTATAGGCATCGCTATCGCGTACATCTAGCACTAAGGCATTGTCACGGTTCATGAGTTGCGTTGCAAGTTGCGGTGACACACGATTTTGTGAGGTAGCACCCTTAGCTTCAACCGCAATAATGGCAATCAGTAAGATGACAAAAGCCGCCACTAGTAACCAATGGTTAGCAATAAATTGTAGTAATTGTTGTTCCATGCTGGATCTCTTTATTTAAAGTGACAAAGTATAGCAAAGAGCCGTAAGTTTGGCACCATTAAAAAAAATACACTTGCAACTTCCCAAAATAAGTATAAGCGGCTAAGGCTTTTTTGATCGCTTGCAACAAGTGTGTTTTATCATAGCCTGATTGTAAAATAGCTAAGGGAAAAAACAAATCGACTTCAATTTTACCCGCTAGATAATGCAATTTAATCAGTGATTGATTGGTATCAATGTGTTGCATTTGCAAGTGTGAGGTGATTGTTTTCACTGCTTGCTCACGTGAGGGTAAATTATGTGATAAACGTTGCGTCTGATCATCTTCGGGATCAACATGCACCGTGACATCGATAATTTCAGGATGATTTCTGTGTAATTGCTTACGCACTTGATCACTAAGATAATGTCCTTCTGAAACACTTAAGCGCTCTTCTACTAATATGTGCACATCAACATAAATTTCACCGCCCATAAACCGCGTGCGTAACTCATGCACGCTTAACACGCCAGGAATAGTGTTAATGGCTTGGTGAATTGCTTGATAGGTTTTGCTATCAACGCCGGTATCCACTAATTCTCGCAAACTGTTCCAACCGATATTCCATCCCATGTGAACAATCATACCGCCGACTGCAATCGCTGCGACTTCATCTAAAAAGGTAAAACCCAGTAAGCTTGCGGCTACACCAATTAACACAATAAAAGACGATGCTGCATCGCTACGTGAATGCCAAGCATTAGCGCGCAATAATTCTGACTTAATTTTTTTCGCAACCGTAAGTGTGATCCGAAAAATAATTTCATTAGCCACCACTGAAATAAACGCAATGATTAAAGTAAAGAAATCCGGTTTTTCTAGGGTTTTAACATTAACCAAACGCCAACCGCTATCGATAATAATTAATAATCCAACAATGATTAATAATACGGATAAAGCCATGGTTGCAGCGGTTTCAATACGCTTGTGACCATAGGGATGATCCTCATCAGCTTCAAGACTGCCATATTTAGCGGCGAATAAAACCAGCAAATCCGTAATCAAATCTGAAAAAGAATGAATACCATCAGCAACTAAGGCATGCGAACGACCCCATATGCCAAAAAAAACTTTAATAATGCCTAGTAAGATATTAACAATTGCGCCAATAATAGTTATGCGTTTTGCTTCATTATAACGTAAAACATCATGATTCATGGTTGATCTGCCACAATCGGAAAGTTAAAGTAACGATTAGGATAAGGTTCATTTCTTAACGTGAAATGCCACCATTCTTGATCATACGGTTCAAAGCCATTTTTTAGCATAATTTTACGTAACAGCATGCGCCCACTATAAGCCACTGTGCCAATTTTATGATTTGTAATGTGTGAGGCACGATCTAAACAATCAAAACCGGTTCCCATATCAATACCACTGTCATAAAAACGTTTATGATATGCTGCCGTACAAGCGACTAACTTTTGGCCACGATGATATTGTCCTGCCTGTAGAGTTGGTACAGGCACAATGGTTAAATCAACCGTTGATCCGCGTGTATGCCCTGAACGAGCCGCCACATAGCCTAGTTTAAAAAAATCTTTTTTGTTTACGCTGGGGTAAAATTCCGCTTGCATTGGATTTTGCCCCACTTGTTGCGACCAGGTAATGAAATCATTAACCGCACGTTGTGGGCGATAACAATCAAATACCTTTAATGAGAAATTTGATTTTAATAATTCTTGTTGTACGTTTTTTAAGGCAACAGCAGCTGGCTTGCTTAGAACACATTCTGCGGCTTGATAGCCTTCAATTGGCCTGCCTACAAAATTATGGTATCCCGCATAACGTACATCTTGAATAATACTGGGGGAAACATTTTTTAAATAAACAAATCCATTCGGTAAAGCAAATAATTTTAACGGCAATAAAAAGCAAATGACTGCTATTTTTTTCACTCTATCCCCCCCCCTATGCTAATAATTTCATTTTAGCTGTAAAATGGCGTAATGTTTTGGGTTGCCAAATTATTTCAACACCACGCAGATCCTTTTTGCGCTTAACTAACTCTGCGCAGCATTCTATCACATAATCAATATGGCTTTGCGTATAAACACGGCGTGGTAAAGCTAGACGCACTAATTCCATAGGTGCTGTTACTTGTTTTCCTTCATATTGCGAACCAAATGCCAACGATCCCAGTTCACAACTACGAATTCCACCAATTCTATAAAGTTCAATGCAAATCGCTTGGCCTGGAAAATTTAACAAAGCAATTTCGGGCAACATTTTTTTAGCATCAATATAAACAGCATGCCCTCCTATTGGTTTAAGAACCGGGATCCCAAGTTGGCTTAAAGCATCGCCTAAATATTGCGAGGTGCGAATGCGATAATGTAAATAATCTTCATCCACTATTTCGGTTAGCCCTTGAGCAATAGCGGCTAAATCACGCCCGGCTAAACCACCATACGTTGGAAACCCTTCACTCACAATGAGTTGATTACGGAATTGCTCTGCCATTTCATCATCGTTCACTGCAAGCCACCCACCAATATTGGCAAAGGTATCTTTTTTGGCACTCATGGTCATACCATCGGCATAGCTAAATACTTTCCTAACAATATTTGTTATGGATTCATTTTCATAACCTGGTTCGCGTAATTTAATAAAATATGCATTTTCTGCAAAACGACAGCCATCTATAAATAATTTTTTATGATATTTTTTACAAATTTGTTTTGTTTGCGCAATATTTTCTAAAGAAACCGGTTGCCCACCGCCAGCATTATTAGTAATGGTGATCATCACTAGCGGCACATTTTTATGATGTTCTGCTAAATACGCATCTAATTTTGCAACATTCATATTACCTTTAAAGGGATAATCTAAATCACTCTCAAGTGCTTCGGGGATTAAAAAATTATCTGCAAGCATACCTTGCGCCTCAAAATTAGCACGCGTGGTATCAAAATGGGTATTATTAGGCACACGTTTGCCTGGCCTGCCAATAACGCTGGCTAAAATCCGTTCGGCTGCACGCCCTTGGTGCGTTGGAATAATATGTTTAAAAGGCATTAAATTTTGCACCGCAGTTTGAAACGCATAAAACGAACTGGAACCGGCATAACTTTCATCGCCACTCATGACAGCAGCCCATTGTTGCGCACTCATCGCTGATGTGCCTGAGTCAGTTAATAAATCAATTAAGACATCATCCGCATGCAACGCAAATAAATTGTAATCCGCAGCCTTTAATAATAAATCACGTTCTTTTTCAGTAGTCATGCGGATCGGCTCAACACTTTTAATGCGAAATGGCTCAATAATGGTCTTCATGAATGTGATTTCCCTGTCTCTTAGCTGATAAGGTTAGCACTGCCTTACCCGGCGATCCAGCCCTGAAATCGTAGTCACTAGGTTTATTTTGCTCAATGAGTTAAAATGCGGCCTCAAGTAAAACTGGGTATTATCATATGCATATCACGCTGCTTACCGATCTCAATATTGCGAATAAAAGTTTACTGGTGAGGGTTGATCTGAATGCGCCCATGCAAGGCACAACGATTGCCAATGATCAACGCTTGCAAGCTGTGCTGCCTTCCATTCGTTACATGCTACAACAGCATGCGAAAATCATTTTAATGTCGCACTTGGGTAGGCCTAAAGTGGGTGAATTTGATGCAGCTACTTCACTCGCACCGATTGCACAGCGTTTACAACAGTTACTGCAACATGAGGTACGCTTGGTACAAGATTGGCAAGACGGTGTTGCATTTAACGACAATGAAATTATCCTGCTCGAAAATATTCGTTGTTATGCCGGTGAAAATGAAAATGACGATGTCTTTGCGAAACAATTAGCAAATTTATGTGATATTTATGTGATGGATGCTTTTGCCACAGCGCATCGCGCACAAGCATCTACTCACGGTGTGGCAAAATTTGCGAAGCAAGTTTGTGCAGGCCCGTTACTTTGCCAAGAATTAACTGCATTACAGCAGGCGTTTACCGATCCAAAACGTCCTTTACTCGCCATCGTAGGTGGCGCAAAAGTTTCCACGAAATTAGCTGTTTTAAAATCATTATTACATAAAGTTGATCGTTTAATCATCGGTGGCGGTATTGCTAACACTTTTTTAGCAGCGCAAGGTTATGCCGTTGGCAAATCTTTATACGAACCTGACTTACTTGATACTGCTAATGAAATTCTACAATTAGCAGAAACGAATAACGTTGAATTACCCTTACCTATTGATGTTGTTGTGGCAACGGAGATTAATAATAATGCAACAACGCGCATAAAATCGATTACTGAAATTGCCAGTGATGAAATGATTTTAGATATTGGCCCGCAAACACAGCAACTATACCAAACCTTGTTTAATAATGTTGGCACGATTATTTGGAATGGCCCTGTGGGTGTGTTTGAATACCAACCTTTTGCAGAGGGTACCCAAGTGATTGCCGAAACAGTTGCGAATAGTCCTGCTTTTTCACTCGCGGGTGGTGGTGACACGATTAATGCCATTGAACAATTTCATATTACTGACAAAATTTCCTATATTTCAACCGGTGGTGGTGCCTTTTTAGAATTTATTGAAGGGCAAACATTACCGGCAGTTGCCATGTTACAACAAAGGAATTCATGATGCTGAAACGAACCAAGATTATTGCTACCCTAGGCCCTGCCACTGACGATCCTAAAATGCTGGCAAAAATGCTTAAAGCTGGCCTTGATGTTGTGCGAATTAATTTTTCGCATGGCAATGCAGAAGATCATGAGGAACGCATTAATCGTGTGCGTGAAGTGGCAAAAGCACAAGACAAAGTGATCGCGGTATTATGCGATTTACAAGGCCCTAAAATTCGTATTGCGAAATTCGCTGATGGTAAAGTTACGCTAAATACCGATGATGAATTTATTTTAGATGCTAATCTCGATCCGCTGCAAGGCAATCAACAGAGCGTTGGTATTGATTATAAAGAATTGCCCAATGACGTAAAAAAAGGCGATATTTTATTATTAAATGATGGTTTGATTGAATTACAAGTCAATCAAGTGGGGCAAGGCAAAATTCATTGCACGGTGATGGTAGGTGGCGAACTTTCTAATAATAAAGGCATTAACCGTTTAGGCGGTGGCTTATCGGCTAAGGCACTTACCGAAAAAGATCATCACGATATTATTCTCGCAGCAAAATTTAATGCGGATTATGTTGCTGTATCATTCCCGCGCAATGCCGCCGATATCGATGAAGCACGCCAGTTATTAGAAAAAGCCGGTAGCCATGCTGGTATTGTTGCCAAAGTTGAGCGCACTGAAGCGGTTGCGAATATTGATGACATCATTAAAGCCAGCGATGCCGTGATGGTGGCGCGTGGTGATTTGGGTGTTGAAATTGGTGATGCAGAATTGCCCGCTGCACAAAAACATATTATTCATCAGTGCCGTTATTTAAATAAACCGGTGATCACAGCAACACAAATGATGGAGTCGATGATCAACAGTCCTATGCCCACTCGCGCAGAAGTGTTTGATGTGGCCAATGCGGTATTAGATGGCACAGATTGCGTGATGTTATCGGCTGAAACGGCAACCGGTAAATTTCCGGATAAAGCGATTGCCGCAATGACACGAGCTTGTCTTGGCGCAGAAAAAACCCGTATTGCCCAAACTTCTAAACACCGCATGGATTTACACTTTGATCGCGTTGATCTTGCGATTGCAATGTCAACCATGTATTGTGCTAATCACTGTAATATTAAAGCGATCATTGCGTTAACTGAATCCGGATCAACACCATTATGGATGTCACGCATTCGTTCAGGTATTCCAATTTATGGTTTATCACGCAGCCAAACCACCTTAAGAAAAATGTGTCTTTATCGTGGCGTTACCCCCATTGGGTTTGATTTAAAAAGCATTACTGAAGATAAAATCAATCATGCAGCAATCACCGAGTTAGCAAAAAACGGTATTGTAACTAAAGAAGATTGGGTGATTATCACGCGCGGTGATTTATTGGGTGAACATGGTCACACGAATTCAATGAAAATCATTAAAGTCGAAAATGTATTGTAAAAAATCAGAGGAGAAACATAATGCCATTAATTTCATTAAGACAACTACTCGATCACGCCGCTGAAAATAATTACGGCGTACCAGCGTTTAATGTGAATAATCTAGAACAAATGCGCGCTATCATGCAGGCGGCTAATGCGACCCAATCCCCGGTGATTGTGCAAGCATCCGCTGGTGCGAGGCAATATGCAGGCTCACGTTTTATTAAACATTTAATGGATGCTGCAATGGAAGAATTCCCGGATATCCCACTTTGCATGCACCAAGATCATGGTGCTTCCCCTGCTGTTTGCCAGCGTTCAATTCAACTCGGTTTTTCTTCGGTGATGATGGATGGCTCACTTGAAGAAGATATGAAAACCCCTTCTAGTTTTGAATATAACGTGCGCGTCACCAAATTAACCGTAGACATGGCGCATGCTTGTGGTGTTTCAGTAGAAGGTGAATTAGGCTGTTTAGGATCACTCGAAACGAAAACCGCGGGCAAAGAAGATGGCTCTGGTGCAGAAGGTGAATTATCACACGAGCAGCTATTGACTGATCCACAGCAAGCCGCTGAATTCGTTGCAGCAACTAATGTGGATGCCCTTGCGATTGCGATTGGCACCAGCCACGGCGCATATAAATTCTCACGCCCACCGACTGGCGATATTTTAGCGCTTGATCGTTTAAAAGCAATTCACGCTAAAATTCCTAATACCCATTTAGTGATGCATGGTTCTTCATCCGTGCCGCAAGAATGGTTAAAAATCATTAATGAATATGGCGGTAAAATTCCTGAAACTTATGGCGTACCGGTTGAAGAAATTCAAGAAGGGATTAAACATGGCGTACGCAAGATTAATATTGATACCGATTTACGTTTAGCTTCAACAGGAGCTATCCGTCGTTTTATGGCAAAAAATCCCAGCGAATTCGATCCACGCAAATATTTAAAAGAAGCATCGCTTGCCATGCGCGATATTTGCAAACAACGTTTTGAAGCGTTTGGCACAGCAGGACAGGCGCCAAAAATTAAAGTCATTTCATTAGAAGAAATGGCAACGCGGTATTAATCAGATTTCCACAATGTGATGTGAACCAAATATCAGTGATTCCCGACGTGATGTTGAATAACTCAAGAACGGTCAGATTTGAGGCAAGGTCACATTAAAAACACTAAAACACGCGCTTTACACATAATAAATGAGCACATTTTTTAGTGTTTTTAATGTGAGATTGCCCAAATATGGCTGTTCCTCGCTACACCGGGAATTGCTGACCAAATATAGGTTACTAACCTATATTTGGTTAATAACCTGTTTTGTTATGAATTGAATCTTGAAACAGTAACCTCCTATTCCGTTCGCAACGCTTCAATCGGATCGAGTTGTGATGCTTGATAAGCAGGATAAAAACCAAAAAACACGCCGGTTGCAACCGATACAGTAAAGCCAATTAACGGCGGCATGACAAAAATTTGAAATTGCCAATGCGCAAAATCTGCAATAATAAAGGATGCTAAAATACCCAACACCACACCTAAAAAACCCCCAAATAGCGATAACACAACCGCTTCAATTAAAAACAATAAGCGAATATCGCGCGGTTTAGCGCCCACGGCTTTACGAATACCAATCTCTCGTTTGCGCTCCACCACCGAAACCAGCATGATATTCATAACCCCAATACCACCTACCAATAAGGATATGCCACCAATTAGGCCTAACAGAATCGTATAAATTTGCCGTTGTTTAAGCATGCTATCAATAAGTTGTTTTGCACTGCGAATAAAAGTTTGCTTGCCCGGTAAGTTATTATTAATATAATTTATAATGGATTTTTTAACGCTTTGGATATTCGCATTGGGTTGCAGGCGCATCACAATATTTCTGATCTGTGAATATTTGCTCAGTACTTTTGCCGTGGTGATTGGGATCATGATGGCATTATTAATATCTTCATTAAAAAAACTATTTTCTTGCCATTTCTGCGCAATGCCAATAATTGTAAAAATACTATTGCCTAAGCGAATTTGTTGGCCAATCGGATCTTCAAAGGTATACTGTTTTAGCGTTTGATATAATTCATAACCAATCACGCAATAATAATTATAAAAATCTAAAAAACTAATGAAGCGGCCTTTTAACATAGCTATCTTTATAGCAGGTTGCAATGTTTCTGTCGCGCCAATAATGCCTTGCGCATTAATGGTGTGACCATTAAAACTAATCGGTAAAAATAATGTTGTATACGGTGCAACTAAGGCAATGCCGGGTGAAGCTTGCTGAATAGCCATCGCTTCTTCAACATCAAACGGTTTCACTTTAGTGCTAGCGCCTTTATCCTGGCCTGAATCTTGATCATAAATGGCAACTGAAAGCAAATTTGTGCCTAATGATTTAAACTGCGCCAATGCTGCTTGCGTGGCTAACTGCCCTGAAGAAACCATGGCAACCACAGAACCTGTTCCAACCAAGATCCCTAAGATTGCTAAAATTGATCGTAATTTCGATGAAATTAAGTTGGCAAAAGCTTCTTTGAAATACGGTGCAATAAAGACTATCATACTGAATCTGTAACCTTACCATCTGCAACATGCACAACACGATGGCATTGTTCTGCAACTTTTGGATCATGAGTAATAATCACCGTAGTCACGCCTTCATCCTTATTTAAGTTTAAAAATAGATCCATTACTTCTTGGCCTATTTTAGAATCCAGCGCGCCAGTTGGCTCATCGGCTAATAACACTGAAGGGGAATTAACCAAAGCACGTGCAATTGCAACTCGCTGTTGTTGCCCACCAGAAAGTTGATGCGGTTTTTGGTTATAGTAACGGCCCATTCCAACCTTTTCTAACTTTTCCATACAAAGATCTCTGGTATGTGGAATATGATGATGAACATATTGCAGCGGCAACATCACGTTTTGCAATGCTGTAAAACGCGGTAATAAAAAAAATTGCTGAAACACAAAGCCCATGGTTTTATTACGAATTTCTGCCAGTTGATTATCGCTTAAATTCGCGACATTATTTCCATCTAGATAATATTCTCCGCCGGAAGGCCTATCAAGCAAACCAATAATATTCATTAAAGTTGATTTACCTGAACCCGATGCGCCCATGATCGAAACCAGCTCACGTGGCGCCACGTGAAAATCAACCCCATCCAAAGCGTAGTGATCGTGTCCTCCCAGGTGGTATTTTTTAGAGATATCCTTCATTTCAATGGTTAACAAGAATTTTATCTCCCACTTGCAAGCCCTCTTTAATCACCACTTCATTCACATCAGGCTGGCCTGTAACGACTTGTATTAATTTTGTTTTGAGTGGTTTTTCACTGATCACTTTTTCCACAAAAGGAACGTTGTCTTTTTGAATCACCGCTTTGATTGGAACAATAATTTGCTTGGCACCTTCTACAGTTAACTCAACTTGGGCGCTCATGCCAATGTGAATTGTTTCTCTTTGTTTTTCTGTTAAATTAGGTACCACCACTGTCACCGGAAAAGTGGGTAAACCACCCGAATCGCTACTCACTGCTTGCACATCCACTGAGCTAACATGTCCTTGTAGTGTAATATTAGGAAAAGCAACCCCCGTGACAACGACTTTTTGTCCTGGTTGTATAAAGTTAATATTAATTTCATTAATGTTCACCTTGATCGACAAACCTTTAAAATCACCAATCGAAACCAACGTGCCGTTTTCTTTAACTGAACTACCTTCTTTTAATTGTTTGGTGTCACCGCTACCACTACCAGAATCATCATCTTTTAAAGGCATTAAAATAATGCCATAGGTTGGTGAACGAATGGTTAATTCATTTAAGTTAACTGCTAAGGCTTTTCTAACTTTATCGATATCCTCGATCGTTAAGTTCGTTAAATCTTCTGTTTCAGTTAAATACCCTTTAGTGCTCACTAATATAGTTTGTAATTTAGATTGTGATTCATTATAGCTTAAATAAGCATCTGCCAAGGCACTGCGATCTTGCTCATATTCATTACGCGAAATTAATCCTGATTTGTATAGATCCTCACTGCCTTCCATTTTTAATTTGTTATTTAAATAAGAGTCTTTGGCTTTTAAGTAGCCAGTTAAGGCATCTTGGTATTGTTCCATTAGTTTATTGGAATTAATGGTAAGCAAAATATCATTTTTTTTAACAGTTTGCCCGTAATGGAAATAAATTTTGGCAACCGTGCCATCTGCCGGCGATGGCACATTAACAATATCAAGCGGATTAATCGTACCACTTAAATATAAAACCGTGTTCGAGGCTTTTTTATTAACCGTAATGATTTGATATTTTTGGTTGCTATTTTTTGCCTTATTGTCACTGCAGGCGCTAAAAATCGCCACGACTAACACGAGTGGTACAGCAAAAATCAATAGCTTAAGGAATTTAGAACGCATACTTTTTCCCATATCCTAATATTGTAGCCGCAACTCCCAGCGTTTCAATGTACAACCTATAATACTATAAAAGGATTCTAGTAGGTTCAAATAGGTTGCCTGATTAGCAATCACGGTTAATTGTGCATTAATCAGATTTTGCCGATCAATATTGACTTCATTCAGTGAAATTCGCCCATAGTTATACTTTTTTATATCGTTGTTTAATACTTGTTGCTTAAGTGCCGCATCTTTTTCGGATAAGCGTATTTGTTCTTTCTGCACTTGAATATTACGATAAACGTTAATAACCTGTGTTGCAATAACCCGGTTTTGGTTAGCAATTTGAATTTTAGTATTACGCAACGTGACTTTAGCATCAACAATTGCTTGCTTTAAAGGTAAATAATCAAGTGGTACTGTTAAGTTTAATGTGACAGCATTTGAATAGTTTTGCCCATTAACGACGCTATTCAAACCAGCATTTGGCCCACCACCGCTACCTTGTCCGGTTGTGGCGCTTGCAGTTAGATCTAATTGCCAACGTTTGGCATCTTCAGCCACTAATAAATTACGCTCAGCTTGTTTTTTTTGTAACAATAATTGTTGGTATTGCGTGCTCCAATTTAACGCCATTTCAATCGACTCTGGTACCGAAGGCAATTTATCTTTAGGTATTTTAATTTTTTGTTCAATTTCAAACTGTGTATCAGGTGGCAAACCTAAATCTTGCAGCAAGGTTAGGCGTGCTTGTTCAATCACATTTTCATTAGTCACAATATTTAAGCGTTGGCTAGCTAATTGCGACTCTGCTGTTACTCTATCATTTCTTGATGCCGTACCCGCTTTAATTTTTTTCTCAATATCCTTGACCTGCTGTTCTTGATTTTTTAATTCAATTTCTTGCGCCTTTAGATTTCGAATGGCTGCTAGCAAATCAGTATAATCTTGCACGATTTGTACGATGGTGTTAACAACGGTATCCCTAAACGTGAGTTTATTAATTTGCTCGGTATCGATCGCGGTATATAAATTATTTAATACGACATCAGGGCCAAACCCTTGCAGCAGGGGTTGTGTCACAGAAGCCGTGACACCTGGATTATAATAATCATCAATGGCATTCGACATGGACACAGTAAATTGAGTCCCCATGGGCGTGTTAAGCGTGACTTGTGGTGTGAGCGCGGCCGTTGTCGCTTGTACCGGCGCAGCGCCAGAAGCGCGTGACTGGGTTTGCGAAACTTGGCCTGTGAGTGAAAAAATCGGATCATATTGGTGATAAGCAATTGCTAACGCAAGCTTTTGGCTAACACGGTTTAATTCATTACTTTGCACCTCGGGATTATTACGCATTGCCAGCATCACCGCCGTATGCATGTTGATTGTGCCCAAATTCAAAGCAAAACTTGGCACTGCCAATAATAGTAGGCTAAGGATTAAAACCCATTGCGCAATGATTCTTTTCACTATCAACTGGCACCATTGTTTAGCTTGTTATGCAGCAACTCCCGCTGTAGCTGGGAACAGCCATATTTGTGCAATCTCACGTTAAAAATCTCAAAAACGTGCTCATTTATTATGTATAAACTCCGCTATTTTTTGAAATTTTTAACGTGACCTTGCCTCAAATCTGACTGTTCGTGAGTAATCAGACATTACGGCGGGAATTGCTGCTTGTTATGAGATGTTTCTTCACAATTACACAAAAACGCCAATATAATAACACGCCTGAAGCAAAAATCCCTATCGCTAATCCCCACCATAAACCTATTCCCGCAAGATGGTAATAAAACGCTAACAATGCACCAACGCCTAAACCTATCAACCAGTAGGATAACATGCCTAACATCATGGGAATTAACGTATCTTTAAATCCGCGTAGCACGCCATTCATGATAACTTGTAAAACATCAAATACTTGATAAACCGCTGCAATACGCAGAAAAATAATCGCCATGCTGATCACTGCTGTGGTTTGCGCACCTTTTTTATGCAAATAAAGACTAGCTAGCTGTTCTGGAAACAATAGAAAAATACTGGCCATGACTAAACCACATGACCAACTAAACACTAAGCTGATATAGCTAGCACGTTTGGCTCTGAGTAAATGATTTTTACCCATATGATGCCCAATGCGAATTGCGGCAGCCTGCGAAATACCGAGTGGAATCATAAAAGCAATGGCTGAATATTGCAGTGCAATTTGATGCGCGGCCAGTGCAATAACGCCAAACTGGCCCATAATAATGGAAGTGATGGCAAATAAGCCCACTTCAAAAGTCAGGTTAAAGCCAACTGGCCAGCCTAATTTTATTATTTCTCGCATCACATGCGCTGAAGGTTTACTAAATTTTGTGAAAATATGTTCTCTTAAGAGCGGTAATTGTATTGCTAATACCAACAATATTGCAAAGCACATTGCCCATTCAGCCAAAGTTGTGGCAAGCCCAACCCCAGCAATACCCAATTTAGGAAATCCCCAATGCCCGTAGATGAATAAATAGTTAAGTAAAGCATTCAGCGGAAAACCCAGCACAGTAATAAACATGATCACTTTTGGTTGTGAGAATGCTGCTGCTAATTCACGCAAGGTTGTAAATAATAAGCCCGGCAAAATAGCCCACATTAAGGTTCGTAAAAATAACGATGCATCAAAAACAACCAAAGGATCAGGGTTCAGTGACTTTAAATGATAGGTAACAAAATAGAGAATAATCCAGCACACTAAACTTAACACCAGCGAAACCATAACACCAGCGTAAAATATTTCTGCAACAGTTTTATAATCCTTAGTGGCGTTAGCTCGTGCAAATAACGGCCCACACACCATGCAAAAACCCAAACAAGTAACAAATAATATGACGTAGATCGCACTGCCCAAAGCACCTGCCGCAAGCGCGCGCGCACTGATGCGTCCTAGCATTAGCGTGTCTACGACATCCATCCCCATTTGCACAATTAAGGTTGTCGCTAGTGGCAGCGATAAACGAAAGATTTGTTTGAATTCAATTAGCCAGAGTTGTTTGTTACGCATGTTTTATCGACTTTGTTGTGTTTTATAGTGAGTCCTATATTATTACGGTGACTCTGACAAAAAAACACGGATTATTACTATGATTCAGGCCCCAATGCGTTTACGCGAGATCCCTTATAATTACACTTCTTATTCTGATCGTGAAATTTTCCTGCGTTTTCTGAATCAAGAAGCTTGGGATATCATCAATGCGCTACGCTCACAACGACAAACTGGGCAATCTGCGCGAATGCTGTTTGAAGTCTTGGGCGATATGTGGGTAATTACCCGCAATCCTTATATCCAAGATGATCTTGCCTCTCATCCGAAGCGCTGGCAGTCCTTAACACACGCCCTGCATCATCGTTTAGATGCTATTACCCAAAGAGCCGATCATAACACGATTGTTCTTAATTTAGTTAATCATGCACGCCTTGCTGTTGATAATTTTATTGCTAATTTTCAAACGCAGCAAGAATTGCGTAAAAAAGTCGTAAAAAAGCTATCCCAGATCATGCGCAAGGATAATATTTGTTTCGATGGTTTGAGCCGGGTTGCACATGCCACTGATGCCTCTGATTGGCGGATTGAATTCCCGCTGGTGGTATTAAAACCCGAATCTGAACAACAAATCCCCAACATTGTGAAATATTGCACGGAATTAGGCTTAGTTATCATCGCGCGTGGTGGTGGTACCGGTTATACCGGCGGTGTCATTCCGTTACACCAAAATACGGCTGTGATTAACCTTGAAAAGTTAGAAACACTTTCAGAAATTCGGTCGCACGTGTTACCCGGTTTAGATCACGCCGTACCAACGATTAAAGCCGGTGCCGGTGTGGTGACACGCCGGATTGCGGATGCTGCAATGCTGAAAGATTTGGTTTTTGCCGTTGATCCCACTTCGCAAGATGCTTCTACCATTGGCGGTAACATTGCTATGAATGCCGGTGGTAAAAAAGCCTTATTATGGGGCACAACTTTGGATAATCTCGCTTCCTGGTCATTAGTCAATGCTAAAGGGAACTGGATCCACGTTGAACGTATTAACCATAATTTAAGTAAAATTCATTTACAAGATGAAGTGAGTTTTACCATTACGGAAAAAAAAGCCAATGGCAAACAAGTTGGTGCAGTAAAACAGCTGATGTTTCCCGGGCAAAGTTTACGTAAACTGGGGCTCGGTAAAGATGTCACCAATAAATTTTTAAATGGCTTGCCCGGCATTCAAAAAGAAGGCTGTGATGGCATTATTACTTCTGCAACTTTTATTTTGCATCCCAAACCCAAACATATTCGCACCTTTTGTTGTGAGTTTTTTGGTAAAAATTTACAACTGGCGGTTCCCGCGATTGTTGAAATCACGCGCTTTTTTGAGGCGCATCCTCTGGTTAATTTAGCCGGCCTTGAACACTTAGATGATCGCTACATTAAAGCCGTGAATTATTCAACGAAAGCACCTCGGCAAGAGCGTCCTAAAATGGTGTTGCTAGGTGATATTGTGGGTGATGATGAAGAAGTGGTTGCTAAAGTCGCATCACAGGTAATCCGCATGGTTAATAATCGCAATGCAGAAGGTTTTATTGCGGTAAGTCCTGAAGCACGTGCAAAATTTTGGCTAGATCGCGCACGCACTGCTGCCATTTCAGCGCACACGAATGCCTTTAAAATTAATGAAGATGTCGTGATCCCCCTCGATAAGCTTGCAACCTATAACGATTTTATTGAGCATATTAATATCGAACAATCGATTTTAAATAAGCTTGCTATCATTGATGCAGTACAGGCTTTTTTAAACGAGCGCACGCATAATTTGCAGGATGAGGATTCTGAAAGCCAAACGCTGTTCCTCATGAAAAAACAATCAGCATTAACGATTTTGCAGCATGCACATAATGCTTGGCAGACTTTTTTAAGTCATTTAGATGACAGAGCCAAAAATTACCAGAATTTTTTACCTGCTGATTTAAAACTTGATAAACGCAGTACTGTTTTTGAACTATTGCAAAGTGGTGAGCTGCGCATTTCATATCGTGACACGCTTGAAAAACCATTAAAACACATTTTTAACGGTGAAAATTACCAAGTTCTACGTGATAAACTCGATGCAATTCATGCTAAGTTACGCCGCGGTCGTATTTTTATTGCACTACACATGCATGCTGGTGATGGGAATGTTCATACCAATATTCCAGTGCATTCGAATAATTATCACATGTTGCATAGCGCTGAAAAAATTGTGGCGCGAATCATGCAGAAAGTCAGCGAACTTGATGGCGCCATTTCCGGTGAGCATGGCATTGGTATTACTAAATTAAGTTTTCTACCACAACAAACGATTGCTGCCTTTGCGGCATATAAAAAACAAGTTGATCCACACGATTATTTTAATCGTGGCAAATTAATTGATTTAACTGCGTTTGATCGTGCCTTTACGCCTTCTTTCCGTTTACTCGAACAAGAAGCAATTATTTTAGAAGCAAGTGAATTAGGCGAATTAAATACCGCTATTAAAGATTGCGTGCGTTGTGGAAAATGCAAACCAAAATGCCAAACTCATATTCCGCGCGCTAATTTATATTATTCACCACGTGATAAAATTTTAGGTACCGGCGCAATTATTGAAGCGTTCCTATATGAAGAACAAACGCGGCGTGGTATTTCCTTGCAACACTTTACTGCATTCAATGATATTGCGGATCATTGCACCACCTGTCACCATTGCAAACCACCTTGTCCGGTTGATATTGATTTTGGTGATGTCTCAATCAAAATGCGCTCTATTTTACGTGAACAAGGTCAAAAACAAATTAGCCTGGGCACCAAAATTAGCATGCTGTATTTAAACGCGACTAACCCTTTAACGATTAAGGTACAACGCCAATTATTTTTACGATTTGGCTTTGCCACGCAACGTTTGTTTTTTCATTTATTCAAAAAAATATTACGTCTTCGTAAATTACCGCCTGCTACCAGTAATCGCCCTAAAGTGACTGAACAAGTCATTCATTTTATGCAACGGCCATTACCGAATAATATTGCGTTAAAACCAGTACGCCAACTACTAACCATGGAAGATGAAAAAATGGTACCGATTCTGCGTGATCCCAATAAGGTTGCTGCTGATTCTGATAGTGTTTTTTATTTTCCAGGTTGCGGCTCTGAGCGCTTATTTAGCCAAGTGGCGCTGGCTAGTCTTGCGGTTCTATATGCGATTGGCACACAAACCGTATTACCACCGGGTTATTTATGTTGCGGTTATCCACAATTAGCTGAAGGTAATACCAAAAAAGGTAATGCAATTTCTGCGGCCAATCGTGTCTTATTTCATCGTGTGGCAAATACCTTAAATTACTTAGATATTAAAACGGTGATTGTTTCGTGTGGCACCTGTTATGATCAATTAAATAAATATCAATTTGACAAAATTTTTCCCGGCTGCCGTATCATGGATATTCATGAATATCTAATGGAAAAAAATGTGAAAAGTTTAAGTTCACAAAAATATTTATATCATGATCCGTGCCACACGCCGATTAAAATTTATCAACCACTCAGCATTGCTAAAAAATTATTAGGTGATAACGTGGTTAAATCCGATCGTTGTTGTGGTGATGCCGGCACGCTTTCCATGGCGCGCCCGGATATTGCCACGCAATTACGCTATCGCAAACAACTAGAAATTGAAAAAGGCTTGCAGCAATTAACTGGTCATAAAAAAATCCAAGATGATAATGTAAAAATGCTTACCACTTGCCCTGCCTGTGTTAAAGGTTTAAGTGCTTATCAAGATACCACTGGCATTAAAACAGGTTACATTGTGGAAGAATTAGCCTACCAAATGCTGGGTGCTGATTGGCAAAAGCAATTTATTGATAAGGCGTTACAGGGTGGAATAGAAAGGGTTTTGTTGTGACACCGTTCACCTGATTGATTTTTTTACGATTGCCGTGATTTCGTGATTGTACGACAGGTTTGATTACTCATTTCAGTATGCTCTGCTTCTACAGCATTTCGAATCATATGATTATCAACTTGTAAGCAGCATAGATATCAGCTCTCGACAAGTTTTTCCTTTTTAGCCACCGACAATCTTTTTAACCTATTTTTTAACTTATTGATTTTTATATTTTTTTGAGACGAGGGATCAGCTACCGTTGCCACCCCTTAATTTGCTATCACTGGTTTGGTTGACTATACTAATTTTGTAACTATTCAGCAAATTTGAAGGTGAATTTACCGCGAACGTTCAGATTTGGTGATAAAAACGCCAGTCCTCGCGAAAGCGGGGATCAGGGCGTTCCCATCTACAGGGTGAATAGTTACCTAATTTTTATCAATACACAATCGCTCAAGGTGTTTATCATGCTTGTGAAATATCAAATTTGCTGTGTCGGTCTGGCTTTATTGCTAAATAGCGCTGGCGTGTTAGCACAGGGGGCAACTGCCCAGTTATCTGCTGAACAAATTGGCCAGAATTGTGCTAGGTGCTCAACCCTGCTTAAAGATTGCTCTGCTGAGGTGCAGATGGTGGGTGCTTCTAGTGTAGCTTTATGCGAAAGGGTCTGTTCACTTAACTCAGCGCAGATTAAGGCAATGTTCGAGTACATCCATCCAGATCAATTCGCGCAGGCTAATTATCAGAATTATCCTTTGACAAACTTCGATAATTTTTATAATTATATTCGAGGATACTATACTTATAAATATCCTTCTTGTGCAGGTATAAATATACCAGGGTAGTTACAAATTTGTTAAAATTAATTGGATTTGAATTTAAAAAAAAACCGAGCGCAAGGGGCTCGGTTTTTTTTATTCCACTTTCTTTTAAGCGGCCGGAAAATGCCTGTTGATGCGCTTAGCAATGGCAACTTCTTTTTTGATAACGCCCGCTGGGTTGTTACCTGCTGAAGAATGCGCAGGAACCACCGGCGTTACAACAGTACCACTACTAGGGCGCGGTTGCGCAGGAACCACCGGCGTTACTACAGTACCGCTTGCAGGTCGTGGTTGCGCAGGAACCACCGGTGTAACCGTTGTGTTACTGCTAGCAGGTGGGTAGTAGTGCCTATGATGATGGTGTCCCCAAAAAGGACGGCTTACATAAGTTGAGCTATCATAAGTGTAATCACCAGGCACTTCATAAATATCACATCCTGCTAAGGCGCAACAAGCTGCAATCAAAGCAATTGAAGTTAAACTCTTAAACATTTTTAAACCTTTTTGTAACTATTCACCAAGTAGACGGAAACGTCCATATTTGGGCTAAAAACAGCGAAAATCTTTTATCGAAATGCTCATTTATAACTCATAAACTGCGCTTTCTCAAAAATATTTTCGCTGTTTTTATCGCCAAATCTGAACGTTCTCAGTAAATTCAACTAAAATTTGCTGAATAGATACACCTTTTTATTATTTTTTCTTTTGAGCAGGGAATATTTTACTTTGGAAACGAACCATTTTAGGGGACCCCTGCAATTTGCTATTGGCAGAATTGCAAACAGTTGCTTGAATAATATATCGGCCTGCATCAGGAGAAACCCATTGCCAATACGCTGTAAGAGGGTAACCATTACAAGTATAATTAGACCAAATCAAGCTGCCACTATCATATAGGTTAATCCCTGGATTAAAACTAGAATAGAGAGTAAGACGACTATTTGGGCTAAGATAGGCGCTTTCACTATAGGTAGAAACTTGTATCGTATTACCAGGCGCTTGACTAGCATCATAGGGTAGATAAACAACTGGCACATCTGCAAAAACATTACTTGCTATAAATGATGCCAAACAGATAATAACTAAACCAAGCATTTTTCTCATAATTATATTCCTCTTGATAGGATTGTATTGAAATCAAACTTTACACTGTGTACTTATCAAACGCAAACAAATTTGTGTAACGCCAAGGTTACAATAATTCTTTAATACCATTCGCAGTTGCCACCAAAACATGATCGGCTGGTCGTTTGGCAAAGATGCCATTACTAATAATGCCTGTCATTTGGTTTAATTTTTCTTCCATTGCCACAGGATCAGTTAAATCCAAGTCATAAACATCGATAATTGGGTGACCATTATCGCTCACAAAACCTTCGCGAAACTCTGGTTCGGCATGCATTTTCACCATCGCGCGCGCTACAATACTGCGTGATAATTCAATGACTTCTAAAGGCACCGGATGCTTTTTGCCGAGCACATCAACAACTTTTGTTTCATCAACAATGCAAATAAATTGTTTTGCAGCGGTTGCAAGAATTTTTTCGCGCGTTAAAGCGCCACCGCCACCTTTTATACATTGCCCATAAGCATTCACTTCATCGGCTCCATCAATATAAATAGCTAATTCACCAACACTGTTTAAATCAGTAACTGCAATACCGTGCTGGCGTAAACGTTTTTCGGTGGCAATAGATGCAGGAACCACGGCTTCTATCTTATTTTTTATCTTTGCCAATTCATCAATAAAAAAATCAACGGTTGAACCACTGCCAACGCCAATCACGCCATCTTCAAGAATATGTTTAATTGCAGCTTGAGCGACTTGTTGCTTTAATTGATTTTGATCCATTGTGAATGTCCTATGCTATGATTTTAACGTTGATAATATAGTATTAAACTCATATCCTCACCGCAAGGAGAATATCTAATATGAAACCACCCAAAAAAACCGCCGGCATGCGTCATGTTGCTTTATCGATTGTTAAATTGGAAGCGTGTGTTGAATTTTACACGAAACTCCTAGGCATGCATGTAGAATGGCAACCCGATGAGGATAATTATTATTTAACGAATGGTAATGATAATCTTGCGCTGCATCGTTGCAAAGAAAATAGCATGCAACAACAGCGTTTAGATCATATTGGTTTTATTTTAAATAAGCCAGATGACGTGGATGAATGGTACCAATTTTTGCTAAGCCATCAAGTGAACATAAAAACTCAACCAAGAACGCACCGTGATGGCGCCAGAAGTTTTTATTGCTATGATCCCGATGGAACAGTCGTGCAAATGATTTATCATCCACCGTTAGAAAATGTACAATAAAAATGATGATCGTGAAACATGCATATAAAAAGATGAAAAAGATGCACGTTTTGCTAAAAAACGTATTTTTTTAAAACAAATTTGCTTTTTTATTAAAAAAAATAGCAAAATTTTAACAAAAATGGATTTACATATGCGCCATTTTTGTTATGGTATGCGCTCTACTCATTACCTTGCGATATCGGTCTGTGCAATAAGGTTACCCACCGCGCGGACCGATAACATTCGCAACTATACCCAATACGACGTTTTCGTCATTATCTTCGATGTTAACGCCATTAATTTTTTAATCACTTCCGGTAATTCTTTAGCACCAGCTTCCATCGCAACGGTTGCATGTTTCATTTCATCATCACGCATTTGCTCAATAATCTTGCGCGATTTGTAATCGTGCAAACTCATCTGCTGCAAATGAGTTTCCAAATGTTTTACCACTTGCTTTTCTGTTTCCGCTAAAAACCCTAAATTCCAGGCATCCCCGGCACAACCCGCGACAACACCAAGGAACAATGAGCCTGCATACCATACGGGATTAAGATAGCTTGTATGACTGCCTAATTCGTTAATACGATTGGCGCACCAATTAAGGTGATCATTTTCTTCAATAGCGGCTTGTGCCAATTTTTCTTTAATCACTGGATTACGTGAAACCAATGCTTGGCCTTGATATAGCGCTTGCGCGCATACCTCACCACAATGGTTAACCCGCATTAATCGTGCAGACTGCTGTTGTTCGGGTTCAGATAATTTGGAATTAATGCTATGATGCGCAGGATTTTCACGCGATGCGGCTGGTATCACATTAAATATAGTCCGCAAGGCATTGTCAAAATGCCTAATCATTTTGTTAGTGAAAGATACATTTTCGTTTAGCATGATAATTTAAGGTATTTAAGTATTAATGAAGACAAACATTATACAACTCAGTAATGGCAAGTGGCAATTCAACAGTCCTCATGCTTTTGTCTTTGATAATGGCCAAACGCTTGCAAATCTTAGCTTAGTTTATGAAACCTATGGCCACTTAAATGCAGATCGCTCCAACGCCATTTTAATTCATCATGCCTTATCAACGCACAGCCACGTTGCCTCACATGCTAACGATAATACACCAGGTTGGTGGGAAAAAATGGTTGGCCGTGGCTGTCCTATTGATACGGATCGCTATTTTGTCATTTGTATTAATAATCTAGGTAGTTGTTTTGGCTCAACCGGTCCTGCAAGTATAAATCCTATGACGAAAAAAGTTTACGCTATGGATTTCCCTGAGTTACAAATTAGCGATATTGCACGATCACAAAAATGTTTGTTGGATTATTTAGGCATAGAGCAATTACATGCGATTATTGGCCCTTCTATGGGGGCCATGATGTCGCTCTATCACGCTTACCACTACCCCGAAAGTGTTAAAAAATTTATTTCCATATCTTCTTGTTATCGTTCTTACCCAAGTAACATCGCGTTGCGTACCATTCAACGTGAAATTATTCAGCTTGATCAAGCTTGGCAACAAGGGCACTATGAAAATAATGCCGGTTTTATTTTGGCACGCAAATTAGCGCATTTAACGTATCGCAATACCGAAGAATTAAATCATCGTTTTGTAGAGTTAGAAAAACAGGCAAAAACTGAACGTAACATTCATAGTTATTTGCAATACAATGCTGAAAAATTTGTGAATAAATTTAATGTAAATAGTTATCTTTATTTAACTAAAGCAATGGATGATTTTAATATTTTAGAAACCACTACAGGTTCACAACCATTCATTAAACAAATACAGGCACAAAGTTTAATTATTTCGGTTAATTCTGATACGTTGTTTGAACCATTCCAGCAGCAAGAATTATTTCAGTTATTAGAAAATGCGAATATTGATGTGGAATTTGTTGATTATGAATCCAACTATGGCCACGACGCATTTTTAGTGGAGACACAAGGGATGGGTAAAATTATTCATGACTTTTTAACTCCATAGCAGCAAACTTAATTTTTGTGCTTATCCCCATTAAACGCTTCTAACTCTTTCCCCATTTTAATCACCATTTCGCTGGCGGTTGTTTCAAACAAAAACGGAAAAAAGCCATGAATAAACACTGCCATAACCGCAAAAATTAATTTAATACCTATACTAAAAGCACGCCATAAGTGTTGCAAGTACGTCATACCAACGCTATGCGGATGTTTGGTGAATAAGTTTGCCATTGTTTTTAACCTGTTCTTGTCGTGTTTTCAGAAGTCTAATTGAAAATCAGTAAGTTGGCAATTTCTGCACTTTTAAGTTTTGCCTGTTTTAGTACTTTTTCACAGCGCAATGCCAAAACTTATCTTTTTATGCGGTATCGTATATAATACCACTATGAAGCCTAATATTGTAATTGACACAAATATAATCATTGCGGCGCTCAGATCAAAACGAGGTGCTTCAAATAGGCTTTTGAGATTATTTGGCACCGAAAAATTTATTCATAGCCTATCTGTGCCTTTAATTCTTGAGTATGAAGCTGTCATTAAGCACTTATTTCCAACTATGAGTATTAAACAAATAAATGACTTGTTGGATTATATTTGCAAAGTTAGTCAGCACACTGTTATCTATTACTTATGGAGACCCTGTTTAAAAGATCCTAAAGATGACATGGTTCTTGAATTAGCAGTTGCCGCTAAAAGTGATTTTATTGTTACTTTTAATGAAAAAGATTTCGCGTTAGCTAAAAATTTTGGCATAAAAGTTATACGTCCTAAAGGTATCTGCTCACCCCCTTTAGCTTTATATTTACCAGAACGTTCAGATTTGGCGATAAAAACAGCGAAAATATTTTTGAGAAAGCGCAGTGTATGAGTTATACATGAGCATTTCGATAAAAGATTTTCGCTGTTTTTAGCCCAAATATGGACGTTCCCGTCTACTTGGTGAATAGTTACGAAAGTTTTTTAAAAGTCCTTGATGAAGCTTCTGATGTAGAACCTGAAGCTGACGACAAACTCTAGAGCGGATAATTCACCCTAACTTTGTTGTGACAAATTCAAATCGAAACTATTCAGTAAACTTAACTGTGAATTTTCCAAGAACGTTCCCAGCTACAGGGTGAATAGTTACTTCAAAGCTTCCAAATCATCAGGCGTATTAATATTGCGCCAAAATCCTTGGTAAAGTTCACCACTGACTTGTCCTTGCGCTATCGCAGGTTGCAATACTTCTGATAATTTAAACTTTTGCTTATCACAAAATAAAAATAATTGTGGTTGTAATACACTAATCCCAGCAAAGGTAAACTTCCGCGGTGTCGTATTACTAATTTGATTATTGTGTAAGCCAAAATCACCTGCAAATAATGGCGTATCCACCATCACTAAATGTGCTAAATGATCTAATGGTTTGCGTAATTTTTCATAAGGGAAATCGGTCCAAAGATCGGCATTAACCACTAAAAAGGGCTGTTCGCCCAACAAAGGTAAAGCATATTTAATACCACCGCCTGTTTCTAATAATTCTTGCTCAAATGAATATTGGATTTTTACACCATAATGCGAACCATTACCTAAAGCCGCTTTAATTAAATCTGCTTTTGCAGCAACGTTAATCACGATGTCATGAAAACCCGCAGCACGCAAACGCAATAATAAATGCTCAATCAGCATATTATCGCCAACTTTTAATAAGCATTTGGCATTATTTTCTGTGAGCGACATCATACGCTTACCAAGCCCTGCGGCTAGTATCATTGCTTTCATAAGGTTATATCCAAATTAGGTAATACGCGTTCAACAATAAAAGTATGGAAATCTGAAAATTCAGGATATTGCTGGCAAACCGTTGTCACATAATTTAGGCAACGAGGAATATAGGTTAAATAATTAGCATTATTATCACGATGCAATTTACGCGCAAAAATAAATATTGCTTTTAAATGCCGTTGCATACCCATCCAATCAAACCATTGTTTAAATTGTTCTAATGACACGTTCGTTAAAAACTTTTTCTCACAGGCTAAGTAATAGTAGTCTTGTAACCATTTTTCCACTTTATCGGCAGGCCAAGCAATATAACAATCACGTAATAAAGAAACTAAGTCGTAACTAATCGGCCCCCACATTGCATCTTGAAAATCAATCACGCCGATTTTTTGTTGCTGTAACATTAAATTCCGCGAATGATAATCACGGTGCACACAAACTTGTGGTTGTGAAACGGCCGAATTAACTAATAATTCATAGGTTTTAGCAAGGGTTGCTTGTTCTTTGTTGGTTAACTCTAAAAAAAGATGTTTCTGCAAAAACCATTCCGTGAAAAAAAGTAACTCTTGCATTAAATAGGCTGTATCATAATTAGGAAATGAATACGGTGCATGCTGCTTCACTTGTTGGATTAATAATAATTCTTGAATGGCTTTGGCATACAGTTGCTCAGCATTATCAGGTGACAAACTATTTAATAATAATTCATCACCAAAATCTGTTAACAATAAAAAACCCATTTCTAAGTTTTGCGCCAAAATTTCAGGCACATTAATGGCGTAAGATCGCCAAGCGTTCGCAATTGCAACAAATGGATAACAGTCTTCCAACGGTGGTGGCGCATCCATCGCAACCAAATTACCCCGATCAGTTTCCACACGAAAATAATGCCTAAAACTGGCATCATTCGCCAACGGAATAAGTTTAAGCACCTTGTGCTCTTTTAGTTGTGCAAGCCATGCTCGTAATAATTCAAGACGCTGAACCGCATTACTGGCAACGGGTGTGCTGTGTATCATAAATTTCCACCGTTAAAAGCCTGCGATTTTAGCGTGGATTGTGATACAGTCCAACATCTATCGGGGAAATAAATTTATAAGCGATGAAACAATCTTATGTAACCATTTTATTAAGCATTCTCTGTACGAGTTTGATCGCTGTAATAGCCTTCGTGCAAACGGCACACGGCCAAGCACAGGATGCGCAGCAGGTTGCACGCGCGATTGGTTGGCTTCCTGATGTGGATTCAGAAAGCCTCTGCAAAGGTTATTATCAAGAACCCAATTTATTTGTATCACCCGTTAACAATGAACCCTTACCCGCTGACAAAATAGAAATTGATGGTGAATCTATTTTATTTTCACAACAAGGAGCTTCTAATCTACGCAACGTTTCAGTAAGTCAGCCTGGTAAGCGTATTACCGCGAATAAGGCCATTTTGATTCGTGATCCTAAGACAAAGAAAATTAGCCTGATTAAACTCTATGGCAATATCCGTTTATACGAGCCAGGTAAATTATTAACCGGTCGTTATGGGCAAGTTTATTTGCAAACAAAACAAGCTAAAATTGTTGATGCCTATTATCGTGTTTTACTTAAGGCGCAACCTTCCCTAGAGCCAGAAAAAACGCAGGCAAAAACAAAAAAACTACAAGGATTAGTCGCCTGGGGGCATGCCAAAAAAATTGCACAGCCCAAATCGGGAATTATTAATATTTACCAAGGCTCTTATACAACTTGTCAGCCGAATAAATTAGCCTGGCATGTTACTGCGAAGCGTATCTCGCTTGATCGCCAAGCGGGGCGCGGCACAGCCAAGAATGCTTTATTCTACATCGCTGGCACACCGCTTTTATATGTTCCCTACATGAGCTTCCCAATTGACAATCGTCGTAAAACTGGTTTTTTACTCCCTGAATATGATTACTCTTCGCGCTCTGGCCAGAGTTTAAATTTACCTTTTTATTTAAATTTACTACCCAATGCGGATGACACTTTTACCCCCAATTATCTTTCTAAGCGTGGTGTCATGTATCGAAATATGTTGCGCTATGTCACAAATATGACCAGCGGCATGCTGCACTTTGGCTATTTACCGCATGATCGCGCTTTCAAAAGTTTTCAGCAATCCATCAATGCTACATTCCCAAACAAACCACTTGCAGCGCGAGAACGTGTTGAAAGTTTTAGTGACAACCGTAAATTTATTTTCTTTAACCAAACAACCGATTTTAATGAACATTGGCAAGCCAATTTACAATACAATCATGTGAGTGATGATTACTTCTTTCAAGATTTTCCAGGAGATACACCACCCAATAATGTTTTTGCTAACCAGCTTCTGCAACATGCGCAAATTCGTTATGTTAATAATATTTGGGATTTGCAAGGTTTAGTTCAGAAATACCAAACCCTACACCCTATCAATGAGGTCACTTATTTTGATCAATATCAACAATTGCCCGAACTGGATGCGAATGCTGAATTTCCGCAGTTTGGCCCATTTGTTATATCGTTGAACTCACAACTGGTTAATTTCAGGCATTCCCCTGAAATATTTAATGATCCACTCAGTGGGTTACCCTATGCCAACGCTAAACGTGCCGAATTACAACCAGCCATTAGCTTGCCTATCGTTACCATGCCCGGTTATATTATTCCAACCTTACAATTACGCGCGCTACAATATGATATTAATACTGCTGCTTGGCCAGAAAGTAGTATTACACGTACGACACCGATTTTTGATGTTGATAGTGGTTTAACCTTTATAAGGAATACCGATCTCTTACAGCACCACTATGAACAAACCTTAGAGCCGCGATTGTTTTATCTCAACGTGCCTTTTCGCAACCAAAATGATATTCCTGTTTTTGATACGATTAATCAAACCTTCACTTACGATCAAATGTTTCGCACTAATGAGTTCGCAGGTTTAGATCGCTTGCAAAATGCCAATCAATTAGCCTATGGTTTAACCTCACGTTTATTAAACGGTGATAATGGTATTGAAAAAGCGCGAGTTAGCATCGGCCAAACTTACTATATGCAAGATCGCAAGGTGACACTGTGTCGCCAACCTTACTGTACTATCACCAATGTTGATCCGAGTTATAATAAAAGCTTTTCACCGATTGCATTGATTTCGCAAGTGACCTTAATTCCGCACACAACCATCACCGATAATGCTGCGTTTAATTGGAATCAGCGTAATTTTACCAACAATACGATTACCTTTAATTATTTTAATACGCCGCGGCATATTTTTTATATTTCTTACAGCTATATGCGCCAACTGGGTATCTTAGCCGGTCAAACAGAACTGTTAGCTGCCGCGCATCAAACCAGTTTGGGCAGTAACTGGGGGATTAATAAAAATATCAGCGTGTTAGGTGTGATAACTAATACTTCAGCTGCTAATACGCCTGCTGCCAAAAGTTTTGTTTTTGGTGTACAATACGACACTTGCTGCTGGGCAACCCGTTTAGTTGCGGGTCGCACACTGGCAGGCAGAAATGATAATCTAACGCCACGCTATGATAAGCGTGTCTTTCTGCAATTGCTATTAAAAGGCTTTGGCAATGTGGGAACAGGTGGTGCTGATGGTATTCTGACTTCCGGCATTCCTGGTTATAACGATAGTTTTACAAGACAAAGGGCTTTATGATGAAGAAGATTAATTTTTTAATAACCTCACTCGTGTTCATTTTTGTTAGCAGTGTGTTTGCACAAGGTGAGTCACTGAATGACATTGTTGCTTATGTTAATGATCAGGTGATTACACAAACAGAGTTAAATAATCAGGTTAATATTATTAAGCAACAGTATATTGAACAACATATGGCTGTTCCTCCTGAAAAAACATTGGCTAAACAAGTGCTAGAACATTTGATTGATGCGAAATTACAATTACAAAAAGCCAAAGAGGTAGGCATTACAGTTGATGAGAAAACCTTAAACGATGCCTTAAAAAGAATCGCCCAAGCAAATCACTTAACACCCGAGCAAATGAAGCAAACTATTCTGCGCCAAGGTGTTAACTTTGATACTTACCGCAATAATATTCGTGAACAAATTATTTTGAGTCGCGTACAGCAAGCTGCTGTTGGCCGCAGTATCACTATCAACAAAGCTGCCGTACTTAAATTGTTAGATCAACAAGGCGACAATAAATTAAAGCTCTATAAAATAGAAGACATTCTCATTCCCGTTGCCGATATCAATGACAAATCACAAGCACAAGCTGCAGAAAAGTTGGCCCAACATCTTGTTAGCGACAAAGCAAGTCTTGCTGCTGCGTTAAAAAATCAAGCCAACATTCAGAGTAATGATTTAGGTTGGCGTTCCATTACTGATCTGCCTGAAGTTTTTGCTAATAAAGTAGCTCATATGCAGTCAGGCCAAATATCGGATCCCATTAAAGCGGGTAATGGTTATCATATTCTTAAAGTCATAGCAGTTAAATCAAAAAACAAACCGGGTAGCTTAACCTATCAACAAGCTGAAAAAATGGTTTACGCTAAAAAATTTGAAGAAGCTGTTGTTAAATGGGTGAAAAGTCTGCGTTCAGTTTCTTACGTAAAAATTGATCTTAAATAGGATTGATCATGCGAATAGCGTTAACACTTGGCGAACCTGCAGGCATAGGACCTGAGTTAACGCTATTGCTGCATGAAATGGATCTACCTTGTCCCTGTGTCGTTTTTGGTGATCCGGATTTCATTCAAGCGCGTGCGCAACAATTAAAAAAAAACATTACGCTTACATTTTACGATCCTAACAATCCCCCAACTGAATTTATAAAAAATCACCTACACGTTTACCCAGTAAAATTAACTAATCCAGTTGTACCCGGAAAATTAGATACCGGTAATAGTGCTTTTGTATTAAATTGTTTAACCCTTGCGACAAAAGCCTGTCTTAGGGCAGAATTTAATGCATTAGTCACTAATCCCGTTCATAAAGCGGTTATTCAACAGGCTGGGTTTAGCTTTACTGGGCAAACTGAATGGATAGCTAATTTAGCGCAACGGCCAGCGGTGATGATGCTTGTTAATCCACATATGCGTGTAGCGCTTGTGACAACACACATACCTTTAAAGGAAGTTAGCCAAAAAATCACTAAAAAAAAGCTAACGGCTGTATTAAATATTATTCATCATGACTGCCAACACTATTTTGGGCTTGCTAAACCCAGTATTTATGTTGCAGGCTTAAATCCACACGCAGGTGAAAATGGTTTTTTAGGTAATGAAGAATTAGATATTATTAATCCTGTGATTACTGAGTTACAACAACAAGGGATCAATGTGATAGGCAGTTTGCCCGCCGATACCTTATTTACCGAGAAGTATCTGAATCAAGCAGATATTTTTGTAGCGATGTATCACGATCAAGGTTTAAGTGTCATCAAGTATGCTGATTTTTCACATTGTGCCAATGTTACCCTTGGCTTGCCGATCTTAAGAACATCCCCTGCACACGGCACAGCACTTGATTTAGTTGGTAGTAATCAGATTAATAGTACCAGCATAAAATACGCCTATGACACAGCATTTGATTATATAACTAATGCCTCTGGGAGTTTGAATTAACATCATGCATCATCACGCACGCAAACAATTTGGGCAACATTTTTTAATTGATCATCAAATTATTGATGACATTATCACGGCGATTGATCCTATTGCAGATGATAATTTAATTGAAATTGGGCCTGGTTTAGGTGCTTTAACTCAATCCATATTACCACATGTTACAACCCTGAATGTGATTGAGATTGATTCTGATGTCATTCCTTTGCTCAAGAAGAAATGCGCTAATAGTGCTAAGTTAGTTATTCACCAGCATGATGCCTTGCGCTTTGATTTCTCAAAATTTGCTAAACCTAAGCAGCCGTTACGATTATTTGGTAATTTACCGTATAATGTTGGAACTGAGTTAATTTTTCATTTCTTAGATCAACTGTCTTTAATTAAAGATATGCATTTTATGTTACAAAAAGAAGTAGCGGAACGCATAAGTGCTACTCCTGGTACTAAAAATTATGGTCGTTTGAGTGTAATGGTGCAATACTATTGCCAAGTCGAATTATTATTTAACGTTGGCAATACCGCTTTTGATCCACCACCTAAAGTTGAATCCAGTGTTATCCGTTTAATTCCCTTTCAACACAAACCTGTACAAGTTGAAAATCTTGTCACCTTTAAAGCTGTTGTACAAGATGCTTTTGGTCAGCGCCGCAAAACGTTACGCAATAGTTTGAAAAATCTTATTGCTAGTGAAGAATTAGAAAAAATTGATATTGATTTTAATTTACGTGCAGAGCAGTTATCTATCCAGGATTTTGCCAAAATTAGCAATTATTTAAGCAGCGAATAAATTAGCTGTCATTGCAAACGAAGTGAAGCAACCTGGCGAGAGCCAATGAATGAGATGTTAAGGTGGTGTGAGCTAATGCGGTAGAATCGATAGCTTGCACAGTGAAATCTTGCAAAATCGAAGATCCTAACCCTGGATTGCTTCGCACTTCGCCGGTCACTGCGAACGAAGTGCGACAGTCGCAATGACGGAACCTACTGTTTATTAAACAATTAACGTATCTATTCAGCAAGTCTGAAGGTGAATTTACTGAATAATTACAACTTAGTAAAGATATTTTTTTTGGGTTTCAACACATTCAAAAAAATCGATAAGATCACTAATACCATGCCTAAAAATTGCAGTACTGTTACTTTCTCATGTAAAAATAAATAGGCAATCGTTAATGTTGCGATAGGCATAAATGCGGTAGTGAGACCTGCATTGGAACCTTGCACTTGTTGACAACCTAAAAACCAAAACACATAAAACAGCGCTGATGTCATGCCAACGATAAATAATAATAGCCATTCGTGACCGAGCACTTGTAGTGTGACACTATTATGATGAATAATAAACAAACCCAATAAAAAAATAGGCACATTAATAATATTCATTAATGCCGAAACTAAAAAAATCGGCAACTTATTTTTGTGTTTTTTAGCCATGATATAGTAAGCAGCTTCCGGTAGTAATGATAATAAAATAATAAAGCCACCGTAGATTTGTTGGGTATTATCAATATGCAAGCTATGCGCATTAATCACCATAAGTCCAATTACAGCAAAAGAGATACACAACACAGTATATAGCGTCACTTTTTCTTTAAGCAAAAGAATAGAAAACACCACCACAATAGCAGGTAGCATGCTGGTAATAATGCCAGCAACACTGGCGGTGGTATAATCTAAACCCCACAATAGTAATATATTAAAAAGTGCGCCTGCACAAAGCGCTTGGGCAAAAATTATACCCCAATCTTTTTGGGATAATTTTTTTAAAGGCTGGAATTTTTCTTTACTGATCGCAAGATGAGTAAACAACAAAAATAGAAAGCCAATACTAAAGCGAATAAATAAAATAAACACCGCTGGCATTGTCATTAACAAGGCTTTGGAGCCTACAATACAAATGCCAACCATCAGCTGAGCAAGCAATAAAAATAAATACCCTTGCCAATTTTTCTTAGTATTCTGCATAAACACCACACATAAACTAGGCGATTAGTCTATCGTACATTCGCAATGGTAACAAGCTTCGCGCTTGTGTAACGGCAATTCCCGCTGTAGCTTGGGAACAGCCATATTTGGGGAATCGCTGCTTGTGTAAAGCAAGTGGTATACACCCAGCAAAAATCGAGTGACCACTGGGGTTTATCGTAAGTTATAAATAATTTCCCTGCTAAAAGCAGATATGGTAAAGTCCTACTTAAATTTTAAACTATTCGATTTCCCCATGTCAGAAGTAATCAACAAAATAGAAATCAGCGTGAAAACACAATACTTGCCAGAGTATTCTAATGTCGATGATTCACACTTTGTCTTCGCTTACACAATTACTATAAAAAATTGCGGTAATATTGCAGCTAAACTATTATCACGTCACTGGATAATTACTGATGCCAATGGTGATGTTCATGAAATCCGTGGTGTTGGTGTGGTCGGTAAACAACCACTGATACAGCCTGGTAAAGAATATCAATATACCAGTAGTGCCGCCATTGCAACACCCATTGCTTCAATGCAAGGCAGTTATCATATGGTGAACGATAATAATCAACATTTTAATGCTGAAATCCCTATTTTTTCATTAAGTGCTCCTAACATGATTAACTAACGAGAGGGTGACCGTGGCAACTTATGCGATTGGCGATGTGCAAGGATGTTATGACGAATTACAGCGTTTACTTGCTGCAATTGATTACGATGAGAAACGCGACCAATTATGGTTTACTGGTGATTTGGTTAATCGTGGCCCGCAGTCACTGAAAGTACTAAAATTCATTAAAGAATTACCTGCCTCTTCAACCATTGTGACGCTGGGCAATCACGATCTACATTTATTAGCCGTGCATGCTGGCACTATTGCTTTGCGCAAAAAAGATACATTGAAAAATTTGCTTAATAGCAAACAGTGTGATGAATATATTCATTGGCTGCGCCAGCAAAAACTAGCACACTATGACCAACAATTAGATTATTTAATGGTACACGCTGGCGTTCACCCTAATTGGGATTTTAATCAGATTATGAAATATGCTGCTGAAATTGAAACTCTCTTACGTTCTGAAGACTACCCAGAGTTTATGCAAAACCTTTATGGTGATGAGCCTAAACATTGGCATGCTGCCCTTAGCGGTTGGGATCGTATTCGCTTTATCACTAATTGTTTTACACGCATGCGCTATTGCACCGATGATGGCTATATTGATCTCAAGTCTAAAGGTCCTTTTGGCACCCAGGAGAAAACCTACCACTCTTGGTTTAATGTGCCCAACCGCCAATCCCAAGATCTTAACATTGTTATGGGTCATTGGGCGTCCTTGCAAGGAATAAGCTACAACCCCACAATTTTCGCAATTGATACTGGCTGTGTTTGGGGCGGATTCTTAACCGCTCTATGCCTTGAAACTCGCATTAGAACACAAGTGGCAAGCTCGCAACATCGCCAACTTGATGATAGTTCATTGCATTAGCGCCGTTGCATAATCCTGCTAAGTGCTGCTATACTTGCGCCATTATGAAAGACACCATCTTAACAAATAATCAATTAGTTGCTTATGAAGCATCCCTTCCGCTGGGTAATCTTGATGCCTATATTTACCGTGTTAACCAAGTTCCAATGCTAAGTGCAGAAGAAGAACAAGATCTTGCCAACCGTTTGCAACAGCAACAAGACTTAGAAGCAGCACGTAAACTAGTTATGTCGCATTTACGTTTTGTTGTACGTGTGGCAAGAAGTTATGCCGGCTATGGTTTAGCACAAGCTGATCTGATCCAAGAAGGCAATATTGGATTAATGAAAGCGGTCAAACGTTTTAACCCTGAACTAGGTGTGCGGTTAGTGACCTTTGCCGTGCACTGGATTAAAGCTGAGATTCATGAATTTATCTTACGTAATTGGCGAATTGTTAAAGTTGCAACAACCAAAGCGCAACGTAAATTATTTTTTAACTTGCGTAAAATGAAACAACGCTTAGGCTGGTTTTCACAGGAAGAAGTCGCCAACGTTGCTAAAGAATTAAATGTTTCCACCAAGGATGTTTTGGAAATGGAAGCCCGCATGAATGCCATTGATGCCACATTTGATGCGCCAGCTGATGATGAAGACAATCACACTTTTGCACCTGCAGCTTACCTTGAAAGTAATGCGGGCGATCCCGCACAATTAGCTGAAACCGATAATTGGCAAAACAATTATCAAGATAAATTGAGCGATGCATTTGATAAACTCGATCAACGTTCGCAAGATATTCTGCAATTACGTTGGTTACACGATCACAAAGCCACCTTACAAGACTTAGCCACAAAATATCAAGTTTCTGCTGAGCGCGTACGCCAGCTGGAAGCCAATGCCATTAAAAAATTAAAAGCCCTGATTGTGCAGGATGATGCATGACTTGATCATCAGCGATTCCCGCCGTAATGTTTGATTACTCAAGAACAGTTAGATTTGAGGCAAGGTCACGTTAAAAATTTCGTAACTATTCACCCTGTAGAGGGGAACGTCCATATTTGGGCTAAAAACGGCGAAAATCTTTTATCGAAATGCTCATGTATAACTCATACACTGCGCTTTCTCAAAAATATTTTCGCCGTTTTTAGCCCAAATATGGACGTTCTTGGTAAATTCACAATTAAATTTACTGAATAGTTACAAAATTTCAAAAAATAGCGCAGTTTATACATGATAAATGAGCACATTTTTTGGGGTTTTTAACGTGAGATTGCCCAAATATGGCTATTCCCAACTACAGCGGGAATTACTGCTTGATCATGGTTTAGCCATAGCCTGATGCCTGAACTTCTGCTGAGGTGGCTGCTTCAAACCCCTAGCCAGCTTGAATAAACCTTGCTTCTTTAATAAGGCGCTAATATATTCATTTAAAATAGGGCCAACTGTTTCTTTCGGCACAACTGCAACAGCGGCATGATAAGATTGCTTAGCACTTGCTGCTGATACAGGCGTATACATTAAGGTGCCTTCGTCTGGTTTTAAATTGCTCCAGCTACGGTTTTGATTCATTTTCTTTGGTACTAATTTATTTTTTCGCGTTGGCACCTTAACAACTCGGTGCAACTGCTGTCTTGCCTGTTGGATCTCAGAAAATAATCCTTCCGGTAACGTCATGCAATAGCGAATTAAATGTTGCTTCTCTATAAGACGACACTGCTGTAATTGCACATAACTCATTACATTATCGACTTTAATCGCAAACGGTGCGCTTCCCGCAGTATTGCACGCAAAACAAGCTTGGCTTGTAAGAGGTATAACCCACCATTTTTTCGCTTGATTATCTTGTGCCTCTAAAACAAGCACTGGTCGAGATAATTTAGGATCATCACGTTGTGCTACTGCCCAATAAATTTCACTCGGTTTAGGTGTGCTAATAGACGCTGCTTTTTTATAATGAAATCCTTGTACCGTTAATAGTCCTGTTTTCTTTCGAAAATGACAAGGCTTATCTTTTTTTCTATGCTGCTTTTTAAATGCGACGTTATGATAAACTGCTTGTGAAAATAAATCCGCAGCATAATCGCGTTTACTTTGTTGTTTTTTGTTTTTTGTGTGACGCTTTAACAAAAGCGCTTGCCAATTTTTTGTGTTTGGCATTTTAAAAAAAATTTTTTGCGTTGCATTAGGATGATTCCTGTAGGGTGCTCTAGGTTTACTCCAATAATTGATTTTTTTCTTTTTTAAAATGGCTATTGTTTGAGGCCCTAATTCTTTTTCTAATTTTATCCGCGCATTTTGTTTTTTTAGACTATTAGTAATGAGCATGCGCGCTCGTTTAGATACTTCATTATCTTTAGCAAATCGTTGTAATAACACGTTTGCTGGCTGTGTTTTTTGATCTATTAGTGCCTGCACAACAGCTAGATTAACTGCATAGTGCCGATCCCTAATCAACATTTCTAATAGTTGGTTTCTTACTTCACCTCGATGATAACGGCAAATTCCAACGGCAACAGCCGCACGCACTCGCCAATTATGATGTTGGCTAAAAAATTGATAATAAGCTAATAGTAACGTTCCATCTGTTGTCGTTGCTGTATCAATTTGACTTGTCACTATGGGTATAAAATGACAATCGAGATTTTTATTTTTTCCTGTAAAACACAAAATTTTATTATTCTGATCTAACAAAGCAGGCTGCGGGAGATTTTTATGTTGCGCGCAAGCACACGCAACATGCTGAAATTTTAAGCTCCCTGCTTGACGTTTGCCATTACGCAATGATTTTACTGAAGAGAATTGATTAATGCCTTCCAATGCCAATTCTTTCATAGTTTTTATCCCTATTAACTAAAATCTTAACGGTGTGGTAACATAGCAACAATCAATGTAACTCACTCCGTAGCTGGGAACGCCGATATTTGGCAATCCCCGCTGCGGGGTGAGTAGTTACCTTTATACTGTGTGTAGCCAAGTTCAGCAATTCCCGGTGTAGCGAGGAACAGCCATATTTGGGCAATCTCACATTAAAAACACTAAAAAATGTGCTCATTTATTATGTGTAAAGCGCGTGTTTTAGTGTTTTTAATGTGACCTTGCCTCAAATCTGACCGTTCTTGAGTTATTCAACATCTCGCCGGGAATTACTGAGCCAAGTTACCCCTCACTACTGCCGACCTACCAAAGCCCCCAACCAAACAGCTAATAAGCACAACATAATACTGAACAAAATATTGAGCAAGGCACTTAACCAAGCCCCGCTTTCTAACAAGCTCAACGTTTCAATCGAAAAAGAGGAAAACGTGGTGTAACCGCCAAGCAATCCAATCAATAATAACGCGCGTAAATGAGGAGCAACGCCATGATAACGATCAAACAACACGACAAATAAAAATCCCATGATAAAACTGCCGGTGACATTAACCACCAATGTGCCATAGGGAAATTGCCGATTGATTAGCGCATAAACACCGCTCACCATACCGTAGCGTAAAACACCACCTAAGCCCGCACCGACAAAAATTAGCAAGAGATTTAGCATCACCTATCCTTCACAACATCAACTAAAAAAGCGTATAATATGGCCAATTTACAAATGCGCCAAAAGAGGAGACCACTGTGGCCGATCAATTTAACGTACAAAAAACCTTAACCGTTAATAACAAAGAATATCACTATTTCAGCATCAAAGCAGCTGAACAACAAGGTTTAGGTGATGTGAGTCGCTTGCCCTTCTCTCTCAAAATTCTACTTGAAAATTTATTGCGCTACCAAGACAGCAAAGCCGTTGAGAAAAAAGATATTGAAGCCTTAGCGCAGTGGTTAAAAACCAAAACCTCCGATCGCGAAATTGCTTATCATCCTGCGCGTGTTCTTATGCAAGATTTCACCGGCGTACCTGCTGTGGTTGATTTAGCCGCAATGCGTGACGCCATGCAAAGCCTAGGCGGTGATCCCAATAAAATTAATCCGTTATCACCCGTTGATTTAATCATCGATCATTCCGTGCAAGTCGATAGTTTTGCAACCAAAGATGCCTTTAGCATTAACGTACGAACTGAAATGCAACGTAACTATGAGCGTTATGAATTTTTGCGCTGGGGCCAAAAAGCCTTCAATAATTTCCAAGTGGTACCACCGGGTACCGGTATTTGCCATCAAGTTAATCTAGAGTATTTAGCCCAATGTGTTTGGCAAAAAAAAGTTGATGGCAAAGTATTTGCCTATCCTGACACATTAGTCGGCACCGACAGTCACACCACGATGATTAATGGCTTGGGTGTATTAGGCTGGGGGGTTGGTGGTATTGAAGCGGAAGCCGCGATTTTGGGGCAACCATTTTCAATGTTAATTCCCGAAGTGATTGGTTTTAAATTATCTGGCAAATTACGTGAAGGCGTGACCGCGACTGATTTAGTCTTAACCGTAACACAAATGCTGCGTGCCAAAGGTGTGGTGGGTAAATTCGTTGAATATTTCGGCCCGGGTTTAAGCGAATTACCATTAGCTGACCGTGCTACCATCGGTAATATGGCACCTGAATACGGCGCAACTTGTGGCTTTTTCCCCATTGATCAGCTCACCTTAGATTATTTAACACTCTCTGGCCGTGATCCGCAAACGATTAACCTAGTTGAAAGTTATTGCAAAGAACAAGGCTTATGGCATGACAAAAACACGCCTGAACCCGTTTTTACTGATATTTTAGAGTTAGATTTAACCACGGTTAAACCCAGTGTTGCCGGCCCAAAACGCCCACAAGATAAAGTGAATGTAGAAGATTTACCACAAGCCTTTGCTAAAGTTTTAGAAGAACGTAACAAAACTGAACAAGCTAAAACAAGTTATAAAGTAAAAAACAATGATTTTGAAATGCATCATGGTGATGTGGTGATTGCAGCCATTACCAGTTGCACCAACACATCCAATCCAAGCGTAATGTTAGCCGCAGGTTTAGTCGCGAAAAAAGCCTTAGCCAAAGGGTTAACGCGCAAACCTTGGGTTAAAACTTCATTAGCACCTGGATCTAAAGTCGTCACCGAATATTTAGATAAATCCGGTTTGCAAACACATTTAAACGATTTAGGCTTTAATTTAGTCGGTTATGGTTGCACCACGTGTATTGGTAACTCCGGCCCATTATCCGATGATATTTCTGATACCATCAATAACCATGATTTAGTCGTTTGTGCTGTATTATCAGGTAATCGTAACTTTGAAGGCCGTATTCATCCCTTGGTTAAAGCCAATTGGTTAGCCTCTCCTCCTTTAGTCGTGGCCTATGCAATCGCAGGCACAACCAATATTAATCTTGAAAAAGATGCCATTGGCAAAGATCGTGACGGTAACCCTGTTTATTTGAAAGATATTTGGCCTTCTAATAGCGAAATTCATGCAGAACTGCAAAACGTTACTGGCGATATGTTCCGCACCGAGTACGCCGATGTCTTTTCCGGTGATGATGAATGGCAAGAAATTCCGGTGGCCGTTGGCAAAACCTATCAATGGAGTGATGAATCCACTTATGTGCAATTACCGCCTTTTTTTGAAAACATTAAAATGCAGCCGAGTGCAATTCAAGATATTAAACAAGCCAATATCTTAGCGCTATTAGGTGATAGCGTAACAACCGATCACATTTCACCAGCAGGCGCCATTAAAGCGGATAGCCCTGCTGGCAAATATTTAATTGCTCATGGCGTTAAACCGGTTGATTTCAACTCTTACGGTTCACGCCGCGGTAATCACGAAGTGATGATGCGCGGTACTTTTGCCAATATTCGCATTCGTAATGAAATGGTGCCCGGTATCGAAGGTGGTTTTACACAATACATTCCTAACGGTGAAACTATGGCTATTTATGATGCGGCCATGAAATACCAACAAGCTGGTAAAAGCTTAGTGGTGATTGCCGGTAAAGAATACGGTACCGGTTCATCACGTGACTGGGCGGCCAAAGGCACATTACTGCTTGGTGTTAAGGCGGTCATTGCAGAAAGTTATGAACGCATCCATCGTTCAAATTTAATTGGTATGGGCGTATTACCCTTGCAATTTAAAGAAAATCAAACACGCAAAACCTTAAAATTAACGGGATCTGAAACGGTTGATATTCTTAACCTGCAAGATCTTAAACCACGCATGGATGTTAAGGCCGTGATTCATTATACTAACGGCGACAGTAAAGAAGTCACTTTAACCTCACGTATCGATACCCAAAACGAAGTGGAATACTATGTTAACGGCGGTATCTTACAATACGTGTTGCGTAATTTAGCAAAGGGACATGCGTAATGAAAAAAACCACAGCTTTAAAACAACTCATCGCTAGCGGCGAAACTTTAATTTGCCCAGGCGTTTACGATGGCTTATCGGCACGGCTAGTTGAGCAAGCCGGTTTTAAAGCCATTTATGTTAGTGGTGGCGCGATTGCCAGAAGCAGCGGCTACCCTGATATGGGTCTTTTAAGCTTCACCGAAGTCTTAGAACGTTTATCCCAAATTAGCGATGTCACTAACATCCCCGTGATTGCCGATGCCGATACTGGCTTTGGCAATGTCACTAATGTTTATCGTTGTGTAAAACTTTTTGAACGCACCGGTGTTGCCGCAATTCATTTAGAAGATCAAGTTTTTCCTAAACGTTGCGGCCATTTGGATAATAAGCAGTTAGTTTCTACCGCCGAAATGGTTAATAAAATTAAAGTTGCTAAAGACGTGATAAGCGATCCTGATTTTCAAGTGATTGCCAGAACCGATGCAATTGCAGTTGAAGGCTTTGATGCAGCGCTAGCACGTGCTGAAGCTTATGTTGCAGCTGGCGCTGATATTATTTTTGTTGAAGCACCCACAACTGAAACACAAATTGAAAAAATTGCGCACAGCATTAAAGCACCCAAATTAATCAATATGTTTTACGGCGGCAAAACGCCATTAATTCCAGCCGAAAAATTACAAGCATTAGGTTATCAAATTGTGATTATTCCCTCTGATTTGCAGCGCGCAGCGATCCATGCCATGCAAAAAACCTTGGCTGAAATTAAGCAGCATGGCGATTCTAAAAATATTCAAAGTGAGTTGCTAAGTTTTAATGATCGTGAAAAAATTATTGATACAAACTTTTATTTGGATTTGGAAATGAGTGAATAATTTGCAAATCGTATCTGCTCACCCCTTGTGGCTTTATATTGACCAGAACGTTCAGATTTGGTATTCCCTGCTACGGAGTGAGTAGTTACTCCAAATCACAAACTCAAAATCGGTGCTGACTTTTGATAAACAGATGTAATTTTTTTACCATTCCAAACATAAGCAAAATGCTGTGCTTGCCTAGGAATTGTTGTGGCAGGTGGACGAAACAAAGCAACACATTGTCCTTTTGTGTGCCGAACACTGTTATAGACTAAACCCCAAGATTGTGTTGATCGTATATTACTGGCAAAGTCTTGTGAAACAATATAGCTGTTAGGATCATGTAAACTTTGAAAACGCTTGGTGCGAATATCATGTAATGCTTTATTAATTTTGCCTTTATAACAACGCATCGTAATTTCACCTGCTTGCTGTTGAGTTGCTTGCATAAATCGTTCACGATGATAAATCGTTTCACGTAGTGCGGTTTCTTGTGCTAAACCTGCATAGTAAACACCATAACTACCCTTGGTAAAACGCGAACTTTTTCCAATATGCGTAAACGCTGCCATCACCACTGAAGAACCTGCACCGCTGATGCGATCTTCTTGTCTTACTAAATGAATATTGCCTGTTTCTTCAATTAATCGTTCATTAGTCAGACTTTCTATTTCCCATAGTATTTCCATTTCTGAAGCATCGACTAATTCTTCAAAGAAATTGATGGGAGGATAAACTGAAGGAATAATGCGATAGTGATCAATTTGTAATAAATCCGCAACAGCCGGCTTTCTCATGCTATCCGCCTCGCTCAGCATCTAAATAGCGACGCACATCAGCAAGATCAATAACCCTGCCTTGTAACAATTTATCTAAGGCACGACATCCTGCAAATAGTGTTGCGGTATTGGGTTTATGAATCCACTGATTAGCTGCCTCTGCGTTTGGCAATAATATTCTTAATGCTTTATAGATCCCTAAGATATAGGAAATTCTTTCAAACTTATCTTGATTGAGTATTAAATTATCATCTAATTTTTTCCAACGTGCAAAGGTACGTGGCGCTGGGTTACCGAGTAAAACTCTAGCTTGTTCAGCATTTAAATTCCATTGATCACAAATACCAAAAAAAGCTTTAAGTGCGACTTTGCTTTTTTGGTGAGTATTGGAAGAATTAATCATTTTAGCATTGTGCGTTTTCATTGCGCATACCTGTAGAGCATTTCGTTAATTCTAGTATAGTGCCAAACGGCAGTATTTTCAATTTAATTGCCTTTTGGCACTATTGGGTGAGAGCAGTTTAAACAGAGAGCCAATCGTTCCTTAGTTGTATTTACCTCGCGCTCACCTAACCTATTGAATAAAAAAGGTATCTACTCACCCCGTTAGGCCAGTATTTACCAAGAACGTTCAGATTT
>CAYGTS010000001.1:50265-64927 GCA_964352905.1 uncultured Legionellales bacterium | reverse complement strand
TATTTTCGCCATTTTTATCGCCAAATCTGAACGTTCTTGGTAAACAGCAAGCTAACGGGGCGAGCAGTTACAAATCAACTTGAGGAAGCAACGTTTATCGTAAGTTCTAGGGTATCTACTCACACCCTTTAGCCCAAATATGGGCGTTCCCCGCTACGGAGTGAGTTACTTTCTAGGAAATCAAAATTCGCATTCCCAAGCCTAATCAGTATATAATGGCGCTATTTTTCAAACTATGAAGGAGTGATCCATGCGCCGTATCATCATGAGTATCATATTATTGCTAGCACCATTGTTTGCATTAGCTACTGACTTTGTCGCTGGTAAAGATTATCAAGTCATCCAACACGCGCAGCCTGAGGTGAATAAAGGCAAGATCCAAGTCATTGAATTTTTCAATCCCGGTTGTCCTTGGTGTTTTCATTTAGAGGCACCGTTAGCAAAATGGTTGGCCACTAAGCCTAAAGATGTTGAATTTAAGCGCATTCCGGTTGCATTTAGCAATAGTTGGACATTACTTGCAAAAGCGTATTACACGGCAGAATCTTTAGGGGTTGCCAATAAAATTATACTGCCGTTATTTGAGGCGATTCACCAACAACATCAGCAATTTAACTCGAAAGCCGATCTTGAAAAATTTTTCGTAGCGCACGGTGTGAGCAAACAAGATTTCAACAGTGCCTTTAACTTTACACCTGGTATTGATGCGCAATTAAACCGCGGCAGTGAAATGTTGCGCAAATTTAAAATTATGAGCGTGCCCACAATAGTGGTTGCTGAAAAATATAAAACCGATACTGGATTAACCGGTGGCAATACTGAAAAAATGATGCAAGTGGTGAAGTTTTTGATTAACAAGGCGGCAAAGCAAAAAGTATAAGCAATGGAAATATCGCATCTACTAGACTCTCTTAATCTCGCACAAAGGCAAGCGGTAACCACGCAAAATCCGCACACCTTGGTTTTAGCTGGCGCGGGTAGTGGCAAAACTAAAGTCTTAACACAACGCATTGCTTGGTTGATGGAAGTTGAGCGCGTGTCACCTTATGCTATATTAGCCGTGACTTTTACCAACAAAGCAGCTGGCGAAATGCGCACGCGCATTGAAAAAATGGTTGGTGGGCGTGTCTCGGGGATGTGGGTTGGTACGTTTCACGGTATTGCGCATCGCTTGTTACGCAAGCATTATCAAAGCGTTAAATTAGCTGAATCATTTCAAGTCATCGATAGTGATGATCAATATCGTTTAATTAAACGCGTCATGAAACTGCTCAATCTTGATGAATCGCGCTGGCCTGCTAAACAAGTGCAATGGTTTATTAATCAACAAAAAGATGCGGGTTTGCGCTCACACGCAATTGCGGTGGGTGATTATTTTGCGCAAACTATGCAAAAAATTTATGCAGCTTATGAGCAAGCCTGTGAAAAAAGTCACTTAATCGATTTTGCTGAATTACTTTTTCGCGTCGATGGGTTATGGCGCAATCATTCTGATATTCTAAAACACTATCAACAACGTTTTCGCTATATTTTAGTTGATGAATTTCAAGATACCAATACCGTACAGTACAATTGGCTAAAACAATTGATCGCAGCTGATAATGCGATTATGGCGGTTGGTGATGATGATCAATCTATTTATGGTTGGCGCGGTGCGAAAATAGAGAACATTCATGATTTTTCCCGTGATTTTTCTCAGGTTGAAACCATTCGTTTAGAGCAAAATTATCGTTCAACGGGCAATATTTTAGCCGCAGCAAATGCTTTAATTAAACATAATAACGATCGTTTAGGCAAAGATTTATGGACGGATAGTGGTAATGGTGAATTACTTTCAGTTTATGCAGCATTTAACGAAATCGATGAAGCACGCTTTCTGGTTGGCCAAATTCAAGCCTGGGTAGCCGCGGGCAATGCGTTGAAAGACATTGCTATCTTGTATCGATCCAATGCGCAATCTCGTGTTATCGAAGAAGCCTTATTACAAAAAGGCGTTGCGTATCAAATTTATGGTGGTTTACGCTTTTTTGAACGCGCCGAAATTAAAGACGCCTTAGGCTATTTGCGTTTAATCGCCAATCGTGATGATGACGCGGCCTTTGAGCGCATTGTTAACACACCAGCAAGAGGCATTGGTGCCAGAACCTTAGTGCAATTACGTGAGGTTGCGAATGTCGCGCAAGTTTCGATGTGGCAAGCAGCAACGCAACTATTGAATGACAATACTTTTACCGCACGTGCTAGCAATTGCTTGCAAAGCTTCATCACCTTGATCGAGCAATTAGCCGAAGCAGTTGCAACCTTAGATTTACCGGAAACAATTGAACATGTGATCGAAAAAAGTGGCTTATTACCGTTTTATGAATTAGATAAAACCGAAAAAGGCCGCACCAAAGTAGAAAATTTAGCGGAATTAATTACGGCGGCCAAAGAATTTAATACCTATGTTAATGAAGAAGATGATTTAGGCTTATCACCCTTATTAGTTTTCTTAACTCATGCTGCACTAGAAGCGGGCGATCATAGCGATCAAGGCAGTGATAGCGTGCAATTAATGACATTGCATTCTGCCAAAGGGTTAGAATTTCCTTTTGTCATTATGGCAGGGATGGAGGAAGGCTTATTTCCACATGCCATGTCCTATGATGATCCCGAGCGTTTACAGGAAGAGCGCCGCTTGTGTTATGTAGGCTTAACGCGTGCGCGACAAAAATTATTATTAACGTATGCAGAATCACGTCGCATGCGTGGCAGCGAAACGTATAATCGCCCATCACGTTTCTTGCAAGAAATACCTGCAAAATTTATCCAAGAACTGCGGTTAAAATCACAGATCACAAGGCCGCTTAGCATTAGTGAGCAACCCATTTTAGATGGTTATCGTATTGGTCAACGTGTGCGCCACCCTGTTTTTGGGGAGGGGTTTATTTTAAACTGTGAAGGCAATGGCCCACATACGCGTGTACAAGTTAACTTTAACGGCAGTGGCCAAAAATGGTTGGTGCTTTCTTATGCGAATTTGGAAGCACTATAATATCGCTTGCTCTTGTGCGCGTATCACCAAATCTGAAAATAAACTCATTGAGCAATAATAAAAAAACGGTATGAAAAATAGATTAAATATAAATAAACACGTTAAAAACAACACAAAGGGAAAAGTAATATGTGTTATAAATTCCATGCCAATAGAAAACTTAAAAATCAAATCAATGATAATACTGCCGATCAAATAAAGTAGATATAATGGGAACAAAACACCAAAAACTTTCCACCAATGCCCATGAACGATTTTATAACTGTTTTTTAAGGCATTAATTGGGTTATTATCTTGCAACAAAATTAATAAAATAACTTGTGATAAAGAAAAAATTAAAAAAATGCCAGGAATGATCAATGCAACAAAACCTAGCATAACGCAAGCTGCATAAAAAATAAAAGCGATAATAACATAAGGTAATTTTATTAAAGCTAGGAGCAAGCACTGCAAGAAGCTTTTATGGTTATGAAAGATTGCACCTGCAACACAGAGTGTCATAACGTTAAGAATGTATACTAATAAAAATAGGTGGCCAGGAAAATAAGCGATATACTGTCGCAGTTCTTGCTCAACAAATTTAAAATTAGTTGAAATTAGATTAGGGAAAAAAATTAACGGAAAAAGGGTTACAACGGAAGTTATTATAGCAACAATTAGCACGTTTAATTGTATTTTTGAGTAAGCTCGCCAAGCTTTTTTATAAATTGCGCTTAATGATAAAGGTTGTATAGTAAACATAGAAAAGTTTCCCTCTGTTTTTAGTATCTGCTCACCCCTTTTTAGGTTTATATTTACCAGAACGTTCAGATTTGGCGAACAACTACAAAAATATTTTTGAGAAAGCGCAGTGTATGAGTTATACATGAGCATTTCGATAAAAGATTTTCGCCGTTTTTAGCCCAAACGCCAGTCCTCTTGATAAGCGGTGATCAGGACGTTCCTTGCTACGGAGTGAGTAGTTGCGTGTAATGGTACCATAATGTTTAATAGGTTGGTATAATAAGCCTTGCTGTAAAAAGCTGAAGAGTATAAATCTCGTCATGAAGAAATATCTTAAACTAGCCATTAATAAAGTGCAGCTCTCTATTTTAAACAGCGTTCAATATTCTGAACATCAAATGATTATTTTCGGCGTGATGTGCTTCATTGGTTTTCCAGTTTTTTATTTTGTATGGCACAATTTCCTACTTCAGTCCTACGATAATTTATCAATGATATCAATGATGGCATTCTTAGGGCTGTTACTGATGTTAAAAGAGTACTGGCCAGTGCGGTTACAACAATTTCTCCCTATTTATTGGTATGTAACATTACTTATTTGCCTACCATTTTTCTTTTGCTTTATGCTGCTAAAAAATGAATGGTCTGTTATTTCAATGATGTCTATGTTGATTGCGATACTGCTGTTAGTCCTATTGGTAGATTGGTTAAGCCTTACTATTTTATTTCTCTTAGGATCGAGTTTAGCGTGGATTGCCTACTTATTAACAAGTCCAGGTGAGCATCCCCCAGTCATTTACCTAGAATACGTGCTGGTTTATTTATTTGCAATTATTATTGGGTCTATCTTTAACTATAAAACGACAATATTGAAGAATGAAAAATTAGCAGCGTTATCATTACTCAGTAGCAGTATTGCGCATGAGTTACGAACACCACTTTTGGGTATTAAAAGCGGTTCAATGGGTATTAAACGCTATCTGCCCATTCTCTATGAAGCCTATACCTTGGCAAAACAGCATAATCTACCTGTTGGGACAATTCGTACAGCCCACTACAATACTTTATTGCCGGCACTTGAACGTATTGAAAGTGAAACAAATAGTGCCAATATTATTATCGATATGCTATTAATGAATGTTGGTAAACAAGCGATTGATCGCAGTATGTTTGAAATTTGCTCATTGAAAGAATGCGTTAATCAAGCATTGCAAAGATATCCTTTTTCCTCATTAGAAGAAGCTGCTTTAGTAACCTGGGAAATACCGCGGCAAGATCTCTATTTTTATGGCTCCCAACTGCTCATGATACATGTGCTATTTAATTTACTTAAAAATGCGTTACACTTTATTGCTAAGGCACAACGCCAAGGCGAAATCAAAATTTGGTTAACTCATGAGCAAGACCAAGGAACATTATGTTTCAAAGATACAGGTGATGGTATTAGCTCAGAGGTATTTCCTCGAATCTTTGAGCGTTTTTATTCGACCACTTTTGTTGGAACAGGCATTGGGCTTTCTTTTTGTAAATTAGTCATGGAAAGTTTTGGTGGCAATATTGAATGTGAATCGGTTTACGGCGCTTATACACAGTTTCGTTTAACATTGCCGCAAGTGAGTACGGCAAAACTTGCTAAACAAAAGCGCTGATGAACAGCGACACAGCTATCATTTATCGTAATGCCCTAATTTTTATGTATCTTGAAATCCAGCGAGTATACTATAAAATGAAGCATATTTTACAACGAGTTGTATAAATTTTACTCAAAACCATCGTTATTTGCTTATTATGGAGAACTAAATGAAAAAACATGGAATTCCAGCCTGTTACTATCCAACAACCGTGATTTTTGTTGATGATAGCAAAGACTTTTTGATGAATTTTAGCTTACAGTTTGATCCTAACCTAGCCTATCAATTATTTACTTCGCCACTCCAAGCCTTAAAAGTGATGACCAAACAACATGTCAGCCAGCTTGATCAAAAATGCTTATCTCAATATGCTGAAGCGCCTGGTTGTCCTACAACAACACAAACTATTAATATTGATATTGCCGCAATTCATCGTGAAGTTTATGACGCGCAGCGTTTTAGTGAAACTTCAGTGGTGGTTGTTGATTTTGCGATGCCTGATATTAACGGTTTAGAGTTTTGTGAAAAATTAAAAAACTATCCTGTTAAAAAGATCCTCTTAACAGGTCAAGCTGATGCAGAAATAGCAATATCTGCTTTTAATAACGGTATTATCGATCGCTTTATCTTAAAAAGCGACCCAAATGTTATCGATAAGGTAAATTCAGCAATAGGTGAACTGCAGCAACATTATTTTCAAGAAAAATCTGATTTTATGGTAAAAGCATTAGCTATCGACTCACCTAATTTTTTACAAGATCCTGCATTTTATAGTCTCTTCTGTGAACTTTGTAAAAAGAACGATATAGTTGAATACTATTTAACAGAAAACACGGGAACATTTTTATTATTGAGTGCAACAGGTCATGCCCATTGGTTAATAGTTTGCACAGAGCAAGATATTAAAATGTTTTATGATCTAGGGCATGATATTAATGCGCCCACGGAAGTGTTAGAACGCTTAAAATCTTATGAGTATATTCCTCATTTTTGGCAAACGGATCGTTACTATGAAATTGATCCGATTGAATGGGATTCATTTTTATATTATGCAAAAAAATTAGTTGGCCGTGAAACGTATTATTATGCCTTGGTTGAAAATCCTGCTATCTCAAATTTAGATGCGGAAGGTATTTTGTCATATAACACGTATTTAGAAAATTTAGATCGCCAACTTGAAACATTCGTATAGTATGAAGGATTGAAAGGTATTGATGAATGCCCATCATTGATGAAAAATTTCATGCTAAAAAAGCGCATTATATTCTACAAACGCTAGCAGCCATCGTTTTTATGGTATTAGTCTTAATGGCGCTGGGTACTGTTGGCCGGCATGGTTTATTAGGCGTGGTTGGCGCAAGCTCGCTATCGGCAACGACCTTTTTAGTGTTTGCAGCGCCGGATACAGCATTAACCCAACCAAAGCACTTATTATTTTCCTACATGATTGCCATGATTGTGGGGAGCTACACCCATTTAGCGATTGAACCCTTGCTGGTTTGGGCAACGCAGATGAGTCAGCTTTCCTATGAAATCTCAGCAGCACTGGCAGTAGGGCAGGCAATGTTTTTCATGGTCTTAACCGATACTGAACATCCGCCTGCAGCTGGGCTTGCACTTGGTGTTGTGATTGAAGTATGGGATCCTGTCACCTTAAGCGTGGTTTTAATCGCTGCTTGCGCATTAAGTATTATAAAGTCTGTTTTTGCGCGGTATCTAATTAATCTGTTATAGGTCATTACTGCAGGACTCAGCTCTCTTTTTAAGGTATAATAGAGGCAATTTATAATTAGATTAAAGGTAACTCCATGACACCTGAAATAACACCCCTAAAGCGAGACACCAAAATTCATTATGCTTCAGCCTTTCCGTTCCTGCTGTTCCATTTATCGCTCATTGGCATTTTCTTTACAGGGGTAAGCGTTACAACGCTAAGCTTGGCTTTTATTTTATATGTCGTTAGAATGTTTGCTGTAACAGGGGTTTATCATCGCTATTTTTCACACAAAAGCTACAAAACCTCACGCTTTTTTCAATTTTGTTTGGCTTTTTTGGCGCAAACCAGTGCACAACAAGGTGCTATTTGGTGGGCAAACCATCATCGCCAACACCATATTTTTTCCGATACCGATTATGATGTTCACTCGCCGCGCCGCCAGGGTTTTTGGTACGCGCACATGGGGTGGATTTTCAGTAACGAGTTCATTTCTCACGACTATAAATACGTGAAAGATTGGGAAGCTTACCCAGAATTAGTGTGGTTAGACAAACACCGTTACTTGCCGGCAATTTTGCTTGGCCTTGCCGTGTATCTTGGTTTTGGCTTGCAAGGTTTATTCGTTGGGTTTGTGCTTAGTACAGTTGTGCTATACCATGGCACCTTTTCCATCAACTCCTTATCACATGTTTATGGTAAGCAGCGTTATTTGACCGGTGATGATTCTCGTAACAATTGGTTGTTAGCGATTATCACCTTAGGTGAAGGTTGGCACAATAATCATCACCACTATTCAACTTGCACACGCCAAGGTTTTCGTTGGTGGGAAATCGATATTACTTACTATATTATCAAAGGGTTAGAGAAGCTGCATTTAGTTTGGGATGTGCGTGAACCACCAAAACACATAGTTACGGGTTGGCAAACCATTCCTGAAAAAGTTAAACAGCGTACCCAAGGTATTATCTTAAGCGTTGTGAGTATTGATAAATTATCGAGCAATGTTGCTGAATTAGCGGATAAAGTGGGCTTATTAGCAGGAAAACCAACCCTGCAATCTGCAACGATCCGCAGCGATATAGATGCCATGTTGGTTAACTTAAAAGCCATGCTTGCTGAAAAGATGCACGCGTTAGAAGCATTGCCACCTAAAATAGCAGCAATCACTAAAGAAAAGTTTAATCAATTAGCTAGCTTGTTGGATAACACCAAACAGTTGGCAGAAGATAATCAGTTATGGCAACACTTTAAAAAATCATTAGAAGACATTGCGCAATCACTACAGTTGATCCCTGATCGGATCCCGGTTAAATCAGTGTAGATTTGTTAGCCCAATGAAAAACCCATCCTAGGATGGGTTTTTTATTGTCTCAGACAAGCCAAATTAAATAAACATTAGATGAATTAAGATTTGATCTTAGATTCTTCAAATACAACATGCTTCTTCACAAAAGGATCATACTTTTTAAGACGTAACTTATCAGGCGTATTGCGCTTGTTTTTTATAGTAGTGTAGTAATAAGCACTCTCAGTAGAAACCATTTTAACTTTTTCACGCATAATTAAACCTCTTCACCACGTTCACGGATTTTTTGAATGACGTTTTCAATGCCAAGCTTATCAATAATACGCATACCTTTGGTGCTAACGGTAAGCTTTATAAAGCGTTTTTCTGCTTCAAGCCAAAAGCGGTGAGCGTGTAAGTTGGGCAAAAAGCGACGTCTAGTTTTGTTATGGGCATGGGAAACGTTATTACCCGTAATTGGGCGTTTTCCCGTGACTTGGCATACTCGCGACATGTGATCGTCTCCAGATAATTCATTTACTTCTCAAGTGAGCTGCACTTTATAACAAAATTGTCGTTAACAAGCAAGCGGAAGTTTTCAGTATTGAGGCGCTCTTAGGCACCAGATTATTTGCATATAAGTTAAAAATCACGTGTAATATCAACGACCATAAAGAAGAGCGTGTCCTACTATGCAACTATCAGTCATTATTATCACTAAAAATGAAGCACATACGATTGCTGCTTGCCTAAGGGCCGTGCATTTTGCTGATGAAATCATTGTGCTAGATTGTGGTAGTAATGATGATACGGTGGCACTTGCCAAACGGTTTACGAAGCACGTATTTGTGACCGATTGGCCAGGCTTTGGCATCCAAAAAAATCGTGCGCTTGCCAAAGCGCAGGGCGATTGGGTTTTGTCATTGGATGCAGATGAAATTGTCACGCCGTCGCTCGCGAATGAAATTAATCAAGCCTGTCAGCAATCACGGTTTGCGGCTTTTACGATTCCTTTTCGTTCAAAATTTTTGGGTAAAACAATTCGTTTTGGTGATTGGCAAGGTGAATCGCATCTACGATTATTTCGGCGCGATAAAGCAAAATTTGATGATGCGCCCATTCATGAAAATCTTAATGTTAATGGCGGGATTGGCAAATTAAAAAACTTCTTGCAACACGAACCCTACGCTAATCAACAAGAGCTTATGACTAAAATGCAAGCTTATGCCAAAGCTAGTGCTGAGATGAAATTTCAACAAGATAAAAAAGTGTATAAAGGGAGTGCAGTTTTACATGGTGGGTTTGCGTTTATTCGTAGTTATTTTTTAAGAGCCGGTTTTTTAGATGGTATAGCCGGTTTTAAATTAGCTAAAGCAATTGCGTATTACGCGTATTTAAAATATCGTTATTTGTGGCAGTTGAATAAGGCCTAGTACCGTTTCAATTTAATTTTTCTGGCGAAATTTTCACAAGTGAGTTTACCGTTCGTTTCTTGAAAGGTAAACAGCACGTAACTACTCACTCCGTAGCAGGGAACGCCAAATCTGAACGTTCTGGTCAATATAAAGCTAAAGGGGGTGAGCAGATACAACAGCACATGCTATGATTATGCCTGACACGGTTGTCTCAATAACTATCAAAAAGGAATTTCTCATGTTAACAGAAGCACAATCAAAACGTTTAGAAGAAGTCAGGTCAGAATTTAAACAAAATATTTTTTACCAAACTGATCTTTACCAACGTTTGTATATTCTAGCGGATGCAGAACAAAGAGAGCATTATTTTAATATCCCCGCTAATAACCGAGTCTGGCAAGCGTTGCATAAGATAATGAACGTCTTTGCAACCAAACAAAAATTATCAGTAGAAGATCAGCAATGTCTTATAAAAACATTACAAGAACAATCTTCACAAGTGCCTTATGCGAAATTATTATTAGCCAATGCTTACGCTAACAACGTATTTTTTACGGATCAGGCACAATATATTCAACTGGCAAAAAAACTCTATGAAGAGATCATCAATAATGATGAGATTGAGAAGACATTACGTGGCTCGGCATATTATCATTTGGCTATTTTATCCGATCGCTATGCATTGGTGGATCCAATGGCTATTCACAGCTATATTAAAGAAGCGATTGGTTATGGCATTGCGGATGCGAAGTTATTAGAAATTGATCTAGCCTATTATTGGCCGCAGAAAATGCCAGGTCATCAAGTATCCAAGGTTTATTTTGATCTACGTGAAGAGTCACCTATTGCTGCTAGTAGGGTTGCAATATTATTGCAGGCAGAAATAGAGTTTATTGCACAGCAATTGCAACTAGTCGATCACGCTGAGAGTAAGTTAATTCGCGCTAAAAAAACGCAAGCTAGTTTTATGGCGACGCGAATTAAATTGGAAGAACAGGTTAACCAACTTGCACAAGTGAATGAAACGTATAGTATTAATAAAGAAAAAGAGAGGCTTGATAAAGCGGTTCAGGATGCTAGTGAAGCTTACGAAAATGCGAGGGGAAAGTCATATTATCTGCTAGCCACACTTAAATTAAAATTACCTGAAAAACTGGTGGGTAGCTTAGCTACAAATGAGTTACCAGGCGATAGGGAAATATTTCTTGATAATTTAGAAACAATAAGAAAATTAAATACGATTTTAAATTTTTTTCAGGATTGTGTTTCTGAAAATGCTGCGCAACGCTTGCAGAGTTTAGGGTTGTCGCATGGTGTAATGATCTACTCGATAAATGCATTTGCTGAGGCAGTTGAAAAAAAATTAGATACTAATGATTTAGAAAAGCTAATTGATGAGAATGCTTTTTATCAAAAGGCAAGTCTAGTCCTTCAAGAATTAGCAACACCTGAAAACATCGTTAAAGTTACAGAGCAAAAAGAAATGCTAGAAAGTAAACAGCAGATGTTGATAGAAAAATATGAGCACCTTATAACATTGCAACCAGTAACAGAATTTGATTTAACAGTTGATCAAGAATTAGAAAAAATCAGATCAAATTTAAAGGAAGCGTTTGATCAGTCGCGCAACACAGCACTTTTATATGCTATTCCTGAAGCTTATACTAGTCAGGCGGCAGCTTGTTTGAAATCTCGAGATTATCAAAACGCAGTTATATTTTTCTTAGGAGCAGAAAGGTTAGGACAAAAAAGTATTCATCTGCAGGATGATTTTAAGGGGCTACTCGAGGAAAAAACTTTTTTAAAAGTAGTACCGATTGATAATTTTATGGAATTATTTGTTTTTCTTAATAAAGAAAAACAAATTTCTTTTGCTGATTCTTTATCAATCTTAATAAGCTATGCAAAAAATACAAGTAATAATGAGAATAGTAAAAAATTATTATTTATTTTATATGCGTTAATCGAAACTCTGTATCAAAGAAATCCAAACCAAAAACTTAGCAACATTTGTACTACTATCGAAGATAAAGGAGCATTAATTATTTTGCGTAATAGCGCTTATACTGCAATAGGGCAATCAATACCCTCTGTGCAACCAACAGTGACTGGAGTAGGAAATCTTTTAAGACATAGAGTGAATTTATCTGGAGAAAAATTTGATGAATTGCTAGCGGTTTTTTCTGATCCTGATCAAAGCGATCTAGAAAAGCAGGAGGTATTTTTTAACAAATTGCGTGCAGGGCTGTTCATGCCCCAACAATCAAAACCAGTTGTTAGCCCGCGTCCTATGCCAGTTTAGTGATACGCTACAACGGATAAAGTTAAAATATTCGTTATAGCGTATATTGGAACAGAGGGATTGGTGGGATAGCTTGCCTCATGGTGAGATTGGTGAGATAGCTTGCCTCATGGTGAGATTGGTGAGATAATGCTTTTTTGTCTGATTGCACAGGAATATAAATGGAAGATGAAAATTATTTCACTTTTGAAAGAGAATCAAAATTAATTGAATTTAAAGTTCAGCTTCCAAAGTTTGAGGCATTAATTAAAACCTGTATTGCCTTTGCTAATGCAGCAGGCGGACGTATTATTATCGGCGTTGATGACAAAACACATAAAATTGTTGGCATTAGCGATCTTGATCGTGCAAAAGTGTATGATGACTTTCCCAATAGTTTATATGATTCAGTTGCGCCAACATTAATGGCACAAATTTATGAACAAAATTTTGATAACAAATCAGTCTTGATTATTGAAATTCCCATGAGTCCTCGCAAGCCTTATTTTTTAAAAAGTAAAGGCATTAATCAAGGGACTTATATTCGCGTTGGCTCTTCTACACGACAAGCAACACCCGAGTATATTGAGGATTTAACACGAGAAGCACAGCGGATCAGTTATGATGAGGAAACCATTCACGTTAACCCTGATGAAATATTATCGCATGAGTTGCTGACGCAATTTATTGGCAGCCGAGTTACAAAAAAAAGATTATTAGCTGAACATATTCTTAAACGAAAGGTAGCAAATTCAGAAAATTATGCGCCAACAATTGCAGGGATCTTAATGTTTTGTGAAACACCGGATCAGTATATTCCTGAGGCTATGATCAAATGCACGCGCTTTCGTGGTATATCGGGGAGAGACATTCTAAAAACAGAAGATATTAGCGGCACACTTGAATATCAAGCACAGACTAGCTTGTCCATATTGAACCAATGGCTGACTTTTCAGTTTGAAATGCAAGGTGCAAAAATGCAACGAAAAATTTTTGTTCCAGAAGAGGCATTACGCGAAGCGATTTTAAATGCATTATTACATAGAAAATACTCGATTCCAGGGGCCGTAAAAATTGCAGTTTATGATAATCGTGTTGAAATTTTTAGCCCTGGTTGTTTTCCTGGATTAGTCGATCTCAATAATTTAGGCGATGGTACCACTTATTTACGCAATGCAACGTTAGTGCGATTAGCTTATAAATTGAATTTAATTGAAACTCGCGGTACAGGTATAAAATTAATCTACGAGAGTTGCCGCAAAGCCGGTTTAAAAAAGCCTGAATATCATGAAGAAGGTGATTTTGTTAAAGTTATCTTTTTTTTCGAGCCCGATCACACGGCTTATGCAGATGAAAGTGATAGTATTCTGGCGTTTATGCAAACACAAAACGAAGTGAATGCAAAAGCCATTGCCGAGTATTTAGCCGTTTCGCATAATACGGCTTTACGTAAGTTAGGCATTTTAGTTAAGCGCAACAAAATCATAAAAATAGGTAAAGGCCCTGCAGTGCGGTATAAGTTAAAGCGATAAACAAATATTCGCTCTGGCGCATATTGATAAATTATGCGTTATAGCGTATAATTTACACATGACCATGCAAAGGCAAGTAACCATGCAAAATCCTATCTTACGCAATGCCCAACAACTGGGTGTGGCAATTCGATCGTATCGTCTTGCAAAAAAATTAACGCAAAAACAATTAGCCGATCAAGTGGGTTTGCGGCAATCCACGATTTCTGCTGTTGAAGCTGGCAACCCCGGCAGCAGAAGCGACACTATTTTTATTTTACTTTCTGGACTTGATTTGGAGTTTGTTTTGCAACCACGCATTAAATATTCCGAACAAAAACTCGAAGATATCTTTAAATGGTAACGAAAAGTGTTAGTCGTTAAACGTTTTGATCGTCATTGGATTAATCAGCAACAATTAATGCGTGTGCCACAAGAAGATTTTTGCCAAATCTTATCTATCATGCCAGATCAAAAATACCAAAGTGATGGTGGTCCTGGCATGCTGCAAATTTTAGACATACTGCGAGCAAGCGACCAAGCACAACATGATCGCCATACTTTTTTGCAAATGCAAATTCTATTTTGGCTGCTTGCTGCGATTGACGGGCATGCGAAAAACTTTAGTGTTTTTATTTACCCGGGTGCGAGTTTTCGTTTAACGCCGATTTATGATGTCTTATCCGTGCAACCGTATCTTGAAAATTCACCATTGCATCCGCGCAAAATCAAATTTGCTATGAGCTATGGTGATCATAATCATTATAAACTGGCAGAAATCCGCCCAAGACATATCATGCAAACCGCTAAAAAAGCGGGATTTACCCAACACGCCACGCAGCAATTATTCGATGAACTCTACGCTAAAATGCGACACACCTTAACGACCACGCGTGAACAATTACAGGGTGCTGTGGATGATCAATTAATGGCAAGCATTGCAAAAGGGGTTGCCATGAGAATGGCAATGCCGTTAAAATAGGATGAGTGAATTTTTAAATATTTGTCATTGCGAGCTTCGTTGCGCAACCTGAACGCGTGTTAGTGAGTCTCGACTCCGTCATT
>CAYGTS010000001.1:0-50165 GCA_964352905.1 uncultured Legionellales bacterium | reverse complement strand
TTTCCCTGGATTGCGTCGTAGCTACGCTCCTCGCAACGACGAAGATCTGCATCTGCGAGCTTCGTTGCGCAACCTGAACGCGTGTTAGTGAGTCTCGACTCCGTCATTGCGAGCGAAGCGCGGCAATCCAGGGTTCGTGGCATTGAGCGAAATGTTAAAGATAATGTTTGTAAATGCGGCGAAATCGATAGCAAGTGCAGTGTAACTTTTACGATCGGAGATCCTTTCCCTGGATTGCGTCGTAGCTACGCTCCTCGCAACGACGAAGATCTGCATCTGAACGTTCTTTGAAAATTCATCTTCAAATTTACTGAATGGATACATTAAATTTACCTAAAATTTAAATAACAAAAAGAGGTGATTTATGGCTTATGGTGGTTTATTCCAGCCAATCTGCCTAGCAGATTTAAGCGCAGACCAACAACAAATATATTTTGATATTCTAGGAAAACTTGCAATTGATGAAGCAAATAAACCTATTTTGATGGCTGAGATCCGAGCAAACCGTACTCCTGATGTGGAAATTTTTGGTGACGATGCTGATGAGCTAGATTGGTATCTTGGATACCTTAGAGAGCATCCTGGCTTTTCCGGTATGTTTCATAATTTTCAACACGCATTTGCGTTAATTCAAGCTGTAAATGAAGATCAAGTAGTACCCGCAGCAAATAGAGAGGTAGTACTACGAGGAGAAAGAGGGCCAGAAGCACCACAACCAGAAGGCGAACCAAATCCAAAAAGATTCAAGCGCTAACGTAAACTGCTCGCCCCTTTAGCTTGTGGTTTACCAAATCTGAACGTTCCCTGCGACGGAGTGAGTAGTTACACGCTAACAATATTTCTGCAATTCTCTCATCACCCGCAACGGCGTTATTTCTGTATAACAGGCAGGTGTAACATGACTGGGTTGTTGGTAAGTGCAGGTTTTACTAAGACACGGTGCGCAAGGAAAATCAGCTGTTAAGTGAATTTGATTTTGCCCTTGCGTGCCGGTTAATTTCGCATCAGTCGCGCCATACAGCGAAATAGTTTTTTTATTTAATGCCGCTGCTAAATGCGCAAAGCCGGTATCAACCGCAATCACACATTTTGCATTATTAATCACTGGCGCCATTTGGCTAATATTAAAATCAGGTAAAATGTTGGCATGATTAAAACCAGCCGCAATTTGCAACGCGTCGTTTTTTTCGGCCGCATTGCCCCAGGCAATTTTAATGTGTTGTTCCTTTAATAAGGTAACTAATTCACGCCAATAAGCCAACGGCCATTTTTTGGTTGCCCACGTGGTTGCTGGTAAAAATAAAATGTAATCTTTTTCAGGGTAATTCATAAAACGCGTGGTATCTAAACCATAATCAGCAATACTTTGTGGTAATGCATAATTTAACGCTTGGGCAAACAATTGGCGCAAACGAGCCACAGCATGTAATTCCCAGCTGATCTGATATTTTTTGTGATAAAAAAGGCTGGCGATTAATCCTTCACGCGCCGATGAGCGATTGAATCCTGCAATTTTGCCGCGCGCGATTTTAGCAATCACCGTACTTTTTATTAAACCTTGCGCATCAATAATTAAATCATAACGCGGCATCCGTAAACGCTGCGCTAATTTTAATAATTCTGCGTTCAATAATGCTTGTAACGGTTTTTTTCGCCACTGCCGTAGCGCAACTGGAATAATCGTATTAACTGCCGGATGCCAAGCGGGAATTGCAGCAAAGCGATCTTCAACTACCCAATCAATGCTTAAATCTGGGATCTGCTTTTTCGCATCGGTGATAGCAGGTAAAGTATGAATAACATCACCCATGGAAGTCATTTTAATAATTAATATTCTCATATCGCTAATAATTCATTTGCCGCAAGCGATACTTGCTGTGGGTTTAAATAATGTAAACAGCTGGTGTGGCCAAGTGGGCATTCGCGCTTAAAGCATGGGCTACAATCTAAATTTAATGACACAATTTTTGCTTGGTTAGATAACGGTGGCGTGTAATGTGGATCGGACGAGCCATAAATCACAACCACCGGCTTGCCAATGGCGCAAGCGATATGCATTAAACCCGAATCATTACTCACCACTAAATCAGCAAGCGACATTAAGTCAATTGCCTCAGTTAGTGAGGTTGCCGTTAAATCATGGCACTGCTGCTGCGTTGCTTGCATAATCGCATCAACTTGCGGCCTATCGCCTTTGCCACCGAGTAACCAAATTTGAAAGCCTTGCTGAATTTTTTCTAAAGCAAATTCAGCAAAATGGCGTTCTGGCCAGCGTTTAGCAGGACCATAAGCAGCCCCTGGGCACAGCACAATAATTTTTTGATCGCTTGTTAGTGAAAACTTAGCCAAGGTTTGTTGGCGTTGCGCTAAATCAATCGCCAATCTTGGAAAGGGCAATCTTTGCACGAGCACAGCGTGTTTATTCCAGGCTAACGCACAAAAGCGATCAATCATTTTGGGATAACGCTTTTTATCTAATTTACGATAATCATTGAGCAGGCCATAACGCATTTCACCGCGCCAACCTGTGCGTTGTGGGATATGTGCAAGCCAAGGAATTAAAGCTGATTTAAATGAATTCGGTAAAACAATTGCTTGTTGATAATGCTGCGATCTAAGCTGTTTGGCCAACTGCCAGCGTTGCTTTAAGTGTAACTTACCATGTTGCGAAGGCAGCGCGATCACCTGATTAACTTCGGGCATTCTGCTAATCAGATCCTGACTCCAAGCGGGTGCCAAGACATCTATCACGCAATCGGGATATTGTTGTTTCAAGCAAATCAACAAGCTTTGCGCCATCACAATATCGCCAACCCAATTGGGAGCAACTATTAAAATTTTATTAAGCGGCATGATCATCGGAATGTTTAAAATCAGTTAAGATAAATTCTGCTTCACAATACGGGCATACTTCACGCCCAGTATCTTCAATCGGCAAATAAACGCGCGGGTGCGCATCCCAAACTCGCATGTCCCACATGGGGCATGATAATGGCAAATCTGCCGTCGTTACTTCATAACGGCGTTTTGTGTTAGCACGAAGTTTTTCAGTATTCACAATGATTCCTCACTTGATCCTATTTGAATAAAAAATGTTCTATCTGATCCACAATGAGCTGACTGGCATTGCCTTGACCGTATAAGTGACAGGCTTCACCGCGATGCCCTGTTCTGGATTTAACAATAGCAGATAGTTTATCAATTTCGGTACTTGGAATTAAATAATTCCAGCCCTTTTCTAAAAGCTCGGTCCATTCTGTTTGATCACGGACAGTGATACAAGGTGTTTGATAAAAATAAGCTTCTTTTTGCACACCGCCTGAATCCGTAATAATCAGTTTAGCTGATTCCTCGAGCTGTATCATATCAAGAAAACTCACCGGATCAATGAACCTGATTGCTTGTTGTGCTTTTTCCAACAAGTCAAATTGCAAGAGTGCATTTTTCGTTCGGGGGTGTAGTGGAAAGAGAAGGGTATTTTCTTGTGCAACCAGCATTAAATTATTAATGAGGTTACGTAACACTAATTCATCATCGGTATTTTCCGCGCGATGAATCGTCGTTAAAATAAAATCGTTGGGCTGTAAGGCTAGGTTATCCAGAATAGTTGCGCTAGTGTTACTAAACTCTTTAAAAAGCAATGCTGCATCATACATCACATCGCCTGTAAGAAAGAGTTTATGATGATCAATGCCTTCATTTTTTAAATTTTTAACAGCGGTTTCAGTTGGGCAGAAAAGTAAATCAGCAAGTTGATCAGACAATAACCGGTTGATTTCTTCTGGCATTTTACGATTAAAAGAGCGTAAACCCGCCTCTACATGTGCGATAGGAATATGTAATTTTGCAGCAGCCAAAGCACCCGCAAGTGTAGAATTAGTATCACCATAGATGAGTAACAATTGCGGTTTTTCAGCAAGAAGGATTTTTTCAATCGCCTCAATCATTCGACCGGTTTGCTGCCCATGACTGCCTGAGCCAATATTCAAGTTGTAATCAGGTGTTTTTAATCCAAGCTGGCTAAAGAAAATGTCAGACATATTACTGTCATAGTGCTGACCAGTGTGCACGATTATTTCGCTTATTTTCGGGCTTTTTTGCAAGGCAAGAGAAACCGCTGCGGCCTTTACAAATTGCGGCCTGGCACCAACAATCGTGACGATCTTTGAATGCATACTTTATTTCTCTCCAAATTTTGGTAATACTAAACTATTGGTACACACTTGTCATGGGTATAAATCATTTTCTTCCTCCTGGTAGAGGTGATAGAATCAGCAGCACTGAAAATGCTGTAGGTATGTTGTTGCAGTTAATTTATTGTAGGAAAATTTATGTACAAATTGTCATTAATTGAGAAGTTGAAGGATCGCCAAGCGGTTATTGGTATTTTTGGGCTGGGTTATGTAGGTATTCCACTGGCTTTAAGATACAGTGAAGTCGGCTACAAAGTACTGGGCTTTGATATTGATCAAAATAAAATTTCTCAAATTAATCAAGGGAAAAGCTTTATTCAGCATATTTCAGATGATCTCATTTCTACAGCGGTTCACCATGGATTTTCGGCAACGGCAGATTTTAACCGTGTTACTGAAGTTGATGCGCTTATATTGTGTGTACCAACCCCTTTAAATAAATATCGTGAGCCGGATTTAAGCTATGTTGTTAATACAATCGAATCTATTTTACCAAATTTAAAGGCGGGACAAGTGGTTTCACTGGAAAGCACAACCTATCCTGGAACGACAGAAGAGGAATTATTTACTCGTATCGAAAGCAAGGGATTAAAAGTAGGTGAGAATGTTTTCTTAATTTATTCACCTGAACGAGAAGATCCGGGTAATCCTAATTTCCGCACCGCCAATATTCCTAAAGTGTGTGGTGGTATTACTCCAAACTGTTTAGAAATTGGAATACACTTATACGAGCAAGTGGTCTCAAAAGTGGTGCCAGTTTCATCAACCCGCGCGGCTGAAATGACCAAATTGCTCGAAAATATCCATCGCGCGGTTAATATCGGTTTGATGAATGATATGAAAAAGATAGCGCATAAAATGAATATTGATATTTTTGAAGTGATTCATGCCGCAGCCAGTAAGCCCTTTGGTTTTGTACCGTATTATCCTGGGCCCGGCATTGGTGGGCATTGTATTCCTATCGATCCTTTTTACTTAACGTGGAAAGCCAGAGAATATGGCATGCACACTCGCTTTATTGAATTAGCCGGTGAAATTAATGGCGGCATGCCAAAATGGGTTGTTGAACGCTTAACAGATGCCTTGAATGAAAAAGGTAAATCAGTTAATGGTGCAAAAATTCTGATTTGTGGCGCTGCGTATAAATGTAATGTTGATGATATGCGTGAATCTCCCTCTATTTTTATTATGGAACTATTAATGCAAAAGAAAGCATTGGTTGATTATAGTGATCCGCATGTTCCCACGTTACCGGCATTACGTCATCATGCATTACCAGCGATGAAAAGTGTTGAAATTACATCCGCAACGTTGGCAAATTATGATGCAGTAGTCATTGCAACCGCGCATGAAAAGTTTGATTATGCAATTATCCAACAGCACGCTAAATTGATTATCGATACGCGTGGTGTTTATCCTAGTCAGCAATTTGCTAACGTGTATCCGGCATAGGAATTCTTAAATGACAAATGATCAAAAATTACGCGTTGCCATCTTAGGTTATGGCCACATAGCGCAAAAACACATTGCAGCACTTAAACAACTCAACCAAGATTTTGAACTGGTTGCCATTTGTGATACCAACAATGCCGTGCTTGAAAATGCAATGCAAGAACATGGCGTTGATGGTTATGCTTGTTTGCGTAGCATGTTAACAGAAGCAAATATTGATATTGTCACACTTTGCACACCCAGTGGTTTACATGCGCAACAAACCAAACTCATTGCAAGTCATGGCAAACATGTTGTTTGTGAAAAACCCATGGCGACCAAGTGGCAGCATGCAGTAGAAATGGTGAATGCGTGTAATGAAGCGAATGTAAAATTATTTGTTGTAAAACAAAATCGCGGCCATCCCACACTGCAATTACTGAAAAAAGCCATTACAACAGGCCGATTTGGCAAGATTTTCAATGTTAATCTCAATGTGTTTTGGACACGCCCACAAGACTATTACGACAAGTCGCCTTGGCGCGGTACTTGGGATTTTGATGGTGGTGCGTTAATGAATCAAGCCAGCCATTACGTTGATTTATTACACTGGTTGATAGGGCCTATTGAAGATGTTCATGCTTTTGCTGCAACCCAAGCACGTAAAATGGAAGCAGAAGATTCTGCGGCACTTGTTTTGCGTTGGCGCCATGGTGCACTCGGCACCATGAATGTAAGCATGTTAACCTATCCTAAAAATTATGAAGCCTCATTAACGATTATTGGTGAGAAAGGTACGGTTAAAATTGGTGGAGTTGCGGTCAATGAAATTCAGCACTGGCAATTTGCGGATCCGCAACCTGAAGACCAACAAATACAAGCCATTACCGAGCAGACACAAAGTAATGTAACGCAGGGACACGTTTGGTATTACCAAAATGTCGTTGATGCATTGCGTGGCAAAGCACGCGCTGAAACTGATGGTTATGAAGGCTTAAAATCACTTGCAGTGATTATTGCAGCCTATCGTTCTGCGCGTGACAATAAAACCATATCTTTACCCTTAGAGTTATAATATGCAAACGATACACTATCAAGTTCACCCTACTGCCATTATTGATAATGGCGCTGTGATTGGCAAAGATTCACGTATTTGGCACTGGGCCCACATTTGCGGTGGCGCCAGTATTGGTGAGCAATGTTCGCTTGGGCAAAATGTTTTTGTAGGCAACAATGTCACGATTGGCAACAATGTTAAAATTCAAAACAACGTTTCTGTTTATGATAATGTCACACTAGAAGATGATGTTTTCTGCGGCCCATCCATGGTTTTTACCAATGTTTACAACCCACGTTCAGCCGTGAATCGCAAGACTGAATATCGCGATACCTTTGTGAAAAAAGGCGCAACCTTAGGCGCGAATTGCACCGTCATTTGTGGGATCAGCATTGGTGAATATGCTTTTGTGGGTGCTGGTGCGGTGGTGAATCGTGATGTGCCTTCTTATGCGTTAGTTGTTGGCAATCCTGCTAAGCAAATAGGCTGGATGAGCCAATATGGTGAAAGACTTGATTTACCGCTAACGGGCGTTGGCGAATGTCGTTGCCCACATAGTGGCATGCTTTATCGCGTTGAAAAAGGTAAATGTTCAGTCATTTCTGATTAAACAACTGAAAGGATCAATACAATGCAATTTTGTGATTTAAATAAGCAATATCAATTAATTCGTAACGAAATTAATAGTGCAATTCAAGCAGTGCTCGATCATGGTGCTTTTATCATGGGGCCAGAAGTGGGTGAACTTGAAAACAAACTTGCGCACTACACAGGTGCCAAACATTGTATCGGTGTTGCCAACGGTACTGATGCATTACAAATCGCGATGATGGCATTGGATATTAAACCCGGTGATGAAATTATTACTACACCGTTTACGTTTATATCAACCGGTGAAATGATTGTATTAATGGGTGCAAAACCGGTTTTTGTGGATATTGATCCAAAAACTTACAATATTGATCCCAATCAAATCGAACAAGCCATCACACCTAAAACCAAAGCTATCATTCCAGTGAGTCTTTATGGGCAATGCGCCGATATGGAAGCAATCAACAGTATTGCCGCAAAACATAATCTAGCTGTGATTGAAGATGCCGCGCAAAGCTTTGGCGCAGAATACAAAGGCAAAAAATCATGCAATTTATCAACCATTGCTACCACCAGCTTTTTTCCAGCCAAACCCTTTGGCTGTTATGGTGATGGTGGTGCCTGCTTTACCAACGATGATAGTCTGGCCACCGCCATGCGACAAATTCGCGTGCATGGACAAGATAAACGTTATCATCACCCACGCATTGGTGTGAATGGTCGTTTAGATACATTGCAAGCGGCTATCTTACTCGAAAAATTTAAAATATTTCCACAAGAAGTGGTGTTACGTAACAAAGTTGCGGCAACCTATAATCAACTGTTTGCCGAAATAGAGGAAGTGACTTGTCCGTTTGTCGATAAAGATAATCTTTCGGTATTCGCGCAATATACGATTGCCGTGAATAATCGTGATGAATTGCGTGACAACCTTGCAAAACACAATATTCCCACAGCAATTCATTATCCAGTACCATTGCATTTACAGCCAGCATTTGCCTATTTAAATCAAGGCATTGGTAGCTTTCCACATGCTGAAAAAGCCGCTAAAAAAGTGATGAGTTTGCCAATGCATCCTTATTTAGAATCGCATGAAATGAGTAAAGTCGTTGAAACTGTTAGAGAATGCTTGGAGGCAACGTTAGAAATGGCATAACTTGCTATTAAGTACCAATACGATAAACTTTGGTTTTTCATACAATGTAGAATGATATTAAACTTAGGAGTAATATTTTGGATATACGCGGAAAAAAATTTGTGGTCATCGGTGGCGGTGGTTTAATTGGTTCGCACACCGTTGAAGAATTAGTGAAAGAAGATGTCGCTGAAATTATCATTTACGATAACTTTGTGCGTGGGCGTCGTGAAAATTTAAGCGTTGCGTTAAAAGATCCTCGTGTAAAAATTTATGATATCGGTGGTGATATTTGTCGCTCAGATTTATTAAGCTCTGCGCTGAAAGGCGTCGATGGCGTGTTCCACTTTGCTGCTTTATGGCTTTTACAGTGTCATGAATTTCCAAGAGCTGCTTTCCAAGTGAATATCGAAGGTACCTTTAATGTCTTAGAAGCCTGTGTTGCCAATGGCGTTAAAAGATTAGTCTACTCTTCTTCAGCGTCTGTTTACGGTGATGCGGTTGGAGAGCCGATGACCGAAAGCCATCCGTTTAATAACACGAATTTTTACGGTGCCACCAAAATTGCGGGCGAAGCAATGTTAACAGCATACTACCATCGTTATGGTTTACCGGCAGTTGGTTTACGCTACATGAATGTTTATGGGCCACGCCAAGATTACAAAGGCGCTTATATCGCCGTTATGATGAAGATGTTAGATGCCATTGATAAAGGCGAAAGCCCTAAATTATACGGTGATGGCAGCCAAGCCTACGATTTTGTTTATGTTGGTGATTGTGCTAAAGCCAATGTTTGTGCCATGAAAGCAGATATTGCGGGACAATTTTATAATGTTGGAACGGGCGTTAGAACATCAATCAAGCAATTGGCTGAGTTAGTGTTAGAGTTAACCCAGTCTAACGTTGGCTTGGAATATTTGCCACAAGGTTTAACTTTCGTAAAAAACCGGATCGGTTGTCCGAAAAAAGCCCAACAAGAAATTGGCTTTACAGCTGAAATGCCGCTTCGTGAAGGCATGCAACATTTAATTGCTTGGCGTAATGCGCATAAAGCAGAAGTGGATGCTCGCCGCGAAGTTGCAGCTTAATGACAATGCAAAGTCAACTGAGCCATCTTACTCAGTTGACGCACTCTCAACAAAATGATGAGCTTAAACAATGTGTGGAATCACAGGTATTTTCCATTTAGATGGTAAACCCGCATCGAGTAAAGTTGTTCAATCAATGGCTGATGCGATTTTGCACCGTGGTCCTGATGCAGAAGGCATTTGGTGTGATAAACAAATTGCTTTTGGGCATAGGCGTTTAGCCATCATTGACTTATCAGCAGCAGGTCATCAACCAATGGCTTCGCGCGATGGGCGTTTTATCGTTTGTTACAATGGTGAAGTCTATAACTTTCAAGAACTCAGAATAGAATTAGAAGCTCTTGGCTATCATTTTCATTCACGCACCGATACAGAAGTCGTATTAAATGCGTATGCAGAGTGGGGCTTAGATGCCTTAAATCGTTTCAATGGATTATTTGCCTTTGCGATTTGGGATAAAAAAGAACAAGCCTTAACGCTTGCGCGTGATCGTTATGGTATTAAGCCGCTTTATTATTACCAAGCTAATAACGTACTATTATTTGGCTCAGAAATTCGGGCGCTGCAGCGTCATCCAACTTTTAAAACCAACCTAAATTTATTAGCCTTGAGAGAATATTTTACCTTTCAAAATATTATATCCGATCAGAGTTTTTTTGAGGGTGTTAAACTTTTGCCAGCAGGCAGTGTGCTTGTCGCTAAAAATGCAAGTATTGAAATAAAAAAATATTGGGATTTTAATTTCCAAGAGCCTGATCAGGCATTCAGTTTAGAAGAAACACAGGAACAACTGGATTTTTTATTTAGACAAGCCGTTAATCGGCAGTTAGTCAGCGACGTAGAAATTGGTTCTTATCTTTCTGGCGGTATGGACTCAGGATCAATAACAGCTATCGCAGCTTCACAAATACCGCATATGAAATCATTTACGTGTGGATTTGATTTGCATTCAGCTACTGAGCAAGAAAAACATTTTGATGAACGCGCACTTGCAGAAATAATGTCTTATGAGTTTGCAACCGAACATTATGAAATGGTCTTAAAGTCTTATGATATGGAGCGTATTTTAGCAAAGGTTAGCAATGCCCTAGAAGAACCTCGGGTAGGACAAAGTTATCCAAACTACTATATGGCAAAATTAGCAAGCCGTTTTGGTAAAGTTGTGCTTGCCGGTACCGGTGGTGATGAACTTTTTGCAGGATATCCTTGGCGTTATTACCGAGCTGTCGTTAACAATGGTTTAAATGATTATATTGATCAATATTACAGCTATTGGTCGCGTTTAGTATCTGATGATGCCGCAAGTCATTTTTTTAAGCCCTGCTGGAATGATATAAAATCCACCCAGCCCAAAGAAATTTTTAGGAATATATTTCCAGCGCATTTGCAAAAAGGTAACCGCCCTGAAGATTATGTGAACCATAGTTTATATTTTGAAGCCAAAACATTTTTGCATGGTTTGCTAGTAATGGAAGATAAACTATCAATGGCGCACAGTTTAGAAACTAGAGTGCCTTTTTTAGATAATGATTTAGTTGATTTTGCCATGCAGATCCCTGCACGATACAAATTAGGCAATTTAGATAAAGTGGTAAAATTTGGCAATAGCGAATTTTTGCAAAGAACAAAAGATGGCAAAATGATTTTAAGGACAGTGATGAAAAATTATATTCCAGAAAAAGTAACATCACAAATTAAACAAGGATTTTCAGCACCTGATGAAAGCTGGTTTAGGCATGAGAGTCGAAAATTTGTTGAAAAAAAATTACTTGATAAAAATGCTGAGATTTATAATTTCATTGATTTTTCAGAGGCAAAAAATATTTTACAAAATCATTTCGACGGAGTAAAAAATAATCGTTTGTTAATTTGGTCTTTATTTTCAGCATACTACTGGTGTCAAGATAATTTAAGGTAATCATGATATGGCAATATTAATTACAGGCGTAACAGGATTTTTAGGTGAAAACTTTATTAAAACTATGGCACAAAAAAAAGAAGTTTTAGCATTGGTGAGAAATGCGGATAAAGTAAAGTCAAAAAACATAAAGTATATTGAGCAAGACCTTGCTGATCGTTTAGATTATAAAAAATTACCGAGCAAAATTGATGCGGTGGTTCATCTTGCGCAATCCAATAACTACCATCGTTTTCCAGATGGTGCAGATGATACGTTTGCTATTAACTGTTATATGACGCAGCAATTAGCTCAATATGCTTTAAAAGCCAAAGCAAAAAATTTTATTTTTGCCTCAACAGGCAGTGTTTATGAGCCATTTGCACTAACACCTTTTGATGAATCAGCACCCATTACAGCAACTTCACTATATCCTGTCTCGAAAGCAGCGGGTGAATTAATATTGAAACCTTACCAAGATTCATTCAATATTTTTATTCCCAGATTATATTTTCTTTATGATGATAAAACCGGTAAACATTTAATTTCGAGTATTATTCAAAAAGTTATTAACCGTCAGCCCATTATTATCCAGGGGGATAAAGGAGGATTAAAGTTTAACCCAACTCATATACAAGATATCTCAGTGCTTTTAGAGAAAGCCATCACGCAGAACTGGACAGGCACGCTCAATTTAGCCAGTCCTGAACAAACAACCATTTTAGATTTAGCGCAAGAAGTAAGTAGAATTACGGGAATAAAGTTAGCAATCGAAAGGAAAACGCAAGAAATAAAAGCTATAGATTTTACGCCAAACTTATCCAGGCTTAAAAAATTATATCCCTCAATGTGCTTTAAAAATTATCGGAATGCGATCAAAGAAATTACATCACAATTAACAACTCTTTCAGCAAGCTGATTTCATATGGATATAATTCAACCGTCAATTAGAGAAAAGAAACCTGAAGTAATGGATAGCCAAGCAATGCAGGCTTGGCTAAAACAATTTGAACACGCAAAAGGTAGGCCGTTACGTGTATTACATATTGGGAATATAGCAAACAATGCCTATATCAACGCTAAAATAATGCGTCGTAACGGCATTGAAGCCGATGTGCTATGTGCCAATTATTATCATATTATGGGAACACCAGAGTGGGAAGATGCTGATTTTAAAGGTAAAATAAAAGATCCTTTTTATCCAGATTGGCATAATGTCGATTTAAATGGTTTTAAACGACCAGAATGGTTTATCCAAGGACGAATGACGGTAGCCTTAAACATATTGTTATCAAGGGCTAGAAATAAAAAAATTAAACTAAAAATTTACCAATTTTTAAATTACCTTCAGCTGAATTTATTACAGAATAAAAATATAAAGTCGAGAATCCTCAATTTTATTATTAAAGGAACGTATTTTTTTAAAAAAGCTTTATCTAACCCATTGAGGTTAAAATTAAAAAGAAAAAAATTATTTATAATTGAAAACCATCAGGAAGAAAATATAGGTCTGCATCAGGATGCTTCTTATATCGCTGCTGATTTAATTCGACTAGCGCAAAAAGTTTTTAGTTATTATGATGTAATACAAGCCTATGCGTTAGATGGGGTTTATCCATTCTTAAGCGGATTTCCTTATGCAGCATACGAGCACGGTACAATACGAGACATACCATTTAAAAATGATCCTCAAGGAAGAATATGTAAGGCAACTTACCAGAATGCCTCCATGGTTTTTATTACAAACACAGATAATGTGAAATCAGCTAAAAGATTAAACATTGCAGAAGATAAAATTATCAAGATTCCGCATGCTTTTGATAGCGAGAAATGCTTAAATTTTTTAAAACAATATCAAGGAAAACAGACAGCACGAGCAGATAAAATTATTTTTTTTGCTCCTGCGCGTCACAGTTGGGCAATTAAAGGCAATGATCAATTAATCCATGCAATAAGTTTAGTTGCTAAACAATATCAAAATTTCCAAGTCAAAATGATAACGTGGGGTGATGATCTTGCAAAGAGTAAAGAGCTCATTAAAAATCTTCAAATAGAAAAATTTATAGTATGGTCTAGCGAGCTCAACAAGAGGGACTTATGGCAAGCAATAGTAGCGTCTTCGGCCGTTATTGACCAATTTATCATTCCTGCCATGGGCGGCGTGAGTTTTGAAACGCTAGCATTAGGTGTACGATTGATCACACATTTAGATAAAGCGGTACAAGCAGATTTTTTTGGAGAAGCGCCGCCAGCGTTAGAGGCAAAATCCATAAGCGAGATAGCACAGCGCATGCTGATGGTCATCAACGATCCTGAGGATACTAAAAAAATTGGTGATAAATCAATAATTTGGTCTAAAGATTACCACTCATCGGAAGTTATCTTGGCTAAACACATATTGGCTTATAAGCAAATGTTAGCAATGTACTAACTTTCTACAGCTGCGCACCACCTTGATCACCGATGGCTATAGATTGAGGTGGTTAATAATTTCATGTACAATACGTTAAAAATAATTTCGCATATAACGCATTGTTTTTAAAAGAAATAATTTTATTAAAAAACTGATTCCAACTTGTTAATATCGTTGAGTAGCAGATGAAAACAAAACTCCATGAACGGAGTTATGCTGCATAGAAAAATAGAGGTTTTTAAATATGCTAAAAGATAATATTGTCATCGAAGTTAGAGAGTTATCAAAAACATTTAAAATTTACGATAAACCGTCTGATCTTCTCAAGGCTATCATAACTCGAAGAAGTTACCACCGTGAATTTCAGGCCTTGAAAAAGGTTAGTTTTTCTGTAAACAAAGGCGAAGTTGTTGGTGTTATTGGTCGTAATGGTGCGGGTAAAAGTACCCTCTTGAAAATTTTAGCAGGGACCTTAAATGCAACATCTGGCAATATCAAGATTAATGGCAATATATCAGCAATCTTGGAGTTAGGTACTGGTTTTCATCCTGAATATAGTGGTCGTGAAAATATTTATCTAGGTGGTATGTGCTTAGGTATGAATCGTAGTGAAGTTGAATCAAAAATTGATGAAATTATTGAATTTAGCGATTTACGTCACGTGATAGATCAACCATTTAAAACCTATTCAAGCGGGATGAAGGCACGACTTACCTTTAGTGTCGCAATTAGCGTTAACCCTGATATTTTTATTGTTGATGAGGCTTTGGCTGCTGGCGATGCAGTATTTGTGGCAAAATGCTTTAAGAAAATTACAGAAATTTGTAAATCAGGTGCCACAGTTTTTTTTGTTACACATAGTACTGAATTAGTGAGAAGGCTTTGTAATCGCTGTATTTATTTTAAAGATGGTGCAATTCTTTATGATGGTGATGCTGATACAGTTAGTACGCGTTATGATATTGATATGCTTGAAATCTCATCACAGCATATTGAACAACAGCAAGAAAAGGGAACAATAGCCAATTCAGGACCAGCCTATATCAGAGAAGTAATAATTAAAAATAAGGATGGGAAAGTAACTAATGGTTTTTTCCAACATGATAAAATCATCATTGATATGGCTATTGATGCAGAATGTGAGTTGGATAATCCGGCTATTTGGATAAAATTTACTAGAACGGATGGTTTATTGGTTACAAGTTGGTTAAGCCATGAACCTGAATATATGAATGTAGGCATACTAAAAAAAGGAATGAATAAAATTACACTTCAAATTAACGACTTACTGCTAGGAGATGGTAGTTTTGATCTTTCTTTTGCGCTTTTTGAAAAAAGAAAAACAAAGGCGGAAAGCGCGTTTTATACCGATCCCATGACATTATGGGAGAAAACACATCGAATTGCAGTACAAAGAAAAGGGCGTACTTTATCAACTTGTTTTGATCAGCCTATCCAAATATTAACTATGGCAGAGCCTATTATGAATATAAAAGATGAGCTAAAAGAAATAGCATAAATAGGTTTGAAACTATCAATGAAATCATTTCCAGAACGCTTAATTAATTGGTCAACAAACAGTTTTAAAAAAGATAGTGTATTGTATCGACTGAGTATTAGAGAAGCCTATCGTTGTAAAAAATTTTCATTTATTTTAGTTCTTGTGTTATATCCTATTCTTTGTCTCATTTCATGGATAAGAATTATTTTTAAGAAACTCTTCTTTTTAAAGCCAAGCATTATTTGGGCACCGACTCCCATTCTTAATATTGTGGAAAGTTCAAAGTTATTAAATAAGCTAGGCTATAAAAGTAAAACATTGGTTTATACCACTTATTTTATTACAGATGCATTTGATTATAATTTAAAACCTGTTTTAGAAAATCCTGCAATGTCACAATGGATACCAAGCCTACTTTTTATTTGGTCTTTCCTAAAATTTGATATCTATCACTTTTACTATGATGGTGGTTTATGGTACGGCATGGGAATTAATCCCAAAGCAAAATGGATAGAATTTATCTTATTACGTTTAGCCGGTAAGCGAATTATTGCCTCTGCTTATGGAGCAGATGTTCGTACAAAACGTCGTAATGAAATGTGGCAACCTTGGAATTTATGTAATGAGTGCCCGGATGGCAGGCAATGTGTTTGTGATGATAATTTAGGTGCTAAAAGAGCAAAATATTATAGAGAATGGTGTAATGAATTATTGGCAATGGGGGATATGCATGATTACATATTTGGCAGTAATCCACATTTCTTTTATTGGCCTATTGATCTTAGTAATTTGAAGTTTGAAAAACAGCATAACTATCATAACGAAGTTATTATAGCGCACTCTCCTAATCACCGTTATTTTAAAGGGACGCGTTTCATAGAAGCAACTGTGAAAAAGTTAATAGACGAGGGGCATAAATTAAAATTAGATATTATTGAACGTGTGCCTAATAGTGAGGCAAAACAACGTTATGCAAATGCTGATATTATATTTGCACAATGCATTTTAGGATGGCCAGGTTTTACCGAGATTGAGGGCATGGCCTTAGCTAAACCTGTCTTAACAAATGTCAGGGATCCCGAACTATATTTCAAACATGCATCAAGTTGGGCTGCCGTTAACGTAAATCCAGATACGATGGAAAATATTTTGCGAGAGCTTGTCATAAATAAAGATTTACGCGATGAATTAGGTAAAAAAGGGCGGCAACATGTAGAGCAGTTTTGGTCATATGAAGCCTGTGCAACTAGTTATCAACAATTACATGATCGCGTTTGGAAAAATAACAGATTAGCTAAAACTATTTTAAACAAATATCGTGAATATAAACACGGTGAAATATTTTATAGGTCTTCACACTTGCAAACACCAATTTCACAATACCCGGTAACTGCAAACTATGAATTACTTTTAGCTAGAATAGCTTGGGGACAATTTGGTAGGCCAACACATGAAAATGAAGTATTACAAATATCTGTTAATAAAGTGTTTATCCATCACCCTGGAGCAATTGCTTTTTATGCCATTGCGCTTTTTTCTTTGCAGCAACAATGTTCTAACGATCAATACGGTGATAAATTTTGGCAACAAGTTGATTGGCTAAGCGAATTTGATTTTTCAGAGAATAAACAACTTCCTAGCATTGATACTAGCTTAGTCGAATTCCCAAGCTTTATTAATGCATATCATTCCTTAAGTATTTCGGCTTTTTTACGTGCCTATCAGCTCTCTAATGATAAAAAATATTTCACTAAAGCAACCGTGTTGGCAGATTTTTTAATTAATTCAGGGCGAGAAAAATTTGGAAATAAAAACACTGATGTAATAAACGTTATGACTAATTATTTTGGTTTATATGAGTGTAATCATATTGAAGAAATAGAAGAATTTGAAGGCTATAAGGACAAAGTTGCTGACCTATTAAGCAGCCAAAATAATATTTTTAATATTTTACCCCTTGATTTTCTAGGCTGCGATTTCAAAATGGATGAATACTATTACGTAGTTGAAGGTATGCAGTTCATTGGCAATACGAGCAGAAATAAGAAATTAGTCACAAACTGCTTAAAAATGAAATCAGAGTTAAAACGAGCAAGGATAAAAAATTTTCTAAGAGGAAATATGCCACTTTAAATTTGAGGTTGAAATAGGCAGGGCGTAGTTTATTAAGCCTAGTAATATTCAGTGAGCTGGTACTGTATAAGATTAAATTGTATTGAGCCCGTAGAGTTTCTTTGAATTAGAACAAGAGTAGCATATAATCACACAATATGGCTTTTAAATATATGCACAAAATGCTTAAAATATAGGGTTGAGAATGGTAGTTTACATTAAAAATCAATTTATTACTTGGAAAAGCAGTTTCAAAATCTTTAAATTCAATCGAGCATTAATTCTTGATATGACCAAAAAAGATTTATCCGATCAATATGCAGGGCAAGTTTTAGGGCTGTTGTGGTCTATTATCCACCCGTTAATGTTTATTGGGGTTTATATCTTTATTTTTGCCTTTATTTTCCACAGTAAGGTGGGTGGTACACTTGAGATGCCACTGGATTATACTTCTTATATTCTGTCGGGTTTGGTTCCTTGGTTGGGATTTCAAATGGCGCTGGTAAAAACCAGTGTTGCGCTGATTAGCGAGAGCAATTTAGTTAAGCAAGTGGTTTTTCCCATTGAAGTATTGCCCATTAAAATGGTTCTTTCTAGCTTTTTTGGACAGTTTATTTCACTTGCCATTCTGTTACTCTATGTATTAATTAATTATCATACAGTACCGCTAACCTATACATTATTACCAATACTTTTACTATCACAATTTTTATTTACATTAGGAGTTGGATATTTCCTTTCGATCGCTACGCCATTTATCAGAGATGTGAAGGATGTTATTACAGTTTATAGCATTGTGGGCATCTACCTTGTCCCAGTGGTTTATTTACCACAGTGGGTGCCAAGTGTTTTTAAGCCAATTTTATACATAAATCCAGTGAGTTACATGATTTGGTGTTATCAAGATGCACTTTATTTTGGCAGGATTCAGCATTTATGGGTCTGGGTTATTTACTTAAGCCTAAGTGTTTTATTTTATTCTATTGGGTATTCCGTTTTTCAAAAATTCAAGTCGTATGTTGGTAATGTCTTGTAATTTATATCACTACTTGATTCAAAAGAGGTTTATTAATGAATGCAACTACAGTGGTTTGTCCTACTTGTTTAAAGGAAAATTTTGAAAACGCAACACTTGAACAGCAAGAGTATCTTGTTTGCACTTCTTGTGCGGGTGTCTATCCCGTTATTTATGGCTGCAAGATGCTGATTGATATTCGAAATTTTCTTGCATTGCAGAATGACTATTTTGGCGCTTGGCATGTTTCACAGCTCAATGCGCTATCTGAATATAAGGATAAAACGGCTACAAGTAATTCCTTAATAGAAAGACAAGATGTTCAACAAGTTATGTCATTAATGGATTTAAAAGATAAAATTGTTTTAGATATAGGATCTGGTGTATTTAATGAGCCAGAATATATTACCCGCAGTCAAGCCAAAGAGATTATATGCTTAGATCCTATGAATCCAGATAGTGAGCTTGCCTATAATTTTGTAGGTGGCATTGCAGAAGCTCTACCCTATCCCGATGAAACATTTGACGTGGTAGTTTTTATTACGTCCTTTGACCATGTTATCGATGTAGAAAATTCAATTAGAGAATGTCTTCGCATATTGAAACCGAGTGGGGTGGTTTATAACTGGGTTGAGTTTACTAAAAATAAAGACATGATGGGGAAACCTGTTATTGAGCAATTGCTACCACGTAGAGTTTTTGAAAAATATACCTCAAAAGAAAAAGCGCTAGAGAATTTTATTGTTAATAAAAAACAATATGAGCAAAAGTTAAAATATTTTGAAGAAAATCCTACTCGATATAGTAGGCTACTCGTTGATAAGTTTCATTTAAGGCATTTTGAACAAGAAAGTTTTATTAAAGCATTTGTTAAAAATGGTTTTTTAAATACGGCATGTTATAAAGTCAGATACCCAGAATTGGGGACATTTAACGATTTTATGGTATTTAAAAAATTAGAAAATCTACAATCAACAGCATATATTGACGATGAAGAAAATGAAAATATTTGTGTTCCATCACCTTATCGCGCTCAAAGTATCGGTGAACATAACGAGGATGAAATTTTAGTTAATTATAGCTATGAAAAGATAAAAAAGCAACTCAATGAAATTGAATATTTAAACAGAGTAACCATTGATATTTTACGAGACAAGCTCTATTCGGGGCCATTTTTAAATGTGGCTTTTTCTTTACGTAAAATGCTTGCAAAAGTAGCGAGGCGTAGTCGCAACTATATTAGAAAGAAGCGTAAACTTACTATAATAAAGAATAAATTTGACGAGATTGCGGCGCTAAGGCTGAATACTAGTAACTACATTAATAAAAATAATATTATCTTAATGTTAACAACCAGCCAAATTGAAATTGATCCTAGAATTAATAAAGTCGCTAAATCATTAGCAGAACAAGGTTATGTTGTTAATATCATGTGCCTTAGCACCGATTCAAACCAACCTGCACTGAAAGAAATCCGAGTTTCAGAGCGTGTCTACTATCTCAAAGTTCATTTTGATCACAAAGATTGTAATTTAATAGATTTTTATCAATCCCGTTTTTGTGATGAAGCTGTAAAGCTACAGTTTGATTTTATTCATGCTAACGATCTATCCACTTTGCTTGTAGCGTGGGAACTTGCAAAGTTAAAAAATGTCCCACTAATTTATGATGCGCATGAATTATGGGCGGATAATGTAATTTGGAGTGGTTCGCGCTATGTGCGCATGCCAAGTTATCTTCGAAATTTTTCAAAAGCGTTAGAAAAACATATCTTAAAAGAAGTTGCTAGTTTTTATACCGTTAGTCATTCAATTGTGAATGAGTATGAACAATACTTTGGGAGAAGACCCTTATTGCTTGCAAACTATCCTGATGTTAAAGCGCTAATATCTGAAAGCAATAAGAAGATCAAAGATATTAAAGAAGAATTGGGATTAGCAGAAGATATTTTTGTTACCACCTATATTGGTGGTGTTGGGCCTGCAAGAAATATTGAAAATGTTATTAAGGCTCATAAATACCTACCTAAAAATTATGTTCTTGTAATCAGAGGACCTAGCATTGAGCAATATAGTCAACCACTGATTAAAACAGCAAAAAAATATAAAGTAGCCGATAGGATTTTTATCTTGCCTGCAGTTGGGCGAGATGAAGTAGTACAAGCAATGGCGGGTGCTGATTGCGGGATTGTTATGTTACGAAATTTATGTAAGAATTTTTACTGGTTTTATCCGAATAAATTTTTTGAATATAGCTTAGCTAAATTACCCGTCGCAGTTTCTAATTTTCCAGATGTAAGCAACCACATTGAGCGTGAAAAAAATGGCGTTACATTTGATCCTGACAAACCCAAAGATATCGCTAGAGCATTAAAAACGTTAGGAGACAATCCTGCATTAGCTAAACAGCTTGGGTTAAATGGCTACCATAGCATCATTAAACAATATAATTGGGGAAATGCCATGGCGATCATGTTAAATGAATATCAACGATTGGGTGGCTTAAAGATCAACAGTGACAAATCAGCAGCAAGCTTGATAACAGAGCATAAAACTAAAGAAGTTTCAGATATTGTGATAGCAGAGTAATTTTTTTATGAAGCTAAAGAAAAAAAAAATAGTACATGCACCGGTTAATATTGGTAATCAACCGTATGCGCTTGCTTGCAGTGAAAAAAAATTAGGATTGAATAGCCAAGTCATTGTCAATTACAATACTTGGGTAAACTATCCAGTCGATGAAGTTTTACGCATAGAGAAAAAATTGGGGAGTTTACAAGATAAACTAAGGCGAGTTTTTAAATCACTATATTATGTTTTTTCAGCTAATGTGCTCCATTATTATTTTGGACGTAGTTTTTTCTGTTGGGATGACTTAGGCACAAGAAATAAATTTTGGTATAGTGATCTCAAACTAGCAAAATTTTTAAAAAAAGGTCTTGTTATGACCTTGCAAGGTTGTGATGTAAGATTGGCGCATCAATCTGATCAGAATAATGCCTATACACCCTGCCGTAAGGGGGAGTGTAATGCTTATCAAAACTGTATTGATAATTATGATCATGATAGAAAATTCCTCATCGAAAAAATATTACCATTAATGGATCATGTTTTTTATTTAAATCCAGAGTTAGGCAGGTTTGTCAAAAAAGGATCATTTCTACCTTACTGTTCAGTCGATGTTAACAATATCACGGTAGTTCCACCGCGGACACAAGGCAAGCTGACCATAGTTCATGCGCCGAGTGATGCTTCAACCAAAGGGACAAAATATATTTTAGCAGCCATCAGTAAATTAAAAGATGAGCATGAATTTGAGTTTACTTTGGTACAAAATAAAACACATGCTGAAGCGATGCAAATTTATGCGTCAGCAGATTTAGCCATTGACCAAATGTTATATGGTTGGTATGGCGCCTTTGCTGTTGAACTTATGGCAATGGGAAAGCCAGTTGTTTGTTATATTAGAGAAGACGATTTACACTATATACCGCAAGAAATGAAAGCAGATTTACCGATTATTAATGCCGATCCAGAAACATTGACAGAAGTGCTAAGAAAAATTTTAGAAAATAGAAATAGTTTAATTGAGCATTCACTAAAATCAGTAGCATATGTTAAGAAGTGGCATAATCCTGATCAAATTGCTCGAGAAGTCCAGCAGTTTTATCCAATTAGATAAACCCCATATAACTTAGGGTCTGTTTACAATTCGCTCTGCTTCAGCAAAGTAGAATTACAAATAGCCCCTAATAAATCAAAGGATAATTTGAAATGTCTAAAAACAAATTTAGCTATGAATTTTATGACTATACACTCGACCAGGCATTAGAAAAAGGCTTTAGAGTCAGCTCATTTCAGGACTATGATAGCTCCTACGAGAAAACAATTATCATGAGACATGACATTGACTACAATTTAAATGGTCTTATGCAATTAGCTGAAATTGAATCAAAAAAGGGCATTACCGCAACTTACCTTTTTCGTGTCCATGCGCATGAATATAATATTTTTAGTCACTATGTTTATCAGCTACTCAAAGATCTACAAGCGTTAAATCACGAAATTGGTTTACATTTTGAGGCAATGACATTTGCAAGAGCACATAATTTAAACGATCCACAAGCAATATTAAAAAAAGAAAAAGCTATTTTGGAAGCAGTGCTAGAGCGCCCTATCTTAACAGCATCAGAACATCGTGATGTTAGCCATACTATTCACGGTACACCTTACTATCATGAGTTTTATGATCCTTACCAAGTTGGTTTTAAATTTTTCACAATGGATCCTCAATATTTTTCTGACATGAAATATCTTTCTGATTCAAATGGTATTTGGAGAGAAGGTCACTTGCAAGAAAATTTAGATAAGCATTCAAAATTTCAAGTCTTAATTCATCCTGAGTGGTGCTTTAATGATGATTTACTCATTAAAGGGCCTTACTTTCATGGGTTAGGAAATTAACATGTGTGGAATAGCGGGTATCATTGGTCAAAAATGTGATGATGAGACTTTGCAGCGTATGTCAAAAGCGATGTTGCATCGCGGTCCCGATGATGAGGGATTTTATAAAAATCAGTCAGTGAATCTTATTTTTAGAAGACTTGCTATTATTGATATTGAGACTGGCCATCAGCCCATGCGCAATGAAACCGGCGATATTATCGTTATTTTTAATGGTGAAATTTACAATCATAAAGAATTGCGCAAACAATTGCTTTGTTATGGGCATATTTTTAAAACCGACCACAGTGATACTGAGGTCATTGTTCATGGCTATGAACAATGGGGTTTTGATGTGTTTAATAAGCTTAATGGAATGTTTGCTATTGCAATTTGGGATAGTAAAAAACAGAAATTAATATTAGCCAGAGATCGTTATGGTATCAAACCACTTTATTATTCCTTGATAAATAACAACACAATTATTTTTGCCTCAGAGATTAAGACAATTTTAGCATCAAATTTAGTAAAAAAGTCTGCTAATCCAAATGGGATTATTGAATATTTTTCATTCCAAAATCTTTGGCATGAAACAACAATGTTTAGTAATATTAATCAGCTTGAAGCTGCGTCAATTGTCATTTTCCAAAACAATCAAATTAAACATGAAAAATTTTGGGATATTACATTTCCACGTAGTAGAACGGAAAATTTAGCAACGCTAGCACAAGAGCATCGCGCTATTTTAGAACGCGTTGTAAAAAGACAACTTGCTGCAGATGTACCAGTTACAACTTATTTATCAGGCGGCATAGATTCTACAGCAATTACATTGAGTGCGCATAAAATTTACCCAGAAATGAAAGCTTATAGTTGTATATTTGACTTAGAAAATGTAGTAGAGCAAGCACATTTTGATGAAAGAGAATATTCTGAGTTAGTTGCAAAAACCTACGAAATTAATAGAATCGAATACACTGTTTCTCCACAAGATTTAATAAATAACCTTGATAAATATGTTTATGCATTAGAAGATTTAAGAATGGGGATGGGCTATGTTAATTATTTAGTAGCTGGACGTGTAGCGCAAGATGCCAAAGTGGTATTGTCAGGCACAGGAGGAGATGAATATCACGCTGGTTATGTTGGGCGCTATGACATTTTAGGCTTAGCCAATACATCGCAGCAATCGTTAGTTAACAGGTTTAAGTCGTTAATATTAAAGAAAAACAAAACATGGACTGATCAGGAGCGGCATCAACTCTATTCAAATGTTTTAAATGCAGTTTATAGAAAAAGTGAATATAGTAAAGTATTTAATCAAGATTTTATTTCACATATTGATTTTGATCCGCAGCAAAAAATTGATCAAATGCTAGTAAATTGTCCTTCTTCACATTGGTACGATAAAGTTTTTTATGTTGATGCAAAAACCTATTTAACCGGATTGCTCACATTTGAAGATAAAGTTTCTATGGCGCATTCATTAGAAACGAGAGTGCCATTGCTTGATAATGAATTAGTTGATTTTTTATTAGATGTGCCATTTGAATATCTTTGTAACAAGTCAGTGGGAAAAATCCTATTTAGAGAGTCTGTGAAACCTTTAGTGCCCGAGAAAATATATAAGAAGCCTAAAATGGGTTTTGGCCCACCTGATGCAGATTGGTATCGCCATCAGCTTAAACCTTGGATTCAGCAACAGCTTTCAGTCAGTGAAATAAATAAACACGGTATTTTTAATGCAAATTATGTTGAAACAATGCTAAATCAACATTTTAATGGTCAAGCAAACAATACCTATTTGATCTGGTCTTTGCTCAACTTCCAGAGTTGGTGTAAACAATTTAATACCTAATATTACGTGAAAGGCGATAATTATATTTTTGAGGAAGAAATGTTAAACAAAAAAATAGTAATGTGTGGTTGCCATGAATTTGGTTCGTTTTTAATCCCAGCGCTAATAAACAGTGGTGTGGAGTTTTCATATTTTGTGTGCTTGACACCTGAGCAAGGAGAAACAAATAAAATATCAGGCTACTATGATTTTCACGCATTAGCTAAAAAACATAACATACCTCTTTATATTCCCAAAAAATATAGTTTGGAGGCAAGTGAAGATATTGCCTTTTTTTCACAGCAAAAATTTGATTTACTTATTCAAGGTGGATGGCAGCGCTTATTCCCTGAACAAATCTTAAAGACTTTATCAATTGGAGCTATTGGCAGCCATGGTAGCGCTAATTTTTTACCCAAAGGACGAGGACGATCTCCTCTCAACTGGTCAATTATTACAAAACAGAAAAGATTTATTTTACAATTATTTTTAATGACACCTGGTATGGATGATGGTGATGTATTTAGTTTTCAAGATTTCGATATTAATGACTATGATAATATCAGGACTTTATATTATAAAGTGGCTATTGCCACCAAAAAAATGTTATTAAATAATTTAAAAAAAATATGTTCCGGAGATCTTAAATTTATAAAGCAACAAGGAAAGCCTAGTTATTACCCAAAACGTAATATTGAAGATGGGGAAATAGATTGGCAAAAGATGGATATTATCGAAATTTATAATTTAATTCGCGCAACAACACACCCCTATCCTGGTGCATTTGATATCATAGAAGGTAAAAAAAGAATTATTTGGGAAGCCGTACCGTTTGATACACGATTGACTTATGCTGATAAGGCTTATGGTGAAATTGTAGAATACTTTAATGATGATTTAGTTATTAATTGTTTAGGCGGATTACTATTAATAACTGATTATGAAATTATTGAGAACATGGTTAGCTATGAAACATAGAGTGATATTATTAGGCAACAGGGCGTTAGCAAAAAATATACTAGACTTTCTTACAGCGCAAGAAAGCATTGAATTACTGGTGGTTTTAAATCCACAAGATCATGGTAATGATGGTTCTGGTATTTCCTTACATGATCATATAAAAAATACGAAGATTAATTATATCCAACCCACTTTGCTAAAAAATGAATTAGAGTTTATTGAGAAATTTAACCCAACTTTAGCCTTATCATGCTCTTATTCTAGGATTATTCCTGAATGTTTTATTAACCTAGTGCCGCATGTTTTAAATATTCACTTTGCAGATTTGCCTAAAAATAGGGGTTGTTTGCCTGTCATTTGGACACTTTATAATCGTGAAGAATATTTGACAGCAACACTGCATGAAGTTGTAAAAGCCTTAGATGCTGGGCCCATTGTTGCAAAAAAACAGCAAAAATTAGCGAGTAAGATGACTGCAAAACAAGCCTACGATGTGTGTGTTGACTTAGGGGCACAATTGTTTATGGAGTTTTGGGATGAATATAAAGTTTCAAAAAAATATCACGCCATTGCACAACAAGAAACAGTAGCAACATATCACTCGATGGTTTTTCCGCAAAACCGTTGGATCAAGTGGGAAGAGAGTAGTGAAGCAGTAATTAATTTTATTAACTGCTTAACCAATCCCCCACATCCTAGTGCACGAACACAATTAGGGGAGACAGAAATTGAAATTTTAGGCCCTTGTATACCGGCTAAAAATGTGAAAAACATGCAAGCTGGCCAGATCAAGATTATTGATAACACTATTTTTATTGGCACAGCTGACGATGTAATTTCAATTCAATCAATTGTCATGAACAACAAACCGATACTAGAAAAAGAACTACTTTATTTTCACAATAAAAAATTTAATAAACAAATATCTAACAAAATGATGGAGATAATAAAATGATTTGTCTGAGTTTTGATACAGATCACATGACCAATGAATGGTTAGAAACATTTCTTTCAACCTATGATATTCCTGGTGAAGCAACTTTCTTTCTTTGGAAGCCCTTTTTAGGCGTTGATTTTAAATATCATGAAGTGGAACCTCATCCTACAGTTCATAATTTAGAGAATTTTAAAGTGGATTATCTAGATTTTGTAGAAGCACTAAAAATTAATGCAAATGGTGTTAGAATACATTCCTGTGTTTTTTCACATATGGTAGGTATCTATTTAAACGATCTCAATATAAAATATGCTAGCATGGCTACACACTTATTTGAAACAGGGTTGACTCCTTATAGACATCCTTGGGGTATTTGGGAGTTGCCAATCTATTATATGGATAACATGGATATGTGTATGAAAACAAATTGGCCCACGCTAAATCATCAGCCATTTGATAAAAAAATTCTAGAGAGGGCAATTCAAGATCCAGAACATTTGTATGTGTTTGATTTTCATCCGCTACATGTGGCGATCAATACAACATCATATGAAAGCTATCAAGAGGTAAAACACAAAATTATTATTGAAAAGCAATCGCCTTTTAAAAATGCAATGCAGGGTTATGGGGCACGTGAATTTTTTCTCGATCTTTTAGACTTGATGGAAAAAAATAATCAAAAAAGCGTTTCGCTTAATAGAGCATTAGAATTATTTTCAACACAAGAAAGGATTAAGGAGGTCGTATAGTATGAGATTTTTTAAAACTAAAATAGCTATTTTTTCTTTTCTTATATTAATTTTAATTACAGTATTTAATTTTTTTACCATTACAAGACTATTATTGAAAGAAGATAAAAAAACTTTTGTAGCAAATGAACCAGAACAAGTTCCTACTTTGCCGCTAGTTACGCTAGACAAAAATAATTCCTTGGGGATCCCAGCCTATGTTGAACATTTAAATCATCATTTGTTACGCCCTTACATGGCAGATCGTAAGGGTTTAGAAGTAATTTATACTAAACATCTATTTGCAAAAAATCAAACAGCAATGATTTATATACCAAAACTTGTTAACCATAAATATCTTTTAATTTGGCAAACTTCTTCACATGGTAGGCCTGGATTAGTAGGAATTTATCCAAGTAATAAACTTATTTTATTAGATAATAAACTTTATGATTTTGGTGTGGGTGTTTTATTTGTAAAAGTATACAGTGAAACAGCAAATGCAACAGGTTATACGTTGCTATCAACTATTATTGGTGAAACAACCCCGACAGGAAATCAACTTTGGTCTGCTAATGATATTAATCGTCTTAAAAAAACGACGACGATAAGTTTTAATGGCATAATATTATATCCAATACAGTTACCACTTGACCAAAATAAAATTGATCAAGATATTGCCATATTAAAAGATCCAGCAAGTTATGTAAGAAAATTAAATGGTGGTTTGCAGCATGGGGTACACCCTGTTGTTGCTGCTAATACCCTATATAGTTTATTAATTTATAGCATGGAAGAAAATGTGACTAAAGAAAAAAGCAATGAAATTCTCGATGCTGCAAAAATTTTTTTCGAAAATTATGTTTTTAAAGAGATGCAAAAGACAGGAAAAAATGCTTATTCATGGCCGTATAACATGCCGTGGATGCTAAACTGGGGTATTAAATTAGATGCACCTTGGTATAGCTCGTATGATAATGCTGTGTTTGCTGAATCAGCGGCAATCATGTATCAATATACGCATGATGAAAAATATAAAATATTGGCTGAAAAAGCGGCTAATTATATTCTTATCCCCATTATAAAAGGTGGGAGCATGTATGAAATTTCTGGTTTTAAACTGCCAGCAGAGTATGTGTATAACACACCGCCGTTACCAAATGTAGAGATACTCGATGGAGAATTTATTGCGTTAACGCATTTATACAATACCGCTAGATTACTAGGTGATAGTAGGTTATTACATGCGTTCATTCAACAAGCAATAAGTTTAACAGCTCAGATGCCATTTTATGAAGAGAAAGATGGTAAATTATATTTCTCAAAATATATTGAGGATATGCCAGCTGTTTATAAGTGGTTAATGTGGTCAAATCTACAATCGTTAGCCAATATTATGAAAGATAGAACCTTGCTTAGCTACGCAAAAAAATTACATCCCAATATTCCAGAGTATTGGGTTAAACAAAATGGCAATTGATGCGAGTAAAATTATCAATGAAGCGAATCAAATTTTTTAAAAAAACTAGAGTAATAAAATTTGCTCGTATTGCGACAGATTTACCGGTTTTACCGTTTGGCATTATCATGCTAGCTATCGCTATCCCGTTGACTCTGTTAACTAGTTCAAAAAAAGACAAACCAAAATTACTCTGGGCCTCAACACCGATCAAGTCATTAGCGTATATGGCGCAATCCTTAGCCGCTAAAGGCTATGTGAGTCATACTGCGGTGGTGGATGTTTCATCGATAGTGCAAAAAAATGATTTTGACTATACCCTAATCAGTCAGACCAATGCGGGGCGCTTTATTAATTGGATGCTTGGGAATTTAAAAGCTTATTGGTTTTTTAGCTTAGCATTATTTAAATACGATATTTTTCACTATTATTTCGACAATGGCCTTTTGCGACGAACTTTATTAGCCAATTGTGAAACGTATATTTTGAAGCTAGTGAGAAAAAAATTAATCGTCATGCCTTATGGTAGTGATGCCTTTGTTTATGACTTAATACCTAATCCTATTTGGCGGCATGCACTCTTAACAAATTATCCCATGCATGCGGATAACGCCGCGAAAATTCAAAGGCGTATTAGGCGTTTAACGAAGCATGCTGATGTTGTTGTCGGTTGCTTAGTTCATCATATCAATTTACCGCGTTGGGATATCTTACCTTTAACCTGTTACCCAGTGGATTTAAGTAAAATATTGCCACAATATCCGAGCACATCAGGGCAAATTCGTATTGCACATGCCCCTAATCATCGCGGTGTTAAAGGATCAGAATATTTAGTTGAAGCAGTGACACGTTTACAGCAGCAAGGGCATGATATTTATTTAGATATCATTGAAAAAGTACCCAATACGGAAGCGTTAACGAGAATTGCTAAAGCTGATATTTTTGTTGATCAATTAATTTTTGGCTATGCCCTAGCTGCATTAGAAGGTTTAGGCTTTGGTAAAATTGTTATTAGCGGTATTCATGATACGCCAGAATACCATTTGTTTCGTCAATATTCTTATCTCAATGAATGTCCTATTATTGGATCATCAACTCAAACAATTTACGATACTTTAAAAACATTAATTGAACATCGTAAAGAATGGCCCCATATAGGCAAAAAATCGCGACAATTTGCAGAGAACCGTCATTCATTTAACGCTTGCGCTGCTATGTTTGAAGCAATTTATCAAAAAATTTGGTGGCAACAAGAAATTGACTTGATTAATTATTATCATCCATTATTTGATTCTCGTATAAAGAATAATCAGGACAAAACCGTATTACCCAATCAAAACCTACAGAATGAGGTAACATGAAAATATTGCATTTACCTTCAAGTGTTGGTGGCAATGCTTACAGTCTTGCCATAGCTGAACGAAAGTTGGGACTTGACTCTAAAGTCTTAACCTTCAATTGCTCAAGATTTGCTTATGACGCAGATATAAAAATTGATCTCAGCGATCGTCATTTATTAGCGCAGCTATTTTACAGAGCCAAAGCATTTTTAAAATACCGCAAAGGCTATGATGTTTATCATTTTAATTTTGGATCAACTATCCTGCATGCGCCACAATTAGGTTTAAATTTAGCGGATTTACCTTTTTATGATGCCAATGCGAAAAAAATATTTTGTTATCAAGGTTGCGATGCGCGACAAAAATATCCAACGCTTGAACTATTAAAAAAATCAGAAATTCAAATAGCAGCTTGCCAAAGAGAGGGCTGCTACAATGGTATGTGTAACTCAGGCAAAAAAGATAAGCAGCGGCAAAAAGCAATTGATAAAATGGCTCAATATGCTGATCATGTCTTTGCTTTAAACCCAGATTTAATACAGTTTTTGCCCAAAGAAAAAACTTCTTTTTTACCTTACACCATTGCTAATTATTTTGATATAGAAACTAAACAAGAGCCTTTTTTCAAAAATGATAAAATTAATATTGTGCATGCGCCAACACAGCGCGTTACGAAAGGGACTGATATAATTTTAAAAATCATCGATGAGTTACAGCAGGAATTTCCTAATAAGATCAAGTTTAATCTAATTGAAAATATGTCGCATAGTGAAGCGTTGCAAGCATATCAAAAAGCAGATTTATTGATCGATCAAATTTTTATAGGTTGGTATGGCGCAGTTGCCGTTGAAGTCATGAAAATGGGGATACCGGCTGCTGTTTTTATTAATCCTGCGCATTTAAATTATGTACCCGATGAGTTCGCTAAAGATTTACCTTTTTATAATATTAATCCTTTTACACTAAAAGAAAAATTACGGCACATTATTAAGCATCGTGAACAGTTAATTCAGCAAGGGCAATTAGCCAAACAGTTTGTTTTAAAATGGCATGATCCAATAAAAATTGCTGAAGAGGTTATTGAATATTATAGGTAACTTCGACATGTTAAGTGGTAATCAAAAGATTAACCTGCTTAACAATCATTTCCGCAAACGCTAAAGAGCACGTAAAAGCCGGTGAAACAGCGTTTAATATATGTGTAGAATGACCCGTAGATTCCACTAAAAAATCCATGATTAATTCACGTTTTTTGGTATCGAGCAACTGCGCTCTAATACCCACTTTGTCACATTTTAGTAAATCGTTGTTAGTAATTTTGGGTGTTAAGGCCGCCGCTGCTTTGGCAAAGCGTGATTTAAAATAGCGTCCCGCTTCATTATGTGCAAACTGCCTAAACCCTTGGTTATTTATAACATATTGTTGCAGTAAATTTTTAACAATAGCCATGGTTTCTTCAAGTTTAACACCTTTAAGTTTAGAATAATTCTCCCGTCCCCAAGCGGGCACCGCAGTGGGTCCTAAAATGACATCACCATGAATGGTTTTAGTAAAATGCACACCTAAAAAAGGCACATTCAAATCCGGTACCGGATAAATCAGATGATTAACTTTAATATTGGAGGCTGGATTTAACTTATAATAAATGCCTTTAAAAGGTAGCATTGTATAATGTTTTGCAATATCAAACGCTTTAGCAACTTGATCAGCATAGAGCCCTGCTGTATTAAATAAATGTTGAAAGCGATATTGCTGATCGTGGAAAGTTAACGTGTTATTATCGCTATCTATTTTTTCTATTCGCGCATTAAAATGAACATGAACGCCTTTGCTTTTGATTTGTTGATATAAATGTTCTAATACTATTTTTGAATCAATAACCGCAGTATCAGGCGAATACAAGGCTCGACCAGTAACAATCGCAACATCAGGCTCTAATTCTTTCAATTGTTTTTCATCAACGATTTCAACCTTAGCCTGATTTGCCAGTGCGCGTTGATATAGTAAATCAATTAAATGATCATCAGAGGGTTGTAACGGTAGAATCACCTTGCCGGTGCGATTGATCGGCAAATTATTTTCTAGGCAATAATCGCGCATGCGTTTAGCACCCATTGCGCAAACTTTCGCTTTAAGTGAGCCTTCCTTATAATAAATCCCAGAGTGTAATACACCAGAGTTTCTGCCACTCGCGTGCAAACCGATTTGTGCTTCTTTTTCAAAGACATCAATTCGGGCTTGGGGATGTTGTTTGTGTAATTCTAGCGCTATGGTTATGCCAACAATGCCGGCGCCAACAATGACAAAATCAGTGGTTATTTGCTTCATTTAATATAAACCTGTCGGAAATCAAGGTGCTACTTTACTCAGTAATTCCCGCTGTAGCAGGCAACGCCCATATTTGGCCAATCTCGCGTTTAAAATGAGAAAAAATGTGCTCATTTATTATGTATAAACTGTGCTATTTTTTATCATTTTAAACGCGACCTTGGCTCAAATCTGGCCGTTCTTGGTGGTTCACCATCACGGCGGGAATTGCTGTACTTTACTGGATTGTTTTAGCTTTTTCAATGTGAACGATTACTCAGCATATTGCTTAATATCCTTTCCAACGAATCAGCAATCTTCTCTAAGCTATAATCTTGTTTTGCAACAGTGTGAGCAATTTCGCCCATTTTTTTTAACTCTTGCTGAGAAGTATTTGCAAGTTTTATCATCGCATCTGCGAGTTGTTGTGGTTGGTTTGGTTTTACACTAATACCACATGAGTTAGATTCTAAAATATCATAGGGTGAGTGTTGACTGGCAATAATAGGTTTACCCATGCCAAGGTAATCAAATAACTTATTGGCACTAATTCCCCATTTAAATACGGCAGAATCTTGCAGATAAAATAAAAACGCATCGACGTTAATTAATTTATTGTAGATATCCTTTTTAGGTAGCGCGTCAATGAAATGAACATTTTTTAAGTTCATCTTTTTTGCTTGTTCAATTAAATTTAATTTATCAGGGCCATCACCAATTAATTCAAGTTTAATTTTATGTTGTCCCTGCTGTTGTAAAAGCAGTGCTGCATCTAAAACGTTTTTTAAACCATTCGCAAGACCATGTGCGCCTGCATACATGATGGTAAAATATTCGTTATGAGTTATAGTTGGATTAGGCAACTTATTTAGATCAATGAAGTTTGGCAGCCAGTGAATTTTGGTTTTATCTCCCTGTAAATAATTTGCAATATAATCAGGAGCACCAGGCAATAAGCTAATAATTTGATCTGCTTGGCGATACAACTTTTTTTCAAGCATTTTCATTAACAGAATAACCGGGTGAAATGAATTAATACGCCCAAGTTGAATTAACGTTTCTGGCCAGAGATCGCGTACTTCAAAAATAAACGGAACTTTTAAACGATTAGCGAGTTTGAGCGCAGAAAAAGCCGCAAATAAATTGGGGGATGATCCTAAAATAACATCGGGTTTACTTTTTGGCAGATTTTTTGCTGACCAGATTTGTTTAGCAAACGAGAGCATGCTGAGTAAACGTTTGGCACCATTCTTATGATAAGCTGTTACCGGCAACCAAATAAATGGAACATCTTCAATTACTTGCTTTGTTACTTGATAAGGGTCTTCCACAAAATATTGATGTTTAAAATGTGAAAAATTAGCGGCAATAATGGTAACGTCATGCCCTTTTTTAATTAATGCTTGCGCCAAATTAAAATGACGCGTAGGCCCAGGTAAACCAGGATGTGGGGTGTTGTGGTTAATGATCCAGATACGCATTAACTTATCCTCATGCTAAGCCATAATAACGTGATTGCTTCTGCTAATCGTCCTTGCGTATTAATTAGGGATTGATCGCTATAGCGCGAGTTAAGATCACTATTTTTTGGCATAAATTCGGTTATACTATTTTGTTTTTGCAATAACTGCTCACGCATTGATTGCCCTAGACCATTCGAAAGCCAGTAAGATTGTTGAACATCAAAGCCGCGTTTATTACGAGCAAAGCAAATTTCACGTGGTAATTTATTTTTCATCATATGGCGCAAAATCCACTTACCATAACCACGCCGTATTTTGGCAGATATTGGTAAGTTAATGGCAAATTCAACCAGTCGATAATCTAAGAAAGGTAGGCGTGATTCAATGCTACTCGCCATGGAATTACGATCTTCATAGCGTAACAATGTGGGTAAGCTGATTTGCGTAATATCACGAATTTGTCTCGATACTAAATCTTCATTATTAGCAAGGCCTAACGTTAACGGCGTGATATCAGGTAACAGCAAATCTTGGGTTTTCCCTTGTGCGCGATAACGATGACGGTTACGCCATAATTCAAACGTGCGTGGTATTTCAGAATAAGCAGTTAAAAATAAATCCGGTAGTTTCTTTAGAAATGTTGCATAGTTTTTTTGTTGAAGTAATAGTTGATAATAAAATATTAAAAATTTACGGTAGCCTAACAATAATTCATCACCACCCTGGCCACCTAGCATCACCTTAATTCCAAGTGAATGCGCCTCTTTAAAAACAAAATTTTGAGCAACAATACTTAAGCTTGGGAAAGGTGCATCTTGCATTTGCAAGGTTTTCCAAAATTGATCTTGGAACTGTTGTGCTGTGGGTTGAAGATAATGTACTTGCCAATGACTATGGCGCGCAGCACGCTGAATAATAGCGCCTTCAGAATAATCATCATGAGGATCGCCAAAACTAATGCCAAGGATTTGCTGTTGTTCAGCAGCTAATTGCATAATGCTGGATGAATCTAAACCCCCGCTGAGTGAAACGGCTAAGGGCACATCAGAGCGTAAACGCAGATTGATGCTGGAATGAAATAATTCAGAAAATTCTGCTTCATAATCATCATGCGTGATGACAGATAATTGATTCGCTAAATTGTACCACTGCGCTTTTTTGATTTTTACTGCTTGATTTTCAATGGTTACTTTCATCAGATGACCAGGCGCTAGTGAGTACAGTTTCTCATAGGCTGTCATTTCAGTATTACTTTCATACACGCTGTATTTTAAACCTTGAGCTAAATACGCTAAATTAGGTTGTAGTTGAAATTGAGCAGCTAATGGCTGAGACGTTGACGCAAAAGCCAAGCAATTTGCGTTATGAAAATAATATAAAGGTTTAACACCAAATCTGTCACGTGCTAACAGCAGTGTTTGCCTGTTAGCATTATAATATGCAAAAGCAAACATGCCATTTAATTCGTTTAGCGCTTGCTCACCCCATGCGATTAATGCATTCAACAACACTTCCGTGTCAGATTCGGTATGAAAAGCAAAATTTAAGTTTTCTAGTTTTTGCCTTAACTCTACATAATTATAAATCATGCCATTGAAAATTAAGCTATGTTGTTTGGTTGCATCGTGTAGCGGTTGATTAGCCTCGCGACTCAAATCAATAATGGATAAGCGATTATGACCAAGTTGTAATTGGCCAGTTTGCAAGGGTAAAGTGACATGCATTGTGGCATCAGGGCCACGGTGTTGTTGGTTGACTAAAGTCGTTTGTATAAATTTTTCACTATTGCAAGTGCTATCGGAAGTCGTTTGTAGTAACCCAACAATGCCACACATCGTATCAATTCGCTATTAAGTATGAAGCGAAATTGTGCATTTTTCAGAGAGAAATTTCAAGTGAATAATCTATACCCAAAGCGATTAGAAAGTAGGCTCTTTCTTCTTCCGTCATTGCGAGCGAATATTTAAGCTGCCATTGCGAACGAAGTGTGGCAACAGGGAAAGGATCTTCAAACTAGCAAAATTCTACAAGGCTTGCTAGATCAAAGATTTTTTCCCTGGATTGCCACGCGCTTCGCGCTCGCAATGACGGAAGAAGAAAGAAAATCGCTTTGGGTATAGTTTTCATTGAAACAACTCATCCCAAACCTTAATGACCTGTTCGCTCTCACGTTCAAACAAATCTTCATTAATCAACGCTTGCTGGTTTTGTAAAGCGAGTTTAAGGAGTTTTTCATGATAGCGATGATAAGCACTCGTAAGTGCTTGATACTGTTCCAGTGTCAGCAAATCATATTTTTGCATAGCGGTTAATAGGATTAAATTATCGGTTGATGCATTGAGTTCAGGGTATTGATGGGTATGTGTTAACAATAAATATTGTACAATAAATTCTATGTCGATTAATCCACCCGGCATTTGCTTTAAATCACGCTGGCTTTTTCTATTTAATTGTTTGCGCATTTGTTCGCGCATATTGTTAACGTCTTCTCGTAATAGTTTAAGATTACGCTTTTTACATAACACGCTTGCTTTAACCGCCGCAAATTGTTCAATTAAACTGTTAGGCGCGTAGATTACACGTGCGCGGGTTAAGGCTTGATGTTCCCAAGTCCAGGCATGATTAACCTGATAATCTGCAAATGCACTGAGACTTGCTACTAATAATCCAGATTGTCCTGAGGGCCGCAAACGCATATCAACTTCGTATAAAATGCCAGCCACGGTTTTGGCGGTAAGATAGCGGATCATTTTTTGCGCAAGCTTGGTGTAAAATTGTGTTGCAGATAGAGAAAAGGAAGGTAATTTATGATTAACAGTATTAGTTTGATCGTAAATAAAAACTAAATCTAAATCTGAATTATAATTTAATTCAAAACTACCCAGTTTGCCGTAAGCAATGATAGCAATATCAGGCTCAAGGGTGCCTAAATAATTCGGATCATATTTATGCAACAACTCATGCCAGCAAATAGCAAGCACTTTATTCAGAAGGGTAGCGGCTAACTCGCTTAGCTGTGTACTGGCTTGCTTTGCCGTTATTGCTTGGCTAATTTGGCAGCTGGCGATTCTTAAAAATTTAGCATATTTAAATTCACGTAAACAATTCAGTTGAGATTCAATATCTTGGTGAGGATGACGCCTCAATAAATCATTCAATTCGGTTTGCAGAGCTTGTTGATCAATTGGTGAAAATAAAATCCGGGGATCAAGCAACTCATCTAAGACAATCGGATATTTAGCAATTAACTCAGCAATCCAAGCACTTTTAGCCGAAAGTGTTACCAAGTGATTCAAGCAATGCGGATTTTCTACCAACAAGGCAAGATAGGCGCTACGTAACAAAATAGTTTCGAGCAGGGGTAAAATTCGCTGCAAGGTTAAATCGGGTTGATTTTGCTGTGAAAGCTTTAACAAAAGTTGTGGCATGATTAGGCGCAAACGTTCAGCAGCTTGGCCGCTTAAATGACGTAAGCGTGGGTTATGATGCAAGCTCTCGAGTAATTGATACACGGTTTCACTATCTTGAAAACCTAATTCGCCGAGAAAAGCTTGTGCCACCTCAGGTGATACTTGTAACGCCCAAATACTGCTAAGTATTGTTAAATGTGTATCATCAAGATTTTCTTCTCGCGGTGCGATGGTGTTATCAAAATGCTGTTGCACATTTTTAATGTGCTGCTGTAATTGTTTTTCAAAGCTGGCATAATCAGCAAAGCCCATAGCAAAATATAAGCGTGCTTTTCCTATTTCATCTTGTGGCAAACTATGCGTTTGTTGATCGTTCACGGCTTGTAAACGATGCTCAATATGCCTAAAAAAAGTATACGCTGCTTGCAGCTCTGCCACAGCCTGCGTATTTAAATATAAAGCCGTACTTAAATAAGGTAGCACGACTAATAGTGAGACTTGTTGCAAGTGTTTATCTTGCCCACCGCGCATTAATTGAAAAACTTGTATAACAAATTCTATTTCACGAATGCCGCCCGCACCGCGTTTAATATCATGTTGTAATTGTTTTAATTTTACTTCTTGTGTTATTAGGGTTTTCAAATCACGCAAGGCTTCAATCACACTAAAATCTACATAACGACGATAAACAAATTGATTTAATAATTGCGCTAAAGTAGCTGCGTGTTTTGCGTGATGGTTAATCACTCTGGCTTTAATTAAAGCATAACGCTCCCAAACACGGCCTTGTTGTTGATAATAACTTTCCATGGCGTTAAGGCTGTAGACTAATTGCCCACCACTATCACCGTAAGGCCGTAATCGCATATCGACACGATAAACAAAACCATCGATGGTTTTTTCCTCAAGTGATTTAATCAAGCTGCGCGCTAATTTGGTAAAAAATTGATCGATAGCTATGGTTTTATTCAGGTTTTTTATTTCCCCTAATTGGGGGAATGCAAAAATCAAATCAACATCGGAAGATAGATTGAGTTCATGCCCACCTAGTTTACCCACTGCAATAATCAGTAAGTGTTGCGCATCGCCTTGGTTATCAAGTGGTGTGCCATAACGCTTGCAAAAGAAACCATACATTTTTTGATAAGCTTGCATGATGATCGTGTCTGCAAGATCAGAAAGTTCTGTAACAGTGGTTTTTAGATCAGCCAGTTGTAAGATATCTCGCCAAATAATACGCAACATTTGTTGGCGGCGAAAATTTCTTATGATACTGCCCAGTGTGGCTTCATCTGTTACGCAAGATAATAAAGAGGTTAACTGCTTATGATAGTCCTGTTGGCTGAAATTTTTTTCCAGGGTATTATTCTTAATAAGATCCAGAATATCGTTAGGGTGATTATTAGCGATATCAGCGACATAATCAGAAACAGCAAAGAGTATTTTTAATTGCTGCTGATTTTTTTCAGATAACTTTACATCAATTTGGTTAAGAAAATTTTGCCAATGTTGTTCGGCTTTATCGTGTAATATTTTTGGCGTTGTTAATGTATCTAAATCCATAGCATTTATACAAACTCATAAAAATCTGCTTCACCCTCTGGGCGAGACTTAAAACGCTTATATTGCCAAAAATATTGTTCAGGGTTACGGCTAATAATATCTTGCATGACTTGATTAACACGTTTTGCATCTTCCACATCATTACCACTGGGGAAATTTTCTAGTGGGGGTAAAATCGTGATTTTATAATAACCATGTTGACTAACACGACGAAAGTAAATTGGGATCACCGGTGCACCGGTTTTTTCTGCCAGTTTAGCTGTTGCAGTGAGTGAATACGCATTCACACCAAAAAAAGGTGCGAATACGCCACCATGTTGTGCAGGATCAATATCCGGCGTGTAAAAAATACCGGTATTCTCTTTTAAGGTGCGGATCATATCACGAATTTTTTCACGCGGAATAGCTCTTACAAAATTTTGATCTAAATGTTTTCTGTTCATTTTTTCAAGCAGAGGAAATTTTAATTTATTATACAATACGGCATAAGGGACTCTTGCAGCAGAAACTCTGCCACAAATTTCTAATGAGGAAAAATGCGGTGTAATATAAAGCGCACCACGACCATTGGCTTGCGCTTGATCGTAATAATGTAGATTTTCAATGATCATACGATTCTTAAAACGCTTAAGCGGTGTCCACCAACTCATAATCGTTTCCATAATGCCCATGCCCGTTGATTCAAAATTGGCGATTAAGAATTTTTTGCGCTCTTGCTCGGATAAATGAGGGAAGCATTTTTCAATATTAACCAGGGTAATCTTGCGTGTTCGTGGCGCAACACGCATGGCAATGCGCCCCATGATTCTTCCCAAGCGTAATTGCGATTTAATAGGCAACTGCGCGATTAACCAACCACAAGCAAAAGCGAGATAAACTAACCAATAACTGGGATGAAGCGGGTGTTTTAAGGTGCGTGTTGCCATAATCTGTTATTGCCTATGTGAGTGTTTTTTCGTATCAGATTGATGATTATAGCGTTTTTTTTTGTTTTTACTACCTAGCTTCTATTATGAACAATTCCGTTACGACCATCTTCGTAACGGAAATGTGCGTAATATAGGCCGATTATTGGATTATATTCCAACTATTTGATTGAATTTAGTATTTTTACGGATTACAATCCAATTTTATGGCGGAAAATATGGATTGTACTCCAGAATGAACGAGTTTTTATGGCAGACCTACCATCGTTTAATTCAAGATTTAGATATTACAACAAAGCGTTTTTTGTACGATCAATTCAATCTAAAGAATCGATTAACTGGCTTGATAGGGGCACGTGGCGTTGGTAAAACAACGCTTTTATTACAATATATAAAAAACAACTTATATCCTGCAAATAACACTTTTTATTTTTCGGCGGATAATACCTATTTTAATGAAGTCACTATTTTAGAATTTGTGGATGAGCTTTATCAAAAAAAAGGAATTACAAATGTTTTTATCGATGAAATTCATAAATATGCTAACTGGAATCAAGAGTTAAAAAACATTTATGACTCTTACCCAAAGCTAAAAGTCGTTTTTTCAGGAAGCTCTAGCATTGATTTGGCACCTGGGAGCTACGATCTTTCGCGTCGTGCAAAATTAATGTATTTACCTGGCTTATCATTTCGTGAATATCTTAATTTGTTAACGGGTAATACTTTCCCCAAACTTGATTTTAACGATTTACTCAATAAACATGTCAATTTCTCTGCTGAATTATCAAACACTAGAATGTTGTTAAAGCATTTTGATGATTATAAAAATTTTGGTTACTATCCTTTTATTTTACAAGATAAGGAGGAATTATATGAAGCGATTGCTAATATAATTGAGAAAACTATTTATGAAGACATTGCAAATTTTTATCAACTAAAGACATCGAGCTTAAAGTATTTTAATCGCATTATAAATTTTTTGGCAACGATTCCACCGGGGCAAGTTAATCCTAACAATATCGCGAGTAAACTTAATATTGATTATAAAACAGTTGAGCATTATTTGGATATACTGAGCAAAACTGGCCTGGTTAAAAAGCTTTATCCTCTAGCAACAGGTAATCAGATCCTAACTAAACCGAGTAAAGTATATCTTGATAACAGTACGCTACTTGCTGCAACAAATAGATTTGTTGCAACAGAGTTAAACGTGGGTACACAGCGAGAGGTATTCTTTTTACAGTCAGTCATTGGGGCAAAACTACAGATTTTCTCACATGAAAAAGGTGACTTTAGTGTTGATGATGTTGCTTTTGAAATAGGTGGTAAAAATAAAACTATCCAACAATTAAAAAACATTAAAAAGAGAATTGTCGCAAAAGATGATATTCTAGTGGGATTTAATCAAGAAATACCATTATATTTATTTGGATTTTTATACTAATCCATTTGTATCTGCTCACCCCTTTTAGCTTTATAATTATCAAATCTGAACGTTCCCTGCTACGGAGTGAGTAGTTACGTCCATTTCAATTGTGTCTGACTGATTATCCGTCGTTGCGAGCATGTGTTCGCAAAGAGCGAACACATGCGTCGCAACCCAGGGAAAGGATCTTTGATCTAGAGCTACTAGCGAGGAGAAAACAGCCGGTTAGGGCTTCCAAACATAGGCACATCAACATTTGAATCTACAGTAGAGTGGTCTGCTAGCTGTTGTTCTAGCTCATCAATTTTTTGCTGTTTCTGCGTTAAATTTCGTTCAAGGCTACCACGCCGATCGATTAATGTTTTCAGTTGTTGCTGAAGTTCGGCAATTTTTTGATCTTTTTCGTGTTGAGCCTTTTGGGCTGCAGCTGATTGAGTAGTTAACGCTAGTTTGGCTTTTTCAACTTGATCTTCTAATGCTTTTGTTCTATTAAATTGTAGCTGGCCTGCTGTTTGCATCTTCTGTCTAAGCGTTTGGCTCGTTTCAGTTAGGGAGGCATTAAGGGAAGTTTGTTCAGAAATTTGTTGTTGTAAACGAGTGAGTTCTACAGTGCTTTGCTCTAGCTCTGCTTCAAGAGCGCTTAGCTGCTGTTTAAGAGCTTTCTGGTCTTTTTGTTGTTGAGAGTTTTGTGTTGTTGCTTCTTTTAATTTAGTTTTTAACTGAGCAGTTTGCTTAATTTTTTGCAGTTGCTGAGCGTTTAAGCGTTCAATCCTTGTTTCCAAACTGGCTTTTTCTTTATCGCTTTTGTCTTTTTCAGCCTGAAGTTGTTTTAACTTTTGTTCAAGCTGACTAATAGTGGTAGTGTTTGCCTGCAGTTGCTCAAGTTGCTGCGCCTGTGAAGCTTTGGTGGTGGCTAATGCAGCTTGCAATGGTTGAATTTTGCTAGCTTGGTCTTGCAGCTCGCCGGATTGGCTATCGAGTCTTTCCCGCAACGCTTTTTTTTCTGCCTCACTTGCGTTAACTTGTGCTTGCAGTGCGGCGTTTGTTTCTTGCAATTTTCTGATTTGTGCAGCTTGTCTCTTTTGTAATTGATTAGCTAAAAAATATAAATTTTTTGCCGCTAATTCTTTCTTTTGATCTGCTTCACTTTGCTCATGTTGTTCAGTTTTTGTTTTTTTTGTTTTTGGTGGCATGAGTATCGTTTCCTATTATGTTGTAATGTCGATAGTGATTAGGCCCTCTTGCGAGGTGGTTTCCCTAGAACCTTATAATTCCCAGCATCGCTATCGCCACTACTGCTTCTTCTTCTACGATGAAACCCAACGGTACTAGCTGCTGTTGCAGGACTGTGTTTATTATCTGCTCTTCGTTTTTGTTCTGATTCTATCGCCACCTCAGCATCACTATCGTCTGAGCCTGAACAATTTGCTGGTTGTTGGTGCTGTTGTTTTTGCTTGTGCACTTGCTTTCGTCTGTAAGCTTTTTGGTGCCCAACTCTGTCAGCAGCTCTTATTTCTAATAATTGTACAACATGATTAAGTTTATCTTGAGGTAACTTTTGAGCATCTACCTTTCCATTTTTCAGTAAATTTAGCGTTGTGGCAGCTGCAGTTCTATTCCTTTTTTTATAGGCGTTAAGATCATGCTTTCTTTTTTGATCCTGTTCTAATATTTGTTGTTCTTCTTCTGTTAATTCTTTACCTGCTTTAGCTTTTCCCCGCACCTCAGTTGCATCCTTCCTTTTTTGTCTTTCTCTTGCAGCATCTTTTAATCTGGTTTGACTTGAGCGGTTTTTCCCATCGGGCAAAGGTGTGCTTGCCAATTTTTTGCGTAACTCTGCTTTGTGTTCATCAGACATAGTAGACGCGTTAATAGATTCGGATATTTCATTTCTTCTTAGTTGCGTCGGTTTTTTTGAAATTTCAGCGCGTAAACTGCGGAATTCGCGTATTTCAGGTGGGGTTATCTCTAAGTAAAGAGCAAAAAATTCACCAAGCAAAGGGCGAAGTGGATGATTTTCATCATACTGACTGGTAATCACTGCTGGTAGTGTTTCAGCTCCGGCAGCTTCTGCATTATCTAACTGAGTTTTTAGTGTCTTCCAATGGGGTAATTTTTTCAATTCTAAAATTAGCGCCACTCGGCGACGTTTTTTAGGGATGTTAATTAAATAATTTTTAAAGGCTAAAAATAATTTATCAGGATCCTCTTGTTCGAGTGCAGTTATTTTTTCTGAATTTTCAACTTTTAAGCCAAGTGAATTGAGCCAGGCAGTATATTGGGCTTGCGTAAGGTTTTCAGGGGTATCGCCAAGCGTTACATTTTTACCAGGAGCTGGCTTTTTTTCTTGTTTAGTATGATTGTTAATTAAAACAGTTAGCAAATTGCTAAATTCTTTATCTGTCATTATTTTTCCAATAAGATCAATTATAATTATCGTAACCAGCGCAAATTATAGGCAAGCATTATTCAAAAATCAATGGATGAATTTACAACGGCCACACCCACTCAATCATGGGTAATGAAACAAAAATGATTAATATTTCAAGTGGCAAACCCATGCGCCAATAATCGCCAAAACGATAGCCACCTGGCCCCATGACTAAGGTATTATTTTGGTGGCCAATCGGTGTTAAAAAGGCACACGAAGAACCAACGGCAACCGCCATTAAAAAAGGATCAACATTGTAATGTAAACTTTGCGCAATAGTTGCGGCAATTGGGGCCATGACCACGGCGGTTGCGGCATTGTTCATGATATCGGATAAGGTCATGGTGATAATTAATACCAAGCCAAGAATGAACCAACCTGGCATATGATCGGAGATGGCCAATAATAAATTAGCAATGGTTTGGGTACCACCGCTGCTTTGCAGGGCATTGCCAACCGGAATCATAGCACCCAATAATACAAGCACGGAAAAATCGATACTTTCAAAAATGCGGCGTACCGGTAAAATATTCAGCAAAATCATTGCTAAAATAGCCACACCAAAGGCAATTGTAACGGGCAGCATGCCTCTTGCGGCAACAATCAGTGCTAGGATAAAAATAATTAACGGTAAATAAGCGGTGCGTGGTAAGCCAATTTTCAAACCGCGTTCAGCCAGTGGCAAAAAACCTAATTCATTAATATTTTCTGTTAAGTTATCACTGCGGCCTTGTAATAATAAAACATCGCCGGCTTTTAAACCTACATTACTTAAGCGTCGATTAACCGGTAATCCTTCACGCGCAAGCGCAAGCAAGTTTATGCCATAATAACTGCGCAAACGTAAACGTTGCACGGAACGGCCGATTAATGAAGAATTTGGCGGTACCACCACTTCAGCAACTTCAACGTGTTCAGAGCTGAGCATTTCAGTAGAAATTTTTTCACTACCCACAATTTCGAGTTTGGTAGATTGCAATAGTTTTTCTAGATCGATTGAAGAGGTTTCAATAATTAAAATATCATTTTCTTGCAATATTTCATCGAGTTTTAAGCGTAGGCGCTTTCGGCCTTCGCGAATGATGCCGAGTACCACGATATTACCTTCAGAATATTTTTCAAATTTTTCAAGGGTGTCATTGGTAAAAATAGAATCTTTTGTAATTCGGACTTCCGTGATGTAATCGCTAAAATTAAACGTATCTTCGGTGGTTTTTATTGTCATGCGCGCTCTGGGCAATAAACGCCAGCCAATCAAAACAATAAAGATTACACCGGCGATACAGGCTGCTAAACCAACCGGCGCGAAATCAAACATAGAATATGGTTTCCCTAGATATTGCATGCGAAATGCAGAAATTAAAATATTGGGTGGTGTACCAATTAAGGTGATCAATCCGCCTAAAATGGAAGAAAACGCGAGTGGCATGAGTAATAATGCGGGTGAACGCTGGTGGGATTTTGCAGTTTGCATGGCAATCGGCATTAACAATGCCAATGCGCCAACGTTATTCATAAAAGCCGATAAGACAGCAGCAATAATACAAAGAGAACTAATATGCAAAAACGTGTTTTTAGTGAATCGGGTAAGGTACTTTACTAATTTTACAATCACACCTGAGTTGGCTAGTGTGCTGGAAATAATCATCACTTCGGCAACCGTGACAACGGCAGGATTACTAAAACCTACAAAAGCGGCACTATAGGGAATAACACCGGTTAAAACTGTGGCGATCAAAGCTAAGAATGCTACCACATCGTAACGCCAGCGCCCCCAAATAAATAAAATTAAGGTACAAAAAAGAATGATGAAAACAAAAAGTTGCCCGCTCGCCATCTATTTAGCCTAAGAATTTTTAGTTACGAATAGCAAACAATACAAGATTTGATAGCTATTATTCAAGGCACTTTTCAGCATGCAATATGCGCACAGCAATAACGATTGCAAATATACAGCATCAGAATATCACTCAGCTACAGAAAAAAATGAATTTATCATTTATTTCTCTTCAGTTGTCGATTATAGTTTACGGTATCGTAATCAATTTTTAAGTACCGACTTTGGAGGCATGTGATATGCGTAAGGTAATCGCAACAGTTATCGTTTTACTGATTCTCGTCTTAGGGGTCTTACCTTATGGAATGGGATTATTAGCAAAATCAAGTCTAGAAAAATTTTATAAAGATTTGCCAGCCGGTTTGCCTTTCACCGTAGCGGTTAAAAATTATCGTATGGGGTGGTTTTCATCTGAGGCTGATTTAGAAATTAAATTTAAAAATGCAAATCAACAAGCTCAATTCAAAAAACTGGCTTATGAAACAGATGCGCAAGGAAACATGACCACACCCCGTTGGGTCATTAGGGATCATGTTCAACATGGCCCAATTTTAATCTCACGTGATTTCAACAACAAAGTACACTGGGATCTTGGGCGCGCTTATGTTTATACCCGCCTCATTTTTGACGAAAATACTGCCGATGTGGTTAAAAAATATTTAGGTGATTTGCCGGTTGTTCATTCTAGTACCTTAATTACATTAACGGGTAAATTTGATGGTTTTTCTGAAATTTTCCCGATTAAATTTAAAAAAGATAATTACAGTGTTGATTGGCAAGGTATGCAACACAAAGGGGTGTATACGGTTGGTTTTACCAAGTTGCAAGGTACGTTAAGTGTGTTACCGCTGCAAGTCACTGGCCCTGATTTTAACTTAAGTTCAGGTAATTTGGTTGCTAACTTTGATGGCAAACTGGATAAGAAATTAAATATCATGACAGGCACATCATCCTTTGATTTGCCTAATTTTACTATTCATGCTGATAATCATGATGTGGTCATCCAAAATTTGCAAGTTAATAATGAGCAATCTATTTCTTCAAATTTACTTAGTGGTAATTTTAAGGCTGCAGTTGCTAAAGTTATTGTGAATAATCAAACTTATGGCCCAGGGCAATTAGATTTTAATATTAAAAAGCTTGATGCGAAAGCGTATAGTCAGCTGCTACAAGCCATGAATAAAATTAACGATGATCAAGATTTATCGCTGCAGCAAAAAAATGCTGAAATGATGATGCTAATACCAAGTGCTTTTAAGATTATTGCGCAAGGTGCAGCTTTCAGTGTGAATAATCTAAAGCTAAATACACCCAGTGGTTTGGTGAGCCTGCAAGGCAACATCACCTTCCCTGAAATGAAAGAGCCGCCCAAAAATATGATAGCTGCAATACAACAATTGCAAAAATCTGTTACAGCCAACGTGAGCTTACAATTGCCCGGTAATCTTGTGCAATCCATGCTAACAACACAAGCTTTAGCTAACTTAAAACTCCAGTCATCGCAAAGCAGTGCGGCGCCTAGCTCGCCGAGTACTGGTGATAGCAATGGTGATCAAACCAACACGGCGGCACAAGATCCCCAGCAACAAGCAAGCCAACAAGCACAAGCTAAATTAGCCAATTTAGTTGCGCAAGGTTGGTTAGTCAAAGATGGCGATCAATACAAACTTGATGCGAGTTACAAGCAAGGTAAGATCACCATTAATGGCAAAGCAATCAATGGTGCTGCGCTACCGTTACCTTAAGAGTTATAACATACCGCACTCCAGCAATGAAATACATTGATCATGGCCAACAATAATATGGTCGATCACTAAGATTTCTAATGCTCTTAAAGTATGTTTCAATTTTTTTGTTAAAACAATATCGGCAGAACTCGGTGTTGCATCACCGGAAGGGTGGTTATGCGCAAAAATAATTTTCTTGGCATTGTGCTTGAACGCTTGTTTTACAATTTCGCGTGGGTATACATCGGCGCGCTCTAACGTACCAATAAATAATTTTTCAAAGGCGATTAATTGGTTGCGTGTATCTAAAAATAAACACGCAAAAATTTCTTTATCATGATCACGCAGTTGCAACTGTAAAAATTGCTTCGTGGCATCGCTTGAAGATAGCATCAATTTAGGTGGCAACATTTGTTTCGCCAAGCGGCGTGTGATTTCAGCCACAGCACCAATAACAGTGGCTTTAGCTTGGCCTAAGCCTTTGCAATTAGCTAACGCGGCTAAATCAGTTTGCATTAATTGGCGCAAACCGCCAGCATAAGCCAAAAGATCTCGACTAAGATCAATGGCCGTCTTGCCTTTGTGACCAGTTCGTAGCAAAATCGCTAATAATTCAGCATCAGATAACGCGGCAGGGCCTTGAGAAATGAGTTTTTCACGTGGGCGTTCAGCTTGCGGCCAGTGACGAATCGTCATAGCATGTACTCCAATTCAGCGTCCCACAGCTGCAAGGCTAGTATAACGAGATTGGTAATTAAATGAAACAATTGTGGAATAAACAGATTATTCTTGGTGTTAGCGGCGGCATTGCAGCTTATAAAAGTGCAGAATTATTGCGTTTACTCACCAAAGCAGGAGCTAAAGTGCAAGTGGTGATGACGGAAAGCGCCAAAGAATTTATTACGCCAATGACTATGCAAGCATTATCTTCCTATCCCGTACGCGATAGTTTATTCGATGTAGCCGCAGAAGCAGCAATGGGCCACATTGAATTAGCACGCTTTGCCGATGCTATTATCATCGCACCCGCAACTGCGGATACGTTAAGCAGACTCGCCAGCGGGCGCGCCGATGATTTACTCAGCACCGTGTGTTTAGCAAGCCTTGCGCCTGTCATTATAGCACCCGCAATGAATGAAAAAATGTGGCAAGCGCCAGCGACCCAAGCTAATTTACAAACCTTAAAAGCACGCCAATTTAAAATGGTTGGTCCTGATTTTGGCCAACAAGCGTGTGGTGATGTGGGGCCTGGTCGCATGATCGAGCCTACCCAAATTTTTGATGAAATAGTCACCCTTTTTTCACAAAAAAAATTAGCTGGCAAACAGGTGTTAGTCACAGCAGGTCCAACCCATGAAGCCATCGATCCGGTGCGCTATATTGCCAATAAAAGTTCGGGCAAAATGGGATTTGCCATGGCCGAAGCGGCGTATGAATTAGGCGCGAGTGTTGATTTAATTGCAGGGCCTTGCCATGTAACTGCATCAGATCGTATTAACCGCATTAATGTCACCACGGCCAAAGAAATGTATCAAGCCGTGCACGATCACATTAGCAAAGCCGATATTTTCATTAGTAGTGCAGCAATTGCTGATTATTATTGCGAAAATGTTGCTGCGGCAAAAATTGCTAGCGGTGAGCAAGAGTTGATTTTAAAATTAAAACCCAATCCTGATATTCTAAGCAGTGTTACGCAATTACCGAATAAACCATTTTGCATTGGTTTTGCTGCGCAATCAGAAGATTTAATCGCAAAAGCGCAGGCAAAATTAATCAAGAAAAAAGCGGACTTGATTATTGCCAATGATATTAGCGATCTTAGTATTGGCTTTAATAGCGATGATAATGCTGTCACCGTATTATGGGGGCAGCAACAACAATCTTTCCCGCGCATGCCCAAAACTAAACTAGCACGCTTGTTAATGGAATTTATTACTAACACATTAAAGATAGGATCGTAACATGCAAAAAATCCAAGTAAAAATTTTAGATCAACGTATTGGCACAGCGTATCCTTTACCCAGCTATGCCACCACGGGTTCAGCGGGTTTAGATTTACGTGCCTGCATTGATACGCCATTACAATTAGCTGCGGGCAGCAGCGAATTAATTCCCACCGGGCTTGCCATCCACATTGCCGATCCGCATTTGGCCGCAGTGATTTTACCGCGTTCGGGTTTAGGCCATAAAAAAGGCATTGTCTTAGGCAATTTAGTTGGTTTAATCGATTCCGATTATCAAGGGCCACTCATGGTATCCTGCTGGAATCGCTCGCCCGATCATTACACCATTGAGCCAGGTGAGCGCATTGCGCAATTAGTATTCGTTCCCATCGTGCAAGCCGAATTTGCTGTGGTTGCAGAGTTTTCCGCAAGCGATCGTGGTGAAGGTGGGTTTGGTCATTCCGGGCGGCATTAAACAATACTTATTGCGTGGGATCATTTCCATCTCGTTTTCTTACTGTAAAAATACTGTAACTTCACCCTGTAGATGGGAAGACCCTGATCCCCGCTTTCGCATTTCGTGCTCGCAATGATGGAAGCTACTACTTAGTATATTTTCAAAATTGTTAGGACTTACGATAAACCAGTATTTTTGAGCAGCAGCGAGGCGCAAATCGAGTGAGCACCGCAGTTTATAAGCAAATAAATGAGGATGCGAAAGAGATTTGCAACAAAGTTGCTGCCAAAAAGACGAAGTTTATCGTAAGCCTAATCGTATTAGCCGTATTTTTTACCCTATTGGCTGTTTAATTACTTTGCTATATTACAAAATTAAAACCTGCTTTATGCATGCTTAATTATAATGTTTATTTGTATGTAACTATTTACCCTGTAGATGGGAAGACGCTGATCCCCGCTTATCAAGAGGACTGGCGTTTGGTTTAAAAACGGCGAAAATCTTTTATCGAAATGCTCATGTATAACTCATACACTGCG